>NZ_RCNY01000086.1:0-318137 GCF_004307635.1 Pseudomonas sp. Sample_22
TCAACCACTTGCGCTGTCGATCTCTCGTCAGCGGGAGGCGAATTCTACAGCGTTAAACGCTGCTGTCAACACCTCTTTTTCAACTTCCTTCTGGCTTCGATGATCTGAAGCAACTTGCTGCCTAAAACTGCGTAACTCATTGTTTACCAAGGAGTTTTCCGCTTCGACTGCGCCGGAAGTGGGGCGAATTATAGGCTTCTAAAATTCGCCGTCAACCCCTTATTTCAGGTTTATTCGGATTTGAGCGTAATACGCGCAAATGCCTTTTTACCTGCCTGGCAAACATGGGTCGCGCCCAGTGCATATATAAAGGTGCGATCCACGACCTCACCATCTACACGCACACCACCAGACCCAAGTAGATCTCGCGCCACGGCCGAGTTCTTGACCAGGCCAGCCTTATTAAGGACAGCTGCGATCGGCATGCCCTCTGCGGCAGTCAATTCGATCTCAGGCAGATCATCCGGCAGCTCGCCATCCTTCATGCGATTCCCGGCTCCGCGGTGAGCATTGGCGGCGGCCTCTTCACCATGAAAACGCGCAACGATCTCTTCAGCCAGCTTGATCTTGATGTCACGCGGATTAGCGCCCGCCTCGACATCAGCACGCAATGCATTGATCTCATCCATGGAACGGAAGCTCAGCAGCTCGAAATAACGCCACATCAGCGCATCCGGAATGGAAACCAGCTTGCCGTACATGACTCCCGGCGCTTCCTGGATACCGACATAGTTGCCCAAAGACTTGGACATCTTCTTCACGCCATCCAGGCCTTCGAGCAACGGCATGGTCAAAATGCATTGAGCCTCCTGACCATACCCACGCTGTAGCTCTCGCCCCATCAGCAGGTTGAATTTCTGATCAGTACCACCCAACTCGACATCCGCACGCAAGGCGACCGAGTCGTAACCCTGAACCAGCGGATACAGGAACTCGTGAATAGCGATTGGCTGATTGGTCGTGTAGCGCTTGTCGAAGTCATCGCGCTCGAGCATGCGAGCCACGGTGTACTGGGAAGTCAGGCGAATGAAATCGGCCGGCCCCATCTGGTCCATCCAGGTGGAGTTGAAGGCCACTTCAGTCTTGGCAGGATCGAGAATCTTGAATACCTGAGTCTTGTAGGTCTCAGCGTTCTCCAGAACCTGCTCACGAGTCAGCGGAGGACGCGTTGCACTCTTGCCGCTCGGATCGCCAATCATCCCAGTGAAGTCACCGATCAGGAAGATCACTTGATGCCCCAGCTCCTGGAACTGGCGCAGCTTATTAATAAGCACGGTGTGACCCAGGTGCAAATCCGGCGCGGTCGGATCGAAGCCTGCCTTAATACGAAGCGGCTGGCCGCGCTTGAGCTTTTCCACCAGCTCGGACTCGACCAACAGTTCTTCTGCACCACGTTTGATCAGCGCTAGCTGCTCTTCAACCGACTTCATAACCAACCTGCAAGGCTCAGATTCAAAGGGAACCAACCATACAAGAACGTGCGTCAAATACAAGGTTTGCCCGGCGCACGGACGCCAATCCACAGACAGCGATATCCGTGGACTTGCTTCAGAGATGATTTGGTTATATTTTATACAGTTATTTCATCTTCATCATGTCATTCATCTTTTCCAATTCATCTTTTCAAAGTCAAAAAACTACTTATGACCAAAGAATCGTCTAAAGCGCCGCCGCTTTACCCGAAGACCCACCTGCTCGCTGCGAGCGGCATCGCCGCCCTTTTGAGCCTGGCGCTTCTGGTATTTCCTTCCAGTGATGTTGAAGCCAAAAAGACGACACTGAGTCTTGAACTGGAAAGCCCTGCTGAACAACTGACACAAGATCAAGACGCTGCTGAAGCCGTTCAAGCCACAAATGAGCCGGCAGCTTCTCCTTTCGCACAGATCGAAAACAGCGTCGAAGACACACCGCAAACGGCTGAAGCCGCACCGGAACCCGCCCCTGCTGTAGCGGTCGCCGAAGAAAAGAAGGCTCCCAACCACAGGGAAGTGATCGTTTCGAAGGGCGATACGCTCTCTACACTTTTCGAGAAGGTCGGTCTTCCGGCCACTTCGGTACATGACGTGCTCGCCAGCGACAAGCAGGCCAAGCAGTTCAGCCAACTCAAGCACGGGCAAAAACTCGAATTCGAATTGAGTCCGGATGGCCAGCTGAGCAGCCTGCACAGCAAGGTAAGCGACCTTGAAACCATCACCCTGAGCAAGACTGACAAGGGCTACATGTTCAACCGGATCACCGCCAAGCCAACGGTGCGATCCGCGTATGTTCACGGCGTCATCAACAGTTCGCTTTCACAATCCGCAGCCCGTGCCGGCCTGTCCCATAGCCTTACCATGGACATGGCCAGTGTATTTGGCTACGACGTCGACTTCGCCCAGGATATTCGCCAGGGTGACGAGTTCGACGTGATTTACGAACAGAAAGTGGTCAACGGCAAAGCTGTCGGCAACGGCCCAATCCTGTCTGCACGCTTCACCAACCGCGGCAAGACCTACACCGCCGTGCGTTACACCAACAAACAAGGCAACAGCAGCTACTACACCGCCGATGGCAACAGCATGCGCAAGGCGTTCATCCGGACTCCGGTAGATTTCGCCCGCATCAGTTCGAAGTTCTCCATGGGTCGCAAACACCCGATCCTGAACAAGATCCGCGCTCACAAAGGCGTGGACTACGCAGCTCCGCGCGGTACGCCGATCAAGGCTGCGGGTGATGGCAAAGTATTGCTGGCCGGCCGCCGCGGGGGTTACGGCAACACCGTGATTCTGCAGCACGGCAACAGCTACCGCACGCTGTATGGCCACATGCAAGGCTTTGCCAAAGGCATCAAGACCGGAGGCTCAGTCAAACAGGGCCAGGTGATCGGCTACATCGGCACCACCGGCCTGTCCACCGGTCCGCATTTGCATTACGAGTTCCAGGTAAACGGCGTGCACGTCGACCCACTGGGCCAGAAAGTCGCGATGGCCGATCCGATTTCCAAAGCAGAACGCGCACGCTTCCTGGCACAGAGCCAACCGCTGATGGCGCGTATGGACCAGGAAAAAGCCACCCAGCTAGCTTCGGCGAAGCGCTGAGTCATGCCGTTTTATATAGGTGTGATGTCCGGGACCAGTCTTGATGGCCTGGACATTGCCCTGGTCGAGCAGACCTCGGCGATCAGGCTGATCGCCACCCTCTACATTCCCATGCCCGATTCCTTGCGCACAGAACTGCTTGGCCTGTGCGCCAGCGGTCCGGACGAAATTGCCCGCTCCGCCATCGCCCAGCAGAACTGGGTAAAACTCGCGGCACAGGGCATCAACGCCCTCCTCACTCAACAGCACCTTACCCGTGACGATATTCGCGCGATCGGCAGCCATGGCCAAACCATTCGCCATGAACCTGCGCGCGGTTTCACGGTGCAAATCGGTAATCCCGCGCTGCTGACCGAGCTGACAGGTATTACCGTGGTCAGCGACTTCCGCAGTCGGGATGTGGCCGCTGGCGGTCAAGGTGCTCCGCTGGTCCCAGCCTTTCATGAAGCTCTGTTCGATGCGCAGCCCGGCAACCGCGCGGTGCTCAACATCGGCGGCTTCAGCAACCTCAGCCTGATCGAACCCGGCAAGCCGGTTAGCGGCTTCGACTGCGGCCCGGGCAACGTACTGCTCGATGCCTGGATTCATCAGCAACGTGGCGACAGCTATGATCGTGACGGCCAATGGGCCGCCAGTGGCAAGGTCCAACCCACGCTGTTGAAGGCGCTGCTCAGTGATCCATTCTTCGTCACCCAAGGCCCGAAAAGCACCGGCAGGGAAGTGTTCAACCTGCCATGGTTGATGCAACACCTCGCGCACCTCCCGCCCTTCGCTGCCGAAGACGTGCAGGCAACGCTGCTTGAACTGACCGCATTGACCATCACCGAGTCATTGCAAGGCGCCCAGACAGACACACAAGAAGTGCTGGTCTGCGGCGGTGGCGCGCATAACGCCACACTGATGAGTCGTTTGGCCGGCCTGCTTCCGAAGGCGAAAGTCAGCAGTACATCAACCTATGGCGTCGATCCCGACTGGGTCGAAGCCATGGCATTTGCCTGGCTCGCTCACTGCTGCCTCGAAGGCATCGCCGCCAATCGCCCAAGTGTGACCGGCGCGCGCGGGCTACGCGTCCTTGGCGCTATCTATCCCGCCTAAAGCCCGGACAGCAAAACGCCGCAGGGCCTGGCGACCATGCGGCGTTGAGTGATGCTGGAGTGCTGATCAGATCGAGAAAGAAGAACCACAGCCACAGGTAGTGGTTGCGTTCGGGTTCTTGATAACGAAACGCGAACCTTCCAGACCTTCCTGATAATCCACCTCGGCGCCTGCCAGATACTGGAAGCTCATCGGATCGACCACCAGACTCACACCTTCGCGCTCGACGATGGTGTCGTCATCGGCCACTTCTTCATCGAAGGTGAAGCCGTACTGAAAACCTGAACAACCGCCGCCCGTAACGAATACGCGCAGCTTCAAGCGATCATTGCCCTCTTCATCGACCAGGCTCTTCACCTTGTGCGCGGCACCGTGGGTGAATTGCAAAGCCGTGGGGGTGAAGGATTCGACGCTCATGCTGACTATCTCCCGGCGCTAAGCCGTCATATTGCGTGATGACGCGCATTATCCGCTTCTCCTAGAAAAGCGGTCAACTATTGTTATGCTATATCAACCAACCCAACCGCCATCCGCAAATGCAAAAAGGCCCGTTCAACGGGCCTTTTTTTGTGTGCAAACCAGCTTTACGGCAGCATGCCTGCGTGGGACAGACCCAGACGTTCGTCCAGACCGAACAGGATGTTCATGTTCTGTACCGCTTGCCCCGAAGCACCTTTGACCAGGTTATCGATCACCGAGAGTACGACTACCAGATCACCGTCCTGCGGACGATGCACCGCAATACGGCATACGTTGGCACCGCGCACGCTGCGGGTTTCCGGATGACTTCCGGCCGGCATGACGTCGACGAACGGTTCGTTGGCATAGCGCTTTTCAAACAGCGCCTGCAGATCCACCGAGCGATCCACGACCGTCGCGTATAGCGTCGAGTGAATGCCACGGATCATCGGCGTAAGGTGCGGAACGAAAGTCAGGCCTACGTCCTTGCCCGCTGCACGACGCAGCCCCTGACGAATTTCCGGCAGGTGACGATGACCTTTGACGGCGTACGCCTTCATGCTTTCCGACGTTTCAGAGTACAGCGAGCCTACAGAGGCACCCCGGCCAGCGCCGCTCACGCCAGACTTGCAGTCAGCGATCAGGTGCGAAGCATCGGCCAGGCCGGCTTCGAGCAATGGCAGGAACCCCAATTGCGTCGCCGTCGGATAGCAGCCCGGGACAGCAATCAGGCGCGCCTTCTTGATTTGCTCACGATTGACTTCCGGCAGACCATAGACCGCCTCGTCCAGCAACTCTGGCGCGCCATGCGGCTGGCCATACCACTTGGCCCACTCATCGGCATCCTGCAGACGGAAATCCGCCGACAGGTCGATGACTTTGGTCCCGGCTGCCAGCAGTTCACCCGCCAAGGCATGGGCAACACCGTGGGGCGTGGCGAAGAACACAACATCGCAGGCGCCCAGCGTCTTGATGTCCGGAACGCTGAATGCCAAACCGTCGTAGTGGCCGCGCAGGTTCGGATACATGTCGGCCACGGCAAGGCCAGCCTCGGATCGGGAAGTGATGACAACGACTTCCGCTTGCGGATGTTGCGCCAACAGACGCAGCAGTTCGACACCGGTGTAACCCGTGCCGCCGACGATACCGACCTTGACCATAAACCTGCCCTCAACGAACCCACTGGAAAGCCGTCGATAATAGGGGCCGCGCGCGCCTGCGACAACCGGCAAGGTGACGTGCGGACGCTCAAGCCTCTACTATTCCGGCTACCGTGAATCCTGGGATAACTAAAAATGCTTTTTCTGTGGCTTAAAGCGCTTCATATCGTCAGCGTCGTTTGCTGGTTCGCCGGCCTGTTCTACCTGCCGCGCTTGTTCGTTTATCACGCTCAAAGCGAAGACACCGTCAGTAAGGAGCGTTTCAGCATCATGGAGCGCAAGCTGTACCGGGGCATCATGGGGCCGGCGATGATTGCGACCCTGATCTTCGGCGGCTGGCTGATCAGCCTGAACCCCGGCGCTTATTTCAGTCAAGGCGGATGGATGCACGCCAAATTGACCCTGGTGGTATTGCTGATCGGTTACCACCACATGTGCGGTGCGCAGGTAAAGCGTTTTGCCCGTGGCGAAAACACCCGCAGCCATGTCTTTTTTCGCTGGTTCAATGAAGTGCCGGTTCTGATATTGCTGGCAATCGTAATTCTGGTCGTCGTTCGGCCGTTCTAATTCCATCAGATAACTTACCGGGGTACTTCCAATGTCGCTGCCCGCTCTGCTCGAACAACGTCTGCGTTTGCCCGTGGTGGCAGCGCCGATGTTCCTGATATCCAACCCGCAACTGGTGCTCGCCTGCTGCCGTAATGGCGTGGTTGGCAGTTTCCCTGCGTTGAACCAGCGCGAGAGCAGCGGCTTCAAAGCCTGGCTGGAGGAGATCGAAGCAGGACTGGCAACAATGGAAGAACCTGCGCCATACGCGGTGAACCTGATCGTCCACAACAGCAACCCTCGGCTCCAGGCTGACCTCGATATCTGCATCGAACACAAAGTGCCGATCGTGATCACCAGCCTCGGCGCGGTGAAAGAACTGGTCGACGCGGTCCACAGCTACGGTGGCCTGGTGTTCCATGACGTAACGAACCGCCGCCATGCAGAGAAGGCCGCCGAGGCCGGTGTGGATGGCCTGATCGCCGTCGCCGCAGGCGCTGGCGGGCATGCCGGGACCTGGAGCCCGTTCTCGCTGATCGCCGAGATCCGGCAGTTCTTCGACAAGACCTTGCTCTTGGCTGGCTGCCTTAACCACGGCCACGAAATTCTGGCGGCGCAATTGCTCGGTGCAGATCTTGCCTACTTCGGCACGCGATTTATCGGCACAACCGAGAGTCATGCACCCGACGCTTATAAAGAGATGCTGCTGACGTCCAAAGCGGCGGACATCGTCCATACTCCAGCGGTGTCAGGTGTGCCGGCGAGCTTCATGCGCCAAAGCCTCGAAGCTGCCGGCTTCGACATGGCGGCGCTGCAAAATAAAGGCGAGGTCAATTTCGGCTCTAAACTCAAGCCGCTGAACGATGAAGCCAAAGCCTGGAAAACCGTGTGGTCCGCAGGCCAGGGCGTAGGCGAAATCGATGACCTGCCGAGTGTTGACCAATTGGTCGCGCGCCTCGACGCCGAGTATCGCAAGGCGCTGGAGCACGCCGCTCAATTACCCAAGCGCTGGCCACGCTGAAACAAAAACAGGCCAGTCCAACATGGCTGGCCTTACACTCGCTGTACTAAAACTCTCGCGACAAGGATGCCTCGGCAATGAGCGAAGACCGTTTCAAGATCGTGTTCGACGGCGCTCTGCTACCAGGTGTCGATATTGGCACCGCCAAACTCAATCTCGCGGCGCTGTTCAAGAGCGACGTCACCGCCATCGAACGCTTGTTCAGTGGCCGGCCTGTTGCCCTCAAGCGCGATCTGTCGCACGCCGATGCACAGACCTACCTCCAGGCTCTGAAGAACACCGGCATCGATGCGCGTATCGAATCCGAACCTTCGATCCAATTGCATCTGTCCGACGTTCACGATCATGTGCCCGCTGACGCGATAGCAGAGCCGCAGTCCCCTTATGCCCCCCCTCGGGCCATTGTCGGTGAAAGTGTCGCTGGGTTCGCCACACTCAAACCATTTGGCGTTGAAGGGCGTATCGGGCGCCTGCGTTTTCTCGCCTGGTCGATGGTGCTTGGGCTTGTGACAATGGCCGTTGTCGGTGTATTCGCCCTGATTGGCCTCGCGCTTGTCAGCAGCGACTCGACTGCCGGCCTGATCATCGCTGGCATTTTGGTCTTCTTCCTGTGCCTGGCATTCCTCATCGCCAGCATCATGATCAGCGTCCAACGCCTGCACGATATTGGCTGGTCAGGCTGGCTGTGGTTGCTCAATCTTGTGCCGTTCGTGGGCAGTTTCTTTCCGCTGTTGCTGCTGGCGATGCCGGGTAACCAGACTGCCAACCGGTACGGCGCTCCGCCGCCACCCAACAGCACTGCCGTCAAAGTGTTATCCGCGTTATGGCTGGTGGTGATCGCGCTGTTTATCGTCGCAGCTCTGGCGGGCGGCCTTTCAGCCATAAAGGATGAGTACGAAAACACGCTCGAAAGCAGCTACCAAAGTGGCTCGGTCACCACCGACGAAATTGAAGTCGAAGTCGAACCTGACGCAAATTCGGCCGCCGATGCAGCCGAAGAAGCCCAGCCCCCTGTAGACTCTGCCAAAGAATGAACAGCGCTCCCCACCCGTGACACCCGCGTCGCGGCGCGGAGCTGTTGCGATGGAGAACTGCATGACCCGTTACGCTCTGATCACTGGCGCTTCCAGTGGCATCGGCCTGGCGATGGCCGAAGCGCTGGCCCGCCGCGGACGCAGCCTGCTTCTGGTGGCCCGACAGCGTGATCAGCTGGAAAGTATTGCAACTGAATTGACGCAACGCTTTGGCGTGGAAGTGCTGTTCCGCGCCTGCGACCTGGGGGAACCGCTGCGGTTGTCCGGGTTCCTGCTGGAGTTGGAGGAAGGTGACCGTCAGATCGATCTGCTGGTCAATTGCGCCGGTATCGGCACCTGCGGTCCCTTTCTGGCCCAGGACTGGATGACCGAGCAAGACCTGATCGAAGTCAACATCCTGGCCCTCACGCGTTTATGCCACGCCATCGGTAACAGTATGGCGCTACAAGGCGGCGGGCAGATCCTGAATGTCGCTTCGGTCGCAGCGTTCCATCCTGGTCCGTGGATGAGCACTTATTACGCGAGCAAGGCCTACGTGCTGCACTTCTCCGAAGGGCTGCGCGTCGAGCTGAAAAAATGTGCGGTCAAGGTCTCGGTGCTCTGCCCTGGTCCGACGCGCACCGGATTTTTCCGTACCGCGCAGTTGAACACAGACAAACTGGCCGACAGCAAACTGCTGATGAGCCCGCAAGAAGTGGCGCTCTACACCGTACGGGCTCTTGAGAAAAACCGCGCAATCATTATTCCGGGACGGCGCAATCGCTGGCTCGCCGCCCTGTCCCGGTTCGGCTCGCGCTGGCTGATCCGGACAATCACCGGCATGGTCAACAAGGCTTATTGCCCGCGCTAAAAGGTCTGGCAGGTAAAAAGCTGGGCTCGGGCAAATCCCATGAGTACACTCAGGCCAGCCCAAACAACGGAGAAAACAGCTGTGGATACTCTGTTCACCAAGATCATCAACCGGGAAATTCCGGCGAAGATCATTTACGAGGACGACCAGGTTCTGGCCTTCCACGACATCGCCCCACAGGCACCGGTACATTTTCTGGTGATTCCGAAGAAGCCGGTGCGCACCCTGAATGACCTGACCGAAGACGACAAGGCATTGGCCGGGCACATTCTGTTTACCGCCCAGCGCCTGGCTTTGGAGCTTGGTTGTGAGAAGGGCTTTCGCGTTGTCATGAACTGCAATGAAGAAGGTGGACAAACTGTCTATCACATTCATATGCATGTGCTGGGTCAGCGCCAGATGCACTGGCCGCCGGGCTGATGACAACACACCCGATGGGAACGGCCAAGTGGCGCTCCCATCGGGGCATCACAACATTGTCATGGCAACTGCAGCACAATGACCCAGCGCAAACCTTCCCCGGCCGATTGGGTTAAACTGGCCGCCGAGATTCCTCCGGAGGTCAGCATGACTACCCAACGTCACTACTCGCCGATTGACCGCCTTCTGCTGCAAGCCGATGCCGCGATGCGTACTTTGCTGCCTTTCAGTGGCCAGCCATACCGCCCGTCACCCGCCATCGTGCAGCCGGACGTGAAAATGAGCGATGAAGAGACCCGGCACGTCGCCGGCCTGATGCGCATCAACCATACCGGCGAAGTCTGCGCCCAGGCGCTGTACCAGGGCCAAGCCCTGACCGCCAAGCTGCCGCAAGTGCGCGCCGCCATGGAGCATGCCGCCGAAGAAGAAGTCGACCATCTGGCCTGGTGCGAACAACGCATCCATCAGTTGGGCAGCCACACCAGCATTCTCAATCCGCTGTTCTATGGCATGTCGTTCGGAATCGGCGCTGTTGCCGGGCTGATCAGTGACAAAGTCAGCCTGGGTTTCGTTGCAGCGACCGAAGATCAGGTGTGCAAACACTTGAACGAACACCTTGAGCAACTGCCGGCCGAGGATGAAAAGTCCCGGGCGATTCTGGAGCAAATGCGCATCGACGAAGAACAGCACGCCGAAAGTGCGCTAGACGCAGGCGGCTTTCGGTTTCCGGCGCCGGTGAAGTTCGGGATGAGCTTGCTGGCCAAGGTGATGACCAAGAGTACTTATCGGATCTGACCTGAGGTAGCGAGCTGGCTCGCTTCTACAAGGGACAAAAAAGGCGACTACCGTGTGGTATTCGCCTTTTTTGTGCTCGAAAACTGTTGAATCAACCGAGCTCGATGATCTCGTAGTCGTGGGTAATTTCGACACCCGCCGCGCCAAGCATGATCGATGCCGAGCAGTATTTTTCGGCGGACAGTTCGATGGCACGCTTGACCTGGGCCTCTTTCAAGGCACGGCCCTTGACCACAAAGTGCATGTGGATTTTGGTGAAGACTTTCGGGTCCTCGGTCGCGCGCTCGGCTTCGAGGAAGGCTTCACAGCTCTCGACAGCCTGGCGGGATTTCTTGAGGATGCTGACCACATCGAAGTTGCTGCAACCGCCAACACCCAGCAGGAGCATTTCCATCGGCCGGACACCCAGGTTGCGGCCGCCAGCGTCGGGCGGACCATCCATGACCACGACATGACCGCTACCGGATTCGCCGAGGAACATGGCTTCGCCAGCCCATTGGATGCGTGCCTTCATCGCCAAGACTCCACTGTATAAAAAAGGGTTGCCAGCTTAGCACAGCCCCCGTGATAGACGGCGGCCTCGTCGTGGGACGCAACCTACGGCCCTGTAGGTAATTTCTCGAATAATGTCGGAAGTGTCTGTTAAGCTGACGCCAATTCGCTGACGCACAACCAGCCTTTGCCGCGGCTTGCGCAATTCATAAAAAAATCAAACATACCGTGCAGTTTTTTCGGGATACAACCATGGTTGCTATTGCCCCCACACTCAAGATCAAGAACCTCGATAAGCTGCTGATGCATTGTCAGCGCCGCCGCTATCAGGCCAAGAGCAACATCATCTGCGCCGGGGATCGCTCGGAGACGTTGTTTTTCATCATCAAGGGATCGGTCACCATCCTCATTGAGGATGACGACGGTCGGGAAATGATCATCGCGTATCTCAATACCGGGGATTTCTTCGGCGAGCTGGGCTTGTTCGAGCAGGCGGGCCTGGAACAAGAGCGAAGCGCCTGGGTAAGGGCGAAGGTAGAATGCGAAGTCGCGGAAATCAGCTACGCGAAATTCCGCGAACTGTCGCAGCAGGATCCAGACATTCTTTACGTGCTTAGCGGACAAATCGCACAACGCCTGCGCAATACCACGCGCAAAGTGGGTGACCTGGCGTTTTTCGACGTGACTGGCCGCGTCGCGCGTTGCCTGCTTGAGTTATGCAAACAGCCGGACGCCATGACCCACCCCGACGGCATGCAGATCAAGGTAACGCGTCAGGAAATCGGGCGGATTGTCGGGTGTTCCCGGGAGATGGTAGGTCGCGTGCTCAAAGATCTTGAGGAACGCAACCTGGTGGACGTCAAAGGCAAGACCATGGTGGTCTTTGGCACACGCTAGGCGCTGAACATCTGCTTGAGCATCAGCCGGTAGAGCTCGTCCAGACGGGCCAGTGCATCCGGCGCCGTGAATTTCTCGTGCAGGGCGATGTGGCTTTCGGCTCGCACTCGCTGGTCCAGGCCACAAGCCTCGTTGAAACGATTGACCGCCGCGACCATCGACTCTCGTTCGTTATCAATCAACATCGCCCCGTGCACCAGGCCCACCGGACGCTGACCGCCCTGACTCTGGCGCCAGCGCTGGGCGGTGCCGACCATCTTGCGTCCGTCCAGGTTGACGTTGAAGCGACCGTCGCAAAACGCACCTTCGATTTCACCGAGGGACGAGGTGCCGCCCAACTCATCCAGCAACTGACAGATCGGGTCGCAAAGGCGCCGGTAGCCAGATTCGATGCGATTCAAATCGCCTTCGCTGCGTGGCGGTGCGTAAACCAGGGCGATGTTGATTGTTGTGGCTGACTGGGGAACGGGTTCGCCTCCGGTATCGCGCAACAATACCGGCCAGCCCGCTGCTGCCGAGACCTCACAGGCAGCATCGAAGGCCGGAAGACGATTCAAACGGCGTGGCATCACCAAAGCCTGATCGCTGGGTTGCCAGAACAACAGACCGAACTCTGCATCACCGGCACAGACTGATGCCAGCAAGTCTTGTTCGGCTTGCAGGCCGGCTTCGATGGTCAGGGAGACAGGTGAGGTCATAAGGTTTTCCGTAGGACAGGGAGTCTGAGGTGTTTCTTATGCCGCTATCGCGAGCAGGCTCAGTCCTACAGGGGATTGGTTCAGACCAAAATTCCAATGTGGGTGCAAGCTTGCTCGCGATGCTTATTCAGTCAAGTGTTGAACCGCTGACAGGAAGGCCGCGCTCCGGAAAGAACAGACGCTGCAATTCAGTGCCAGGGCTTTCGGCGCGCATGAACGCCTCGCCGACCAGGAACGCATACACATCGCTGATTTCCATCAACTCGACATCGGCCCGATTGAGGATGCCGCTCTCGGTCACCACCAGACGATCCCGAGGAATGCGCGGCAGCAGGTCGAGGGTGGTTTCCAGGTTGACGTCGAAGGTGTGCAGGTTGCGGTTGTTCACACCAATCAACGGCGTGTCGAGGGTTTTCAAGGCCCGCTCCAGCTCATCGCCGTCATGCACTTCCACCAGCACATCAAGGTTGACGCTTTTGGCGACGGCGGCCAGTTCGGCCATTTTCACGTCGTCCAGCGCGGAGACGATCAACAGCACGCAGTCTGCACCCAGCGCACGGGCTTCCACGATCTGGTACGGATCGATCATGAAATCCTTGCGGATGACCGGCAACTTGCAGGCAGCACGAGCCTGCTGCAGGTACACATCGGCTCCCTGGAAGTAATCGATGTCGGTGAGTACCGACAGGCAGGTGGCCCCTCCCTTTTCGTAGCTTTTAGCGATGTCGGCAGGAACGAAGTTCTCGCGGATCACGCCTTTGCTCGGCGAAGCCTTCTTGATTTCGGCAATGACCGCCGGCTCTTTTTGCTTCGCCTGTTCGATCAATGCCTTGGCAAAACCACGGGGTGCATCGGCCGCCTTGGCCAGGTTTTCCAGCTCGGCGAGGCTTACGCGAGCACTACGCTCGGCAACTTCCTCGACCTTGCGCGCCAGAATCTTTTCCAGAACCGTCGGTACACTCATCCCTCATTCTCCACTTTGAATACCGCGGTAAACGCACCCAACTCCTCGAGCTTTTCCCGAGCGAGACCGGTATGCAGCGCATCGTGCGCCAGGGCAACGCCCTCTTTCAGGCTGCTGGCATGGTCGGCCGCGTACAACGCAGCGCCGGCATTGAGCATGATCATCTCCGCCGCCTTCTGACCGTTTTCGGTCTTGCGCTTGCCCAGGGCATCGCGAATCAGCTCGAGGGACGCCGCCGGGCTTTCCACCGCCAGGCCATGCAGGCTTTGGCTCTTCATGCCCAGGTCTTCCGGCTCGACCCAATACTCGGTGATTTTGTCGTCCTTGAGCTCCGCCACGAAGGTCGGTGCCGCCAGGCTGAACTCATCCAGGCCATCTTTGGAATGCACCACCAGCACATGCTTGCTGCCCAAACGCTGTAGCACTTCGGCCAATGGCCGGCACAATGCCTGGGTGAACACGCCCACTACCTGATGCTTCACACCGGCCGGATTCGTAAGCGGGCCGAGCATGTTGAACAGCGTGCGCAGGCCCAGCTCCTTGCGCGGACCGGCGGCGTGTTTCATGGCGCTGTGATGGGTCTGGGCAAACATGAAGCCGATACCGACGTTGTCGATGCAGCGCGCTACCTGGACCGGCGTCAGGTTCAGGTAAATACCGGCCGCCTCCAGCAAATCGGCACTGCCGCTCTTGCCCGAGACCGCACGGTTACCATGCTTGGCCACGGTGCAACCGGCTGCCGACACCACGAAAGCGGAAGCGGTCGAGACGTTGAAAATGTTGGCGCCATCACCGCCGGTGCCGACCACATCGACCACGCCGTCGAGGGTCTTGAGTTCGACCTTGTCTGCCAATTCGCGCATGACCGACACGGCACCGACGATTTCGTCGATGCTTTCGCTTTTCATGCGCATGGCCATCATGAATGCGCCGATCTGCGCGTCCGTGCATTGGCCGGTCATGATTTCGCGCATGACATCGCGCATCTCATCGGTGCTGAGGTCGAGCTGTTCGACGATACGACTCAGGGCTGTCTTGATATTCATGAAAAGTCCTTAGCGCGTGCCGCCGGTTTGTTTGAGGAAGTTGGCGAATAACTCATGGCCCTGCTCGGTGAGGATCGATTCAGGATGGAACTGCACGCCTTCGATGTTCAGAGTCTTGTGACGCAAGCCCATGATCTCGTCGACCGAGCCGTCTTCGAGCTGAGTCCATGCGGTCAGTTCGAGACAATCAGGCAAGGTTTCGCGTTTGACGATCAACGAATGATAGCGCGTGACCGTCAGCGGCATGTTCAGGCCGGCGAAGACGCCCTTGTCTTCGTGGAATACCGGGCTGGTCTTGCCGTGCATGACCTGGCGGGCGCGGACCACATCACCGCCGAATGCCTGGCCGATGGATTGATGGCCCAGGCACACGCCCAGAATCGGCAACTTGCCGGCGAAGTGTTTTATGACGTCAATCGAGACGCCAGCTTCGGTCGGCGTGCAAGGACCGGGAGAAACAACGATGCGCTCGGGGTTGAGGGCTTCGATTTCGGCAACAGTAAGCTCATCGTTGCGCACGACTTTGACCTGGGAGCCCAGCTCACCAAGGTATTGCACAACGTTGTAGGTAAAAGAGTCGTAGTTATCGATCATCAGCAACATGGCGTTAAGAACCTCTTGAATTCACTGACTTGAACAGCCTTCGAAGGATTACCCGCAGCGCCCTGCACTTTGTCGTTCGCTGCAATCGCGCGGCAAGGCGGTATGTCACGGGTTAAGAAGGCAAAGCGGTAAAGATCCGGCCGGGCCGGCAGAAGGATTCAGGCGCGCCAACGCCAACGGGCGTGTGCCTTGATGACTTGATCCAGGAGTTTGCTGACGATCAACACGGGGAAGGTCTCATTTATACGTCCGGGCACAGTAACTTAGCCGAGCGGAGCGTGCAATATGGCGCGAACGAAGCTCAGGTAACAAACGGCGGGTTCGCGCCGAATGGCATCTGCTTCTATAGTTTTTGGCACGATCGTTTCATCCACTAAAACAATAAAAAAACGGACTTGCCCATGCCAGGAAAAACACTGTTCGTACCAATCGCCGGTTGCATGCTTGCAATGGCTTGCGCCCAGGCGATGGCCGCGCCTAATCCTTACTCGAACTTCATCGTGTTTGGCGACAGCCTCAACGATGCAGGACAGTTCACCGATACCGGAGGCCCTCCCGGTTCGACGCTTCGCTTCACTAACCGAACCGGGCCGACTTACCAGGACGGCAGTGGCGAAGTGTATTCCGCCAACTCGACGCAGTTGCTGGGTGCAAGGCTCGGATTTTCCGCGGACGATACTGCCGCGTCGACCTCTGCGGCGCGCGCCAGCCAAGGGTTGCCCGATGGCAATAACTGGGCCGTGGGCGGCTACCGCACCGACCAGATCCTCAGTTCAATCACTACCGTCTCCGCCACTGGCGAGCGCACCCGCGCTGGCTATCTACCGACCAACAACTTGCGCGCCGATCCGAACGCCCTGTACTACCTCTCCGGCGGCGGCAACGATTTTCTCCAGGGACGGGTGCAAAGTGGCGCTCAGGCCAATGCCGCTGCGGACCGCCTGGCCAACAGCGCTCAGGTCCTGCAAACCGCCGGTGCCCGTTACATCATGGTCTGGCTGCTGCCTGACCTGGGTCTGACCCCGGCTATCAATGGCACCCCGCTGCAGACGCCCTCCTCGCAACTGAGTGCGGCCTTCAACCGGCAACTGGTCAATCGGCTGGCGGGCATCGATGCGCAAATCATCCCGTTGAATATTCCATTGCTGTTGCAGGAAACCTTCGCCGACCCCGCGCGTTTCGGCCTCGCCACCGGCCAGAACTTGACTGCCACATGCTTCAGCGGCGAAGGCTGCACTGAAAACGCTGCCTTTGGTATCAACAGCGCCACGCCGGACCCGAGCAAGCTGATCTACAACGATGGCGTTCACCCGACTGAAACGGGGCAAAAGCTGATTTCCGACTATGCCTATTCCTTGCTCGCCGCGCCTTGGGAACTGACGCTGCTGCCAGAAATGGCCCACGCGACCTTACGCGCCCACCAGGACGAACTACGCAGCCAATGGCAATCGGACTGGGAAAATTGGCAGGCGGTCGGGCAATGGCGTGCGATCGTCGCCGGCGGCGGTCAGCACCTTGATGTCGATAGTCAAAACAGCGGCGCCAGCGCGGATGGCAGTGGCTATAACTTGAATATTGGCGGCAGTTATCGTCTTGACGACGCCTGGCGCGTGGGTGTGGCGGCAGGGTTCTATCGACAGAATCTGGAGGCCGGCGATAACGATTCAGACTACAAACTCAACAGTTACCTGGCGACCGTGTTTGCCCAATTCCAACAGAACCGCTGGTGGGCCGATGCCGCGTTGACCGGTGGCAAGCTCGATTACGACAACCTCAAACGCAAATTCGATCTGGGTGCCAGCGAAGGCTCGGAAAAAGGCGATACCGATGGCTATCTCTGGGCTTTCGGTGCACGGGTTGGCTATGACATTGCGCAGCCGGGCAGCGACTGGCACCTGTCGCCGTTCATCAGCGCCGACTACGCGAAGGTTGAAGTCGACGGTTATTCGGAAAATGACAACCGCTCCACGGCTTTGACCTTTGACGACCAGAAACGCGATTCAAAACGTCTCGGCGCCGGGCTGCAGGGCAAATACCAGATCACCCCTCAAACCCTGGTGTTCGGTGAATATGCCTATGAGCGCGAGTATGAAGATGATGTGCAGAAGGTGAATATCGCGCTCAATAGCCTGCCAACCCTCGACTTCACGCTTGATGGTTATACGCCGCAAAGCCACCTGAACCGCGTGAGTCTGGGCGTGAGCCACAAGTTGACGGCTGACCTGGCGTTGCGCGGTGGCTACACGTTCCGCAAGGATGATGACTTTACCCAGCAAGGGCTTACCGTCGGGGTTGCGCTGGACTTCTGATCCGGCAAACAGCAGGCACAAAAAACGCGGCACCCTCTCGGGTGACGCGTTTTTCTAATGCCGGTGAGTTCCTTGTGAAAACTCAGCTTGCCGGGGTTTGCTCGGCCAGGGCCACGGCACGGAACATCGCGCGGCGCTTGTTCAGGGTTTCTTCCCATTCCAGCGCTGGCACCGAGTCGGCGACAATGCCGCCACCGGCCTGCACGTGCAGTTCGCCGTTCTTGATCACCGCCGTGCGGATCGCAATGGCGGTGTCCATGTTGCCGTTCCAGGCGAAGTAGCCGACAGCACCGCCATAGACGCCGCGTTTGACCGGCTCCAGCTCGTCGATGATTTCCATCGCACGGATCTTCGGAGCACCGGACAGCGTGCCCGCCGGCAGAATCGCCCGCAGTGCGTCCATCGCCGTCAAACCGGCCTTCAATTGCCCGGTGACGTTGGACACGATGTGCATCACGTTGGAATAACGCTCAATGACCATCTTCTCGGTGAGCTTCACCGAACCGACTTCAGAGACCCGCCCCGTGTCGTTACGGCCCAGGTCGATCAGCATCAGGTGTTCAGCGATTTCCTTGTCATCGGACAGCAGGTCTTTTTCCAGCGCCAGGTCCGCTTCTTCATTGGCTCCGCGTGGGCGGGTGCCGGCAATCGGGCGCACAGTGATCAGGTTGTCTTCGACCCGCACCAACACTTCCGGCGAACTGCCGACGACGTGAAAGTCACCGAAGTTGAAGAAGTACATGTAAGGCGTCGGGTTGAAGCAACGCAGCGCACGGTACAGATCGATCGGCGCAGCCTTGAAGTCGATCGACATGCGCTGGGACGGCACGACCTGCATGCAGTCACCGGCGAGGATGTATTCCTTGATGGTGTCGACGGCTTTTTCGTAATCGTCCTGGGTGAAACTGGAGCGGAACACAGGGTCGGCGGCTTGCTGCTTGCTGAAATCCAGGCCACGGCGCGGGGTGATCGGCTGACGGAGTTTTTCCAGCAGCTCTTCCAGACGGGCGCGGCCTTGCTCGAAAGCGTCTTCCTGTGCCGGGTCAGCCAGGACGATGGCGTGCATCTTGCCCGCGAGGTTGTCGAACACAACCACCGCATCGGACACCATCAGCAGGATGTCCGGTACGCCCAGTGGGTCCGGGTTCGGGCACTTGCCCAGACGCTTCTCCACATAACGCACGCAGTCGTAACCGAAATAACCCACCAGACCACCATTGAAACGCGGCAGGCCAGCAATGCTCGGCACGTTGTAGCGCGCCTTGAAGGTTTCGACGAAGGCCAACGGGTCTTCAACGTCGTGGCTTTCGGTCTCGATGCCATCGACGGTGACGCTGACGTGATGATCGTGAACCCGCATCACGGTGCGGCATGGCAAACCGATGATCGAGTAACGGCCCCACTTCTCACCGCCCTGCACCGACTCCAGCAGGTAGGAATTGGGCTCGTCGGCCAGTTTCAGGTAGATCGACAGCGGCGTATCGAAGTCGGCCAGGGTTTCGCAGGCAAGCGGGATGCGGTTGTAGCCGGCAGCGGCCAAACGCAGGAATTCTTCGCGGATCATGATGTGCCTCGTGGCTTGAGGGTCTAACAGTCAGGTATGCAAACGCGCCGGGGAGCCGGCCAGGATCAAGTCAGGCGCGCCAACGCCAGCGGGCCAGGGCCTTGATGACTTTCATCCAGAGTTTGCGAGTGACCACCACGATGGGATTTCCAGGAGGGGATTGAACAGCGTCGGGCAACGTTATCTCAGCGGCAGGATCCAGGCAACCGGGAATTAACTTGCGCAGATCGTCGATCACCAGAGCCGGCGACTCTTCGGCAATCGGCCGGCCATGGTTGTAGCCGTAGCTCAATGCCACACACTTGACCCCTGCTGCCTTCGCCGCCAGCACATCACTGCGCGAATCGCCGACGAACAAGGACTGCGACGCCGGGATGTTGGTCATTTTCATCACGAAAAACAGCGCGGCCGGGTCCGGTTTTTTCTGTGGCAGGGTGTCACCGCCAATGATCAGTCGAAAGTAACGGCCGATTTTCAGCTGATCGAGCAACGGTGCGACGAAGCGCTCCGGCTTGTTGGTGATCAAGGCCATCTCGACGCCCTGCTTTTGCAGCCACTTCAGGGTATCGCGAACGCCGGGGTAGACCACCGTCAACTCATGGCTTGCGCCGTAAGCCTGCATGAAAATTTCCAATGCCCGCTCGGCTTCGTCATTGTCGACTTTAGAATGATCCAGACCACCGGCCAGCGCACGACGCACCAGCACCGGGGCGCCGTTGCCGACCCACTCGCGCACCGACGCGATACCGGCCGGTGCGCGACCGAGTTTGAGCAGCATGTTATCCACAGCGGCCGCGAGGTCGGGGACCGAATCGATCAGCGTGCCATCCAGATCGAACATCACCAGCCTTGGCAGGCTTCCCGGGAACAGCTGCTCAAAACCACTCATGGGCGAGCCAGCGCCAATTCGGAACGCATCTTGTCGATGACTTCCTGATAGTTCGGCGCATTGAAGATGGCCGAGCCGGCGACGAAGGTATCGGCGCCTGCCGCAGCGATTTCGCGGATGTTGCTGACGTTCACGCCGCCATCGATCTCCAGGCGAATGTCGCGACCGGAGGCATCGATCAATGCGCGTGCTTCGCGCAGCTTGTCGAGGGTACCCGGGATGAACTTCTGCCCGCCGAAGCCCGGGTTGACACTCATCAGCAGGATCATGTCGACCTTGTCCATCACGTACTTGAGCACGTCGAGCGGGGTCGCCGGGTTGAACACCAGGCCCGACTTGCAGCCGCCTTCGCGGATCAGTTGCAGGGAACGGTCGACGTGCTGCGTGGCTTCCGGGTGGAAGGTGATGTAGGTCGCGCCAGCTTCGATGAAGTCACCGACGATGCGATCCACCGGACTGACCATCAGGTGCGCGTCGATCGGCGCGGTCACGCCATATTTGCGCAACGCCGCACAGACCATCGGGCCGATGGTCAGGTTGGGCACGTAGTGGTTGTCCATGACATCGAAGTGCACGAAGTCGGCGCCGGCGGCCAGGACATTGTCCACTTCTTCACCCAGGCGGGCGAAGTCGGCGGAGAGAATCGACGGAGCAATTACGAAGGGCTGCATGACGCACCTTTTCTGAGCAAAATCACGATGGCGCGCATTGTATACCTCATGCTTTGGCGCGCGCACCGTGAGCGCGATGATCAGTAGGCAGCGCGGTAGATCTTCTCGATATCAATCGCGCTCAATTTGCGCGGATTGTTGCGCATCAAGCGTTCAATGCCCGCGGCTTCCACAGCCATGGCGGGGATGGCATCCTCAGGCACCCCGAAACTGCGCAGACCCGCGGGGATTTCCACCGCTGCACACAATTCGGTCATGGCTTGCACGGCTTTATCGGCCGCCTCATTGACGCTCAACTGCTCGGTCTTCACGCCCATGGCCTCGGCGATATCCTGCATGCGTTCGACGCACGCCATTTTGTTCCAGGTCATGACATAGGGCAGCAGCAAGGCATTGCTGACGCCATGGGCAATATTGAAGCGACCACCCAACGGATAGGCCAGCGCATGCACCGCGCCGACTCCAGCATTGCCGAACGCCATACCGGCCATCAGGCTGGCGGTAGCCATGTCCTCACGGGCTTGCAGGTTGGACGGATTGGCGTAGGCCTTTGGCAAAGCCTGGGCGATCAGCTTGATCGCGCCGATGGCCAGGGCATCGGTGATCGGCGAGGCATTGACCGACAGGTAGGATTCGATGGCATGCACCAAGGCATCGACGCCACTGGCGGCGGTGACACTGCGCGGGCAGGTCAGGGTCATTTGCGGACTGACGAGTGCCACGTCCGGCAACAGGTAATCGCTGACGATGCCCTTCTTCAATTGCGCGACCTTGTCGGAAAGGATCGCCACATTGGTCACTTCTGAACCCGTACCGGCGGTGGTCGGGATCGCGATCAGCGGCGGGCCTTTGCGCGGTACCTGGTCGACGCCGAACAAATCCTCCAGCGCGCCGTGATAACCGGCATACGCCGCAACACTCTTGGCAATATCGATGGCACTGCCGCCACCCAGGCCGATCAAGCCGTCATGCCCGCCTTCGCGGTAGACCCGCATGCAGTCTTCGACAATGGCGATTTCCGGATCGGGCAGCACCCGGTCGAAGATCTCGTAGGTTCGATCCCCCAACTGCGCCAGCGCCAGCGCTACGGTGCCGGACCTGACCAGCGCAGCGTCGGTGACGATCAGCGGGTTGTCGATGTCCAGTCGAGTGAGCTCGGCCGACAGTTGCTCGATGGCCCCTGCGCCGGTGATCAGTTTGTGAGCGATTTTGAAAGAGGAAAGACTCATGTGCGCAGCCTCTTATAGATAGGGGAGCTGGGCACAATAGTAGCTGGGGATTGGGGGTTGTCTGCCATTCAGGTCATGAATGAGCGAGCCTGTAGCACGATCGTTCCCACGCTCCGCGTGGGAATGCCTCAACGGACGCTCCGCGTTCGGCTCTGGATTGAGACGCGGAGCGTCCCGGGCTGCGTTCCCACGCGGAGCGTGGGAACGATCATCGCTGGCCGTCAAACCTGCGCGGTACGCAGTTTCTCGCTACGGCCACGCAGCCATTCCAGGGTCAGCAGCAGGATTACCGAGAAGGCGATCAGCAGCGTCGCGGCGGCGGCGATGGTCGGGCTGAGGTTTTCGCGGATACCGCTGAACATCTGACGTGGCAAGGTCGCTTGCTCGGGGCCAGCGAGAAACAGGGTCACCACGACTTCATCGAAGGACGTCGCGAAGGCGAACAGCGCACCGGAAATCACCCCCGGTGCGATCAACGGCAACGTCACTCGCCGGAACGCGACCAGTGGCGAAGCACCGAGGCTCGCAGCGGCACGCACCAGATTGTGGTTGAAGCCCTGCAAGGTCGCCGACACCGTGATGATCACAAACGGCACGCCCAGCACCGCATGCACCACGATCAGCGAGAAGAAGCTGTTGCCCAGCCCCAATGGCGCGAAGAACAGATAACTGGCCACACCGATGATCACCACCGGCACCACCATCGGCGAAATCACCAGCGCCATCACCAGCGCCTTGCCCGGGAAGTCACCACGGGTCAGGCCGATGGCCGCCAGCGTCCCGAAGATCATTGCCAGCACCGTCGCCGCGGGAGCGACGATGATGCTGTTCTTCAGGGCGCGCATCCATTCCGCCGACGCGAAGAAATCGTGATACCACTGCAGCGAGAAGCCTTGCAGCGGGTACACCAGGAAACTGCCGGAGTTGAACGACAGCGGAATGATCACCAGCACCGGCAGGATCAGGAACAACAGAATCAAGCCGCAGAGAATCCGCAAGCTGTAGAACCACACCCGTTCGATGGGCGACATGTAAGGACTCAGCATTTCGTTCTCCCCTTAGCTCAGGCGCAGGCGGCTCGCGCCCACCAGCCAGCTGTAAATCAGATAAAGCACGACCGTCGCCAGCAACAGCAGGCCGCCCAGCGCGGTCGCCATGCCCCAGTTGATGCTGGTGTTGGTGTAGAACGCGACGAAGTAGCTGACCATTTGATCGTTCGGGCTGCCCAGCAACGCCGGGGTGATGTAGTAGCCGATGGCGAGGATGAACACCAACAGGCAACCGGCGCCGACACCGGCATAGGTCTGCGGGAAGTACACCCGCCAGAAACTGGCGAACGGATGACAACCGAGGGAAATCGCGGCGCGCATGTAGGTCGGCGAGATGCCTTTCATCACGCTATAGATCGGCAGGATCATGAATGGCAGCAGGATGTGCACCATCGAGATGTAGACCCCGACGCGGTTGAACACCAGTTCGATCGGCTTGTCGATGATGCCCATGGCCATCAGACCGCTGTTGATCAGGCCACCCGATTGCAGCAACACGATCCACGCGGCGACCCGTACCAGAATCGAGGTCCAGAACGGCAGCAGCACCAGAATCATCAGCAGGTTGCTCTGGCGCGACGGCAGGTTCGCCAGCAGGTAAGCCAGCGGATAGGCCAATACCAGGCAGATCACGGTGATGATCAGGCCCATCCAGAAGGTACGGGCGAAGATGTCGAGGTAGATCGCCTGGTCCGGAGTGGCCGGAGCGATTTCGCCGAGGTCGTCGATACGGTGATCGACGGCGGCCAGCAAGTAGTACGGGGTAATGCTGCTGGTGTTGCGACGTACCGCTTGCCAGTAGGCCGGATCGCCCCAGCGCTCATCGAGACCTTCCAGCGCTTCTTTATAAGAGGCCGGCTCGGTGGCAAGCGGCAAGGCGCGGGCGGTTTTGGTCAGCAGGCTGCGGTAGCCGGCCAATTCCATGTTCAGGCGCTTGGACAAATCGCCCAGCGTTTGATTCTTGCGGGCTTCGGCGAGGTCTTCGGCGGCCGCTTTGTAAACCGGTTCAGCGGGCAGGCCGCGGCCGTCCCAGCTGGCGATGGCGGACACGGTGCGCGGCATGCCGCCGACCACTTCCGGGTTGCCCACGCTTTTGTAGAGCAGCGCCACGATCGGCACCAGGAACACCAGCAACAGAAACAGCACCAATGGCGCGATCAGTGCCTGGGCCTTCCAGCGGTTGACCCGCTCGGCATGCTTGAGCCGCTGCTTCAAGGTGGGGTCAGTACCCGCGTTCACGGGAACGGCGATAGCCATGGCGTACTCCGGAAATCTTTGGTCATTGCAGAAGTGGTAAATACCGCTTCGAATTTTTGGTACTGATCGTTCCCACGCTCTGCGTGGGAACGATCATCCATTCCTTGTGGCGAGCGAGCTTGCTCGCGCTGGGCTGCGAAGCGGCCCCAAAATCGTGTTGGCACTGCCAATTTTGTGAGTGCTGCGCACTCAAGCGGGAGCAAGCTCCCTCGCCACAAAAGCTCGCCCTCACAGGAGGGCGAGCCCTCCAGTTACTTCGCAGCCCAGGAATTGAAGCGCTGTTCCAGTTGCTCGCCGTTGTCAGCCCAGAAGCTGACATCGATCTGCACCTGGTTGGCGATGTTTTCCGGGGTGGTCGGCATGTCTTTCAGGACATCCTTGGCCAGCAATGGTACGGCTTGGGTGTTGGCCGGGCCGTAGGCGATGTTTTCCGAGTAGGTCTTCTGCTGCTGTGGCTGAACCGAGAAAGCGATGAATTTCTTCGCCGCTTCGGCACGCTTGGCGTCCAGACCTTTTGGAATGGCCCATGCGTCGAAGTCGTAGATGCCGCCGTTCCACACCACTTTCAGGTTGCTTTCTTTCTGCACGGCAGCGATACGGCCGTTGTAGGCCGAACTCATGACCACGTCACCGGAAGCGAGGTACTGCGGTGGCTGTGCGCCGGCTTCCCACCACTGGATGTTTGGCTTGAGCTCATCGAGTTTCTTGAACGCGCGATCCTGACCGTCCTTGCCGGCCAGCACTTTGTAGACGTCTTTGGGCGCAACGCCGTCGGCCATCAGTGCGAATTCCAGGGTGTACTTGGCGCCTTTGCGCAGGCCGCGCTTGCCCGGGAACTGCTTGGTGTCCCAGAAATCCGCCCAGCTGGTCGGTGCGGTTTTCAGCTTGTCGGCGTTGTAGGCCAACACGGTCGACCACACGAAGAAGCCCACGCCGCATGGCTGGATGGCGCCCTTGACATAATCTTCGGTCTTGCCGAACAGCGCAGGGTCCAGTTGCTCGAACATGTCTTCGTCACAACCACGGGACAGCTCTGGCGATTCAACTTCTACCAGATCCCAGGACACGCTTTTGGTGTCGACCATGGCCTTGACCTTGGCCATTTCACCGTTGTACTCGCCCGCCACGATTTTGCCGTTGCCCGCCGCTTCCCACGGTGCGTAAAAGGCTTTGACCTGCGCCGCCTTGTTCGCCCCGCCAAAGGACACCACGGTCAGGTCCGGGCCTGCGGCCATCGCGTGCGAGGCGCCGATCATGCCCATGACCAGAGCTGTGAATTTCAGGGATTTCAACATTGATATTGTTCTCCACGTGCAGGGTTGGTGAAGCAGAAGGGCGATCAGTTCGCCTCTAGAAGTGGGTCGAGCGCACGAACGTGTTCGACCTGCCAGCCAAGCGGTACCACATCGCCGACCGCCAGCCCCGGATCGAGCTCGGCAATCGGTTGTTTCACGAAGAAGTCGGTTTTGCCGCAGACTTCCAGGCGAACCCGGACGTGGTCGCCCAGATAGATGAATTCCGCCACCCTTCCGGAGAAGCGGTTGACGCACGACTCACTGGAACCATTGAGGCTCACGCGTTCCGGGCGGATAGACAAGGTGACGGGTTCGCCAGTCCGGCCGACATTGACCGCCAGGGCTTCGACCTTTTCACCACGTCCCAGCTCGACGATGCAGCGGTCGCCGGTCTGGCTGTGCAGGCGGCCATTGAGACGGTTGTTCTCGCCGATGAAGTTGGCGACGAAGGTATTTTTCGGCTCTTCGTAGAGGGTGCGCGGCGGCGCGATCTGCTGGATTTCGCCTTGATGGAACACCGCCACCCGGTCAGACATGGTCAAGGCTTCACCCTGATCGTGGGTCACGTAGACCACGGTCACGCCCAGACGCTGGTGCAGGTGTTTGATTTCCATCTGCATGTGTTCACGCAGCTGCTTGTCGAGGGCGCCGAGGGGTTCGTCCATCAGGACCAGTTGCGGTTCGAACACCAAGGCGCGAGCCAGTGCCACACGCTGCTGCTGACCGCCGGACAGTTGCGCCGGGTAACGCTGGGCGAACGTATCGAGCTGCACCATGCTCAGGACTTTTTTGACTTTGTCACTGACGTCGCTTTTATTCAGGCCGCGCACGGTCAGCGGGAACGCCAGGTTCTCGGCGACGGTCATGTGCGGGAACAACGCGTAGTTCTGGAACACCATGCCGATGTCGCGCTTGTGCGGCGGCACGTTGTTGATAGCGCGCCCGGCCAGCAGGATTTCGCCCGCGGTCGGTGTTTCGAAACCGGCGAGCATCATCAGGCTGGTGGTCTTGCCGGAGCCGGACGGCCCGAGCAAGGTGAGGAATTCGCCTTTGCGAATGTCCAGGTTGAGGTCTTTGACGATCAGGTTCTCGCCGTCGTAGCTCTTTTGCACTCCACGAAAGCTGACCAGAACATCATTGGCCCCTGCACTTGAATCGACCTGGCTCATACCCACACCTTTGTTGTTGATGACTGCTGTGGACTAAGCCTAGTGGACGCTGGGGCCTGCGCAAATCGGGGCGCAGGAGAGATTCGCCTCAGCCGGATGGAAGGTTGGGGGTAGGGATTGCCCTACAAGGATGGCGCGTTTTGGCAAACGCGGCGACAAGCTGTCAGCTGCAGGCCGCAAGCAACGGCAAAACGGGTATCCAGGGGCTGTCGCGAATGGATACGGCCGGCGCCGTCCCCCTGTAGGAGCCAGGCTTGCCGGCGAAGGCGATTTCGAGGACGCCTTCGCCGCCAAGCCTGGCTCCTACAGGGGGATTGGGCACAGCGTCAGAGGAGCTTGTGTTCCATCGCGTACTTCACCAGCTCGGCCAGCGACGTGATGTTGAGCTTCTGCATCAGGCGCGCCTTGTGGGTGCTGATGGTCTTGCTGCTCAGGGCCAGTTGCTGGGCGATGTCGTTGACGTTGGCGCCCTGGGCCAGACGTTCGAACACCGAGAACTCACGTTCCGAAAGCAATGAATGCAACGGTCGCGAATCGGTCAGGCCGACCTCGAAGACCATGCGATCGGCCAAGTCAGGATCGATGTAACGCCCACCTGCGGCGACCCGGCGAATAGCCGTGAGCAACAGCGCCGGATCACTGTCCTTGGTCGCATATCCCGCGGCTCCGACTTTCAATGCCCGGGCGGCCATTTGCGCTTCGTCATGCATCGACAGCACGAGGATCACCGGCGGATTGTTCAGCGCACGAATCCGGGGAATCGCTTCCAGACCATTCACACCGGGCATGGAGATATCCAGCAACACCACCTCGCAGGGTACATGCCGCAACGTTTCGAGCAATTGTTCGCCATTGCTCGCCTCCCCTACCACCAGCAAGTCCTTGGCCAGGCCGATCAACTGTTTGATGCCTTCGCGGACGATGGTGTGGTCTTCAGCTACCAGTACACGGATCACTTATTTATCCTCATCCAATGGCACTCGAACACTCAGGGTCGTGCCCTCCCCCGGCTCACTCTCAAGCGACAACTCACCGCCCATGATCAGCACCCGCTCGCGCATGCCCACCAAGCCAAAGGACGTTGGCCTGCCAGCTGCGGCGACGAATCCTACGCCATCATCGCTGACCGTCAGACACAGCACTTCGCCTTCTCGGGTCAGTGTCAGTTCAACAGTATGCGCTTGGGCGTGGCGCATGACATTGGTCAACGCTTCCTGAAGGATGCGAAACAGACCGATCGCCTTGGCATCGCTGAGCAACGGCAAATTGTCCGGCACCTGCACCAGACACGGAATCTGTGTGCGCGCCTCGAAGCGCCGGGCCTGCCATTCGATGGCCGAGGCGATCCCGGCATCGAGAATCGGCGGGCGTAATGCCGTGGCCACATCGCGGACCAGCTGGAACAGCTGGGCGATCAGACGTTTCATGCTGTTCAAGCGCTCGTTCAGCCCAGGGTCGAGCTGCGCGTAGGCCAATTCGCACATGGACGTTTCCAGCTTCAACACGGTCAGCATCTGCCCCAACTCGTCGTGCACTTCCCGGGCAATCCGCGCCTTTTCTTCTTCGCGCACGCTCTCAAGGTGCGCCGACAACTCCCGCAACTGCTCGCGGGAGCTGGCCAGTTCCAATTCGATGCGTTTGCTCTCACTGATGTCCCAGACGATGCCGTCCCAGACATAGGCGCCGTCCTCCAGTTGACGGGTGATCGCCTTGATTTCCGCCCAGCGCTGTTCGCCCTGGCGCGTGAGAATCCGCCCTTGCCAGGACCAGTCACTGTCGGTATCCAGAGCATGATCCTGGGTCTGGTGATAACTGGCCTTGTCGTCCGGGTGCACCAGGCTGCGCAAGCCTTTGTCACGATGGGCCAGGGTCGCCGGCGAGTATCCCACCAGGCTCTCGCTGCCTTCGCTGATGTAGGCAAAGTCTATCTGACCTGTCACCGGCGCCCGTTCCAGGCGAAAGACAAGTCCGGGTACATTCGCCGCGATCCCCTGCAGCCGCGCCTCGCTTTCCTGCAACGCTGCCAGGGCGCGGCGACGCTCAGTAACGTCGGTGAGATAAACCACCAGGTATTCGCCATCGCGAAAGCGCAGGAAGCTCAGCGAAACATCGGCCGGCAGGATGCTGCCGTCAGCCCGCAAGCAATTGGTTTCGAAACTTTGTGGCGTTTCGTCGCTGGCCCTGGCGCTCTTCCACAGGTTCAACCAGCGATCCATGTGCAGGCCGGGTTCGAACTCGATCAATGGACGGTCGATGATCCCGCCGGATGGATAGCCAAGCATGGTTTCGGCGGCACGGTTGGCGTAGCGCACGTGACTGTCCCAATTGACCCAAAGGATGCCGACAGTGCTTTGATCGATGGAAAACTGGGTCAGCCGCAGGGCTTCTTCACTGGCGGCGCGCAAGGCGATGTCGGCCTGCGCGGCCGCCAGTCGCTGCTCAAGGCTGTGCTGCTGACGACGCTGCCAGAGCACAATGGCCATGCAGCTCAACGCCAGCACCAACAACAAAAGGCAAAGGTTTTGCCAAAACCCGGGCGATTCGGTGAGTCGCGGGTACTTGGGTTGCAGCCATTGGTTGTGCAGGGTTTCCAGATCCTTGGCCGGGATCGCCCGCAGTGCGCTTTCGACAATGCCGGCCAGTTGCGGTTTGTCGCGCAGCGTAGCCACCCGTAGCAGCTGCGGCAGGCCAATATCACCCACGACTACCAACCCGGAAAATTCCGGTTCGACCGACAGCCGTCCCAACTGCGCCTCATCGACCACGGCATAGCCAGCCTGCTGACTCAACAACAATTGCAGCGCCTGCCGTTCCATCGGCACGCCCTGAAGGTTCAGGTGCGGATAGTTGCCGCGCAGGTAGTCGGCGGTAGCGCTGGGCATTCGCACGGCCACGCGGGTCTGGCTGTCGAGCTTCTCGAGTTCCACTGCACCGGTGCTTTTCTGGTCGCTGACCACCAGTTGCGGCACCCGCATGTAGGGATCGGAAAACTGCCAGAGGCGCAGACCGCCGGGCGTTTGGCTCAGTCCCGGGGCGATATCGATTTCACCGGCACGCGCGGCGGCCTCCAGCTGTTCGAGATCGGGAAAGTTACGCCAGCTCAGCTCGACCTTGAGCGACTTGGCCAGCCATTTCATCAGCTCGACATTGACCCCCGACAAGCGCTGCAAACGGCGATCGTATTGAGCATAGGGAGCCTGCAACACCAGCCCGACACGCAACTCGCCCTGTTGTGCCAGCCATTGTTGCTGGTCGGCAGACAAAGCTGCGACGTGCGCCGGTGGGGCGGCCGCCGCCCAGCCCATCAAGGGAAAGCACAACCAGCCGATAACCCACAGGCAGCGAAAACGCATCATCGAACTCTCACACACTGACAAATACTGACCAACCCATTAGGCTGCCGGAATCACTTCTGGCCTGGAATATCCGATGCCCCCTGTCTACCGCCTGGCACTGCCAGCATTGTGCCTGTCGCTGATCCTGCCATGCGCTTTTTCCGTCGAGGCCGCCGACCCGGCACCTGCCGCCGTGGAGCAACCGGCGGAAGAAAAACCGCTTGAACGCCAGCCGTTGCCTGAGCGTAGCCAGGAAGAAGCGGCCGCCCTCGAGCGAAAAATCCCGTCCCATGAGCAACAGCAACTGCAAGCGGGCGGCGACACGTTCCTGGCCCTGTGGAAACCGGCCAATACCGCCGAGCCCAAAGGCGCGGTGATTATCGTCCCGGGCGCAGGCGAAACCGTTGACTGGCCGCAAGCAATCGGTCCGTTGCGCCGCCAATTGCCAGACGCGCAATGGAGCAGCCTGAGTATCACCTTGCCGGACTTGCAAAGCGATGCCATCGCGCCACGCTTTGTCGAAGTGCCACCGGTGCCGAAAACGCCGGATACCGGCAGCAAGGACGCGGCCACCGCCGCCCCTATCGAGCAGGTCGCGGGAGGTGAAGCTGAAGTGCCTGACAAACCTGTCGCTGAAACCAGTGAAGAACAGTCCAAGGCCGACGCCGAAAGAATCTTCGCCCGTATCGATGCGGCGATAGCCTTCGCCGAACAGCAAAGCGCCCGCAGCATCGTCGTTCTGGGCCATGGCACCGGCGCTTATTGGGCCGCGCGGTATCTGAGCGAGCGGCAACCATCGCAAATCGAACGCTTCGTCATGGTTGCCGCGCATACGCCGGCGCAAGTGAAACCCGACCTGGACCAACTCGCACCGAACCTGAAATTGCCCACAGCCGACATCTTTTACATGGACAAACCGCTGGATCGCAACGCCGCGCTGGCTCGCTTGCAAGCCAGCAAACGCTTGAAGACTTCGGCCTTCAGCCAGGTAGCGCTCAAGGCGTTGCCGGGCAATGACAAGGCGCAGCAGGAGCAACTGGTTCGCCGGGTGCGGGGCTGGTTGAATCCGCAGAATGCGGCGGATTGATAGATCGTGTGACTCCTATCGCGAGCAAGCTCGCTCCCACAGGTTTCATGTCGATGGCGAAATTCGTGTACGACGCAAATCCAGTAGGAGCAAGGCTTGCCCGCGATAGCGTAATCACTGACGACACACACCTTGGCGGCTAGCGAAAATCCCGCCGCTGCCGGATCAGCGCGTAAGCGTTGTGCAGCTCCCGGGTTTTCTCGGTTGCCTCACGCACCTGCGACGCCGTCGCCCCGCTGCCGGCAATTTTGTCCGGGTGATGGCGGCTGAGCAGACGCCGGTAGGCGCGCTTGATCTGCGCCGGCTCACTGGTGGCCGATACCCCCAGCAGCCGCAAGGCATCCTGATAACTTGTAACGCGGTTAACCTCTGGACGTTTCTGAGGCTCATAGTCTTGGGCCAACGCCAGGATCTGACGAGTCGACCAGCCCAGCCACTTGCCCCATTGCGCGATCAGTTCGCGCTCCTGTTGCCCCGCGCGACCATCGGCCCAGACCATCCGCCAGCAGGCGCGCAGGACACCTTCGGCGGCATGGGGCTGATGACCCAGGCGGCGCAGGTATCCGCGCAACGGGTCGTTGCCCGACTTGCCCCGATTGAAGGCGGCAATGGCCCGACGCTGCGCTGATTCGTTCATTTCCAGCGAGCGCATTTCCTGACGCGCCTGCTGGATATGACCGTCCACCACTCGCCCGTCGCACTTGGCCAACCTGCCGAGCAACACGAACAGCAGTTCATCGTTGCGCAAAACCGGACGACCGCCGAGCTTTTCCCGCAGATGTGCCCAACTTTGCAAATGCAGGCGTCGATCCAGCGCCTGCCCCAACAAAGCACCGAGCATGGCCCCCGGAATGCTGGCAATGGCAAAGCCCGCCCCGGCTCCGATCAGAGTCCCTGGCCACAACACGTCAGCGTCTCGCTTCGATCAGGGCTTCGGCTTCAGACAGGCGTTCGTGAGTGCCGACGTCGACCCATTGCCCGTTCAGGCGCTCGCCGGACACTTTCCCGGCGGACATTGCGGCACGCAGCAATGGCGCCAGCTTGAACGCGCCGGCAGAACAACCTTCGAACAGCTGCGGGTGCAACACCGCGATACCGCTGTAGGTCAGGGTGGCCGCGTCCGGCTGACCGTCACGGACCTGCCCGTCGATCAATTGGAAATCCCCATCAGGGTGATGGGCCGGGTTGCTCGCGAGCACCAAATGAGCAAGCCCGGCAATCGGCTGATGCAACAAGGCAAAGTCATAATCAGTCCAGATATCGCCATTGACCACGACAAAGGCCTCATCACCCAGCAAGGGCAATGCGCGGAAGATCCCGCCGCCGGTTTCCAGCGGCTCGCCCTCCGGCGAATACTGGATCCTGACGCCATAGCGCGAACCGTCGCCCAGGTAATCTTCGATCTGCTGCCCCAGCCAGGCATGGTTGATCACGATGTCGGTAAAACCGGCAGTCGCCAGTGCACGCAAGTGGTACTCGATCAGCGGCACACCGCCGGCGCGAACCAGCGGCTTTGGCGTGGTCAGGGTCAGCGGGCGCATGCGCTCACCTTTACCTGCGGCGAGAATCATGGCCTTCATGCTTTCACTCCAGCGCGCAAACTGGCGAGCAACACATCCAGCTCCGCCAACTCAGGCCGGCGGGCGAGCACCGCATCTATATAGTCAAAGAAACGCGGCACGTCAGCCAGATAACGCGGTTTGCCGTCGCGGTGGCAGATGCGGGCGAAGATGCCGATCACTTTCAGGTGACGCTGCACGCCCATCAAGTCACTGGCCCGCAGGAAATCTTCGAAATCCGGTTGTACCGGAATATCCAGCGCCGAAGCCTGCTGCCAATAGCTTTCCAGCCAACCGCGCACGCGCTCTTCAGGCCAGCTGAGGAACGCATCCTTGAACAGACAGGTCACGTCGTAGGTCACCGGTCCGTAGACCGCATCCTGGAAATCCAGCACGCCGGGGTTCGGCTCGCTGAGCATCAGGTTGCGTGGCATGTAATCGCGATGGACCAGGACTTTGGGCTGAGCCAGCGCGCTGTCGATCAACAAATCGCTGACTTGCTGCCAGAGCACTTGCTGCGCGGCGTCGAACTCGATGCCCAATTCGCGTTTTACGTACCACTGCGGGAACAGTTCGAGCTCGCGCCGCAACAATGCCACGTCGTAACTCGGCAGGGGTGCGACCATCGGCAACTGCTGAAAAGCCAACAGCGCCTGCAGGGCATCGTCGAACAAAGCATCGGCATTTTCGCTGTCGATCACGTCCAGATAGGTCTTGTTGCCCAGGTCATTGAGCAAAAGAAATCCGCGCTCGAGGTCTTCAGCATAAATTTTCGGCACATTTATTCCGGATTTCGCCAGTAAAAAAGCGATATCCACGAAGGGTTTGCAGTTTTCCTGGGGCGGTGGCGCGTCCATCACGACGAAACTTCTCCCGGCGCCTTCCCATCGGAAATAACGCCGAAAACTCGCGTCGCTGCTGGCCGCGGTCAACGTGGCCGGGGGTACGGTACCCCAACCCTGATCCGCAAAAAGGATTGCCAATTGCTCATCGAGCCAAACTTTCAGGTGTTGCAAACGTACATCTTGGTCAGGCATTGCAAGGGTCTCCGACGGCGCTAGCCGTCAAGCGGGTCATGCTTTATTATCCAGCATCTTTTTCAGACCATCGAGAGGCGTGCGGCCCACACCGCGGGCAGATGGCACGCAGGAAGCCCGGACTAATAAGATGGCATTGAAATCCCCCGCGTTTCGTAAAAAATTTCCGTTGTTGGTAACCGGCAGTCTGCTGGCCTTGCAACCCCTCGCCACTTCCTTTGTGGTCGCCGCGGAACAGTATGACTGCTCAGTCTCTGCTTCGGGTGCCTGGGACTGTGCGCCAAAGACGCCGGCGGCTGCATTGCCTCCGCGTCCCGTGCATGACGGCAGCGCAGTCGCATCCGACGAGGCTGCGGCCGAGAGCGGTACCAGCGAGGACGCTGGCGCCAAGACCGTACTCGTCACCGAATCCAAAGGCCGTGGCCTGAAGTCGCGTAGCGAAGACTACAGTCACCTCGACTGGGTTCCCCGTGAACAGCTCACCGCAGCGCAATTGGCCGAAACCGGTCCGTATTGCTCTGGTTCCTATATCGAACCGATTCGTCCTGGCATGAATGACAAGACGAATAAAAGCGATGCGCCAACCTTTATCGGCGCCAAAGCCTCACGTTATAAGCAGGAAGAGCAAGTCGCTACCCTGGCCGGTGACGTGGTCATGCGCCAGGGCAGCATGCAGGTCGAAGCCGACGAAGCCAACCTTTACCAGGCCGAGAGCCGCGGTGAACTGAGCGGCAACGTGCGCGTTCGCGACAACGGCGCCCTGATCGTGGGCGACCACGCCGACGTGCAGCTCGACACCGGTGAAGCCAAAATCGACAACGCCGAATACGTGATGCACAAATCGCGTATCCGCGGTAACGCGCTGTACGCCAAACGTGCCGAGAACGCCATCATCCGCCTCAAGGATGGTACGTACACCACGTGCGAACCGAACAGCAACGCCTGGCAGCTCAAGGGCAACAACATCACCCTGAACCCGGCCACCGGCTTCGGTACTGCGACCAACGTGACACTGCGGGTCAAGGACATTCCGGTTCTGTACACGCCGTACATCTATTTCCCGATCGACGACCGTCGCCAGTCCGGCTTCCTGCCGCCGACCATCGGCACCGGCACCGACACCGGCTTCCTGCTGGTCACGCCGTACTACTTCAACCTGGCACCGAACTACGATGCCACGTTGTACCCGCGTTACATGAGCGACCGTGGCCTGTTGATGGAAGGCGAATTCCGCTACCTGACCAAGTCCAGCGAAGGTCAGTTCGGCGCCGCGTACCTCAATGACGAGAACGACGACCGCAAACTGCAGACCGATTACGAAAAAACCCGCTACATGTACAACTGGCAGCACAAGGGTGGTCTCGACTCGCGCGTGTTCACGCAAGTCGACTACACCAAGATCAGCGATCCTTATTACTTCCAGGATCTGCAGACTGACCAGATTGGCGTGAAAAGCGCTGACTATGTGAACCAGCAGGGTTCGGTCACCTACCGTGGTGACAGCTACACCGCTCGCGTGAATGCTCAGGCGTATCAGCTGGCGACCGTTTCCAACATCACGCCGTATGACCGCTTGCCGCAAATCACCTTCAACGGTGCGCTGCCGGAACGTCCGGGCGGATTCAATTTCACCTACGATACCGAGCTCGTGCGGTTCGACCGGGACTTGAAGAACGGCAACTTCACCGATGAAGACGGTAATGTCGAGCCGCGCCTCGACACCAACGTACAAGGTCTGGCCCGCGCCAACGGCGATCGCCTCAACCTTGCGCCCGCCGTCAGCTTCCCGATGGAGGCCAGCTATGGCTTCCTGACGCCGAAGCTCAAGTATCAGTACACGCAGTATCAACTGGATCTGGACAGCATCGGCAAGAGCCAGATTGCCGCGCAGACTGCAGAACAGGACCGTCTCAACGGCACGTTCGACAGCAACCAGAACCGTGCTGTACCGATCGCCAGCATCGACAGCGGCCTGTATTTCGATCGCAACACCCAATGGTTCGGCAAGAATTACCGCCAGACCCTCGAACCGCGCCTGTTCTATCTTTATGTTCCAGAGAAGGATCAGGAAGACATTCCTGTGTTCGACACCAGCGAATACACCTTCAATTATGCGTCGCTATTCCGGGATAACCGCTTCTCCGGTTCTGACCGTGTCGGCGACGAGAACAAGCTGTCGCTTGGTGTAACCAGCCGCTGGATCGAAGACGATGGTTTTGAGCGTCAACGCATCAGCGTCGGCCAGGCCCTGTACTTCAAGGACCGTAAAGTCCAACTGCCAGGCATCGACTTCAACGATCGCGAAGACGCCAAGTCAGATGTCTCCCCCTATGCGCTGGAATACGAATATCGCTGGAACCGCGATTGGCGCACCACCGCCGACTACAACTGGGACCCGGACAGCCGCAGCCCTCGCTCGGGCAGCGCGATGTTCCATTACCAGCCTGAAGACAACCCGAACAAGGTCGTCAACGCCGGCTATCGCTACCGCAATGACCAGGTTCGTTACGACCAGAACTCCGGTAAATGGCAGGTCGGCGGCGGTGACTATGGCACCCCGGGCCAGCCTGGCTACGTGAAGGACTACTACAAGATCGTCCAGCACGACTTCTCGGTGATCTGGCCGGTCGTGCCGCAATGGAACGTCATCAGCCGCTGGCAGTATGACTACAACCGCAACCGTACCCTGGAAGCCTTTGGTGGCTTCGAGTACGACAACTGCTGCTGGAAACTGCGCCTGATCAACCGTTACTGGGTCGATTATGACGAAACCAGTCAAGACGCTCCGGAAAACGAAAAAGGCGACCATGGCGTCTTCCTCCAAATTGTTCTGAAGGGACTCGGCGGCCTCACAGGCTCCAAAGTAGAGAGCTTCCTCGACAAAGGCATCCAAGGTTATCGTGAACGTGAAGACCAAGCTTTCTGATTGTCTGCGCCCGCTGCTGCTGGGCGCGCTGTTCCTGGGTACCGCGGCCAACGCCGCGGTACAGTCCATCGACAAGGTGGTGGCCATCGTCGACAACGACGTAGTCATGCAGAGCCAACTGGACCAGCGCGTCCATGAAGTTCAGCAAACCATCGCCAAGCGCGGCACTGCCGTGCCACCGGCCAGCGTACTGGAGCAACAGGTGCTTGAGCGCCTGATCGTCGAGAACCTGCAATTGCAGATCGGCGAGCGCTCCGGTATCCGCATTACCGATGAAGAACTGAACCAGGCTGTCGGCACTATTGCCCAGCGCAACAATATGTCGGTCGACCAGTTCCGCGCCGCCCTGACTCGCGACGGTCTGTCCTATGACGACGCGCGTGACCAGATCCGTCGCGAAATGGTCATCAGCCGCGTACGTCAGCGCCGAGTGGCCGAACGTATCCAGGTAACCGAGCAGGAAGTGAAGAACTTCCTGGCGTCCGACCTCGGCAAAATGCAGTTGTCCGAGGAGTTCCGCCTGGCCAACATCCTGATTCCAACGCCGGAAAGCGCCAACTCCGACGCGATTCAGAATGCTGCCAAACAGGCTGACGCGGTTTACCAGCAGCTCAAGCAAGGCGCTGACTTTGGTCAGCTGGCCATCGCCAAATCCGCCAGTGAAACCGCACTGGAAGGCGGCGACATGGGCTGGCGCAAAGCTGCCCAGCTGCCACCGCCCTTCGATCGCCTGCTGAGCTCCATGACGGTTGGCGACGTGACCCAGCCAATGCGCACACCGGGCGGCTTCATTATTTTGAAGATCCTCGACAAGCGTGGCGGCGAAACCCAGATGCGCGATGAAGTGCATGTGCGCCACATTCTGGTCAAACCAAGCCCGATCCGTGACGAAGAAAAAACCAAGGCCTTGGCTCAGTCGCTCTACAGCCGAATCGAAGCGGGTGAAGACTTTGCCGAACTGGCAAAAAGCTATTCGGAAGACCCGGGGTCCGCACTCAACGGCGGTGACCTGAACTGGATCGATCCGAACGCACTGGTCCCGGAGTTCCGCGAAGTGATGGCCAAGACCCCGCAAGGTCAACTGTCCAAGCCTTTCCAGACTCAATATGGCTGGCACGTCCTGGAAGTCCTTGGCCGTCGCGCCACCGACAGCACCACCCAGGCTCGCGAGCAACAAGCCATGACCGTACTGCGTAACCGCAAATACGACGAAGAGCTGCAAACCTGGCTGCGTCAGATCCGTGACGAAGCGTACGTAGAAATCAAACTCCCTGGCGCCGACCAGGCAGCGCAGTGAAACCCAAACGTTTCGCGCTGACACCCGGCGAACCGGCCGGCATAGGTCCTGACCTGTGCCTGCTGCTCGCCTCGCAAGCCCAGCCACACCCCTTGATTGCCATTACCAGCCGCGACCTGCTCCTCGAGCGGGCCGCGTTGCTCGGTGTGGCCGTCGACTTGCTGCCGGTTACGCCGGATAACTGGCCGGATCTGCCCGCGCCAGCCAACAGCCTGTATGTCTGGGATACACCGTTGAACGCCAAGGTCGTCGCCGGGCAACTGGACAAGGCCAACGCCGCTTTCGTTCTGCAAACCCTGACCCGCGCCGGCCAAGGCTGCCTGGATGGACATTTTGCCGGCATGATCACCGCCCCGGTGCATAAGGGTGTGATCAACGAATCCGGCATCGCTTTCTCCGGGCACACCGAATTCCTCGCTGACCTGACCCATACCGCGCAAGTGGTCATGATGCTCGCCACCCGCGGCTTGCGCGTGGCCTTGGTCACCACCCACCTGCCACTTCGCGAGATCGCCGATGCGATCACCCCGGAGCGTCTGGAACGGGTCACACGAATCCTGCATGCCGATCTGCAAGAAAAGTTCGGCATCGCCCAGCCGCGTATCCTGGTGTGCGGGCTCAACCCCCACGCCGGCGAAGGTGGGCACCTGGGCCATGAAGAAATCGACATCATCGAACCCACATTAGAGCGCCTGCGCGGCGAAGGCATGGACCTGCGTGGTCCGCTGCCCGCCGACACTCTGTTTACCCCCAAATATCTGGAGCACTGCGACGCAGTGCTGGCGATGTACCACGACCAGGGCCTGCCTGTGCTGAAATACAAAGGCTTCGGCGCAGCCGTCAATGTGACGCTCGGCCTGCCGATCATCCGCACCTCGGTCGACCACGGCACCGCCCTGGACCTGGCCGGCAGCGGCAAGATCGACACCGGCAGCCTGCAAGTCGCCCTGGAAACCGCCTACCAGATGGCCGAGACCCGTTTATGAACGAGCAATACCAACACAAGGCGCGCAAGCGTTTTGGCCAGAACTTTCTGCATGATGCCGGCGTCATCGACCGCATCCTGCGCTCCATCCATGCAAAAGCCGAGGACCGTCTGCTGGAAATCGGCCCGGGCCAGGGCGCACTCACCCAGGGCCTGCTCGGCAGCGGCGCTCAACTCGATGTGGTTGAACTGGACAAGGACCTGATCCCGATCCTCAACCAGCAATTTGCCGGCAAGAGCAATTTCAACCTGCACCAGGGCGATGCACTGAAGTTCGACTTCAACAGCCTGAATGCGGCGCCAGGCAGTCTGCGGGTGGTCGGCAATCTGCCGTACAACATCTCCACGCCGCTGATCTTCCACCTGCTGCATAACGCTCACCTGATTCGTGACATGCACTTCATGCTGCAAAAGGAAGTGGTCGAGCGACTCGCGGCAGGTCCTGGCGGTGGTGATTGGGGTCGCTTGTCGATCATGGTTCAGTATCACTGTCGGGTAGAGCATCTGTTCAACGTCGGCCCGGGCGCGTTCAACCCGCCACCGAAAGTCGATTCAGCCATCGTGCGCCTGGTGCCCCACGCTGTGTTGCCGCACCCCGCCAAAGATCACAAGCTGCTGGAACGCGTCGTACGCGAAGCCTTTAACCAGCGCCGCAAGACCCTGCGCAATACCCTCAAGCTGCTGCTGAGCAATGCCGAAATCGAAGCCGCCGGCGTTGATGGCAGCCTGCGCCCTGAGCAACTCGACCTGGCCGCCTTCGTGCGCCTGGCTGACAAACTCAGCGAACAATCCCAGCACAAGCCAGCGGACGTCTGACAGAACCCAAGCGTTATCGGGTAGGACACCAGCGCCCATGTCTGGTTTACTACCCGGTACTTGGCCTAGACTGAACCTCATCAGCTATGCCCCGCGTCCCGCTTCGTTTTTAAGGCCTCTTGCATGTCCGATCCTCGTTATCAGGTCGACGTCAGCGTCGTCACCCGCTATCTGGCAGAACAATCGCAACCCGAACACGACCGCTTTGCCTTCGCCTACACCATCACCGTAAAAAACAATGGCCTGATACCGGCGAAATTGTTGTCACGGCACTGGGTGATCACCGATGGTGACGGGCACGTGGAAGAGGTTCGTGGCGCCGGCGTGGTCGGCCAACAGCCATTGATCGACGTCGGCAAAAGCCATACCTACAGCAGTGGCACGGTCATGACCACCAGGGTCGGGACCATGCAGGGCACGTATCAGATGATTGCCGACGATGGTAAACACTTCGATGCGGTCATCGCACCGTTCCGCCTTGCGGTGCCGGGGTCGTTGCACTGATGGCAACGTATGCCGTCGGCGATCTGCAAGGCTGCCTTGGAGCCCTGCAGTGCCTGCTCAAACAAGTTTCATTCGATCCGGCCAGGGATCGTCTCTGGCTGGTCGGTGATCTGGTCAATCGTGGTCCGCAATCGCTCGAAACCTTGCGCTTCCTCTATAGCATCCGTGAATCGCTGGTGTGCGTGCTCGGCAACCATGACCTGCATCTGCTGGCCGCCGGGCAGAACATCGAACGCCTGAAAAAAGGCGACACCCTGCTCGAAATCATCGAGGCCCCGGACTGCGCCGAATTGCTGGACTGGTTGCGCCAGCAAAAGCTCATGCATTACGACGAACAACGAAACCTGGCACTGGTGCATGCCGGCATCCCACCGCAGTGGTCGCTGCGTAAAGCCCTGAAGTGCGCCGCCGAAGTCGAAACCGCGCTGCGTGACGACAACCTGTTCCCGCCATACCTTGACGGCATGTACGGCAACGATCCGGCGAAATGGGACAACGACCTCAAAGGCGTGACGCGCCTGCGAGTGATCACCAACTATTTCACGCGGATGCGCTTCTGTACGGCCGAAGGCAAACTCGATCTCAAGAGCAAGGAAGGCCTGGGTACCGCACCGGCAGGCTACAAGCCCTGGTTCCAGCACAAGGAACGCAAGACCAGGGAGCTGAAAATCATCTTCGGTCACTGGGCCGCCCTGGAAGGCAATGTCGACGCCCCGGGTATTTACGCCCTCGACACAGGCTGCGTCTGGGGCGGCGCCCTGACACTGATGAATGTCGACAGCCTTGAACGCCTCTCCTGCAAATGCGGAGAGCATGGCCACCCCGCCACGCCACCAGTCGCCCCATCCATTTGCGAACCATCGTCAGTCAGCGTCCCGCGTTAGACTGCGCTTACAGCCGAGCCACAGGAACCCGCCATGAGCGAATTCAAACGTATTCCCCCGCAACAGGCCCAGACCCTGCGCGAACAGGGCGCCGTCGTAGTCGACATCCGCGACCCGGCCACCTATGCCGCCTTGCACATCAGTGGCTCCAAACACCTGGATAACCATTCGATCTCGGACTTCATCCGCGCTGCCGACCTCGACGCGCCGACCGTGGTGGTCTGCTATCACGGCAATTCCAGCCAAAGCGCAGCCGCTTACCTGATCAGTCAGGGCTTCTCTGACGTTTACAGCATGGATGGCGGTTTTGAGCTGTGGCGTACGACTTATCCTTCGGAAACGGCGCAAGGCTCCTCCGAATAATTTTTTTGTAACACGCAAGCCCGCGGCTGCCGTGGGCTAGCGCGGTGGCAGACGAACGGTCTGCCACAACTAATTACGTATCTCGCCTTTACCTCCCGAATTCCCAACTATCCTTAAGCGCAGGCCATCCAAAACAGGGGAGAGCCGGTACACCGGCGCGCGGATCATCGGGAGTAGCTTTCGCAGTCGTCAGCTGTGAAAGAGTTCTGGGGGGTAAACAGCGACCGCCTGTTCGGTTGCTGCCAGCATCGACTGAGTGATCCGGCGTCGGCTCCACGTATCGAGCGAGGTGACGTCATGAGTATCTTTAGCCACTTCCAACAACGTTTCGAGTCCACACGCCAGGAAGAACTCTCGCTGCAAGAGTATCTCGAACTGTGCAAGAAGGACCGTAGCGCCTACGTTTCCGCTGCCGAGCGTCTGCTCCTGGCCATCGGTGAACCGGAGCTGCTCGACACCTCGACCAACTCGAGACTGTCGCGAATCTTCTCCAACAAGGTGATCCGCCGCTATCCGGCCTTTGAAGACTTCCACGGGATGGAAGAATGCATCGACCAGATCGTGTCGTATTTCCGCCATGCCGCCCAAGGCCTGGAAGAGAAGAAACAAATCCTCTACCTGCTCGGTCCCGTTGGTGGCGGTAAATCGTCCCTGGCCGAGAAGCTCAAGCAACTGATGGAAAAAGTGCCCTTCTACGCCATCAAGGGCTCACCGGTTTTCGAATCGCCGCTGGGGCTGTTCAACTCCACTGAAGATGGGGCAATCCTCGAAGAGGACTTCGGGATTCCACGGCGCTACCTCAACACCATCATGTCGCCATGGGCGACAAAACGCCTGGCGGAGTTTGGCGGCGACATAAGCCAGTTCCGCGTGGTGAAACTTTATCCATCGATCCTTAACCAGATCGCCGTCGCCAAAACCGAACCGGGCGACGAAAACAACCAGGACATCTCCGCACTGGTGGGCAAGGTTGATATTCGCAAACTGGAAGAATTCCCGCAGAACGATGCCGACGCCTACAGCTACTCGGGTGCGCTGTGCCGGGCCAACCAGGGCCTGATGGAATTCGTCGAAATGTTCAAGGCGCCGATCAAGGTGCTGCACCCATTGCTGACCGCCACTCAGGAAGGCAACTACAACAGTACCGAAGGTCTTGGCGCGATTCCGTTTACCGGGATCCTGCTCGCTCACTCCAACGAATCGGAATGGCACACCTTCCGCAACAACAAGAACAACGAAGCCTTCATCGACCGGATCTACATCGTCAAAGTGCCGTACTGCCTGCGGGTCAGCGACGAAGTGAAGATCTACGACAAATTGCTGTTCAACAGCTCGCTGGCCAAAGCCCATTGCGCCCCCGACACCTTGAAGATGCTGGCCCAGTTCACCGTACTTTCGCGCCTGAAGGAGCCGGAAAACTCCAACATCTATTCCAAAATGCGCGTGTATGACGGGGAAAACCTCAAGGATACCGATCCGAAGGCCAAATCGATCCAGGAATACCGCGACAACGCGGGTGTCGATGAAGGCATGAACGGCCTGTCGACCCGTTTCGCGTTCAAGATCCTGTCGAAGGTATTCAACTTCGACCCGCACGAAATCGCCGCCAACCCGGTGCATCTGCTTTACGTGCTGGAACAACAGATCGAGCAGGAACAGTTCCAGGCCGAGACCCGCGAACGCTATCTGCGCTTCCTCAAGGAATACCTGGCGCCGCGTTATATCGAATTCATCGGCAAGGAGATCCAGACCGCTTACCTGGAATCCTACAGCGAGTACGGCCAGAACATCTTCGACCGCTACGTGCTGTACGCCGACTTCTGGATTCAGGACCAGGAATACCGCGATCCGGAAACCGGCGAAATCCTCAACCGCGTGGCTTTGAACGAGGAGCTGGAAAAAATCGAAAAACCGGCCGGTATCAGCAATCCGAAGGACTTCCGCAACGAAATCGTCAACTTTGTACTGCGTGCCCGGGCCAACAACAACGGTAAAAACCCGACCTGGCTCAGCTACGAAAAACTGCGGGTGGTCATCGAGAAGAAAATGTTCTCCAACACCGAGGACTTGCTGCCGGTCATCAGCTTCAACGCCAAGGCCAGCAAAGAGGATCAGCAGAAACACAACGACTTCGTCACACGAATGGTCGAGCGGGGTTACACCGACAAACAGGTACGACTGCTGTCCGAGTGGTATCTGCGGGTGAGAAAATCGCAGTAAGGCAGCTGCAAGCGGCAAGCTACCAGCCTCAAGCACACCGTAGGGGCGCTTGAGGCTGTTGGTGGCTCTGTTTGCTTTGAAAGCTTCGTGCTTGTAGCTTGAAGCTTGTGACTTGTAGCTGCCCGGAGGGCTCCCTATGAGCTATGTGATCGACCGACGTCTCAATGGCAAAAACAAGAGCACGGTGAACCGCCAGCGGTTCCTGCGGCGTTACCGTGATCACATCAAAAAGGCTGTCGAAGAGGCGGTCAGCCGGCGCTCCATTACCGACATGGAGCACGGCGAACAAATCAGTATTCCCGGCCGCGACATCGACGAGCCGGTGCTTCACCATGGTCGCGGTGGCAAGCAGACTGTCGTGCACCCGGGCAACAAGGAATTCACCAGCGGTGAGCACATTGCCCGCCCGCCGGGAGGTGGCGGGGGCAGAGGACCTGGCAAGGCCGGCAACTCCGGCGAAGGGATGGATGAATTCGTCTTCCAGATTACCCAGGAAGAATTCCTCGAATTCATGTTCGAGGACCTGGAACTGCCGAACCTGGTCAAGCGCAACCTGACCGGTACCGACACCTTCAAGACCGTTCGTGCGGGGATCAGTAACGAAGGCAACCCCTCACGGATCAACATCATTCGTACCCTGCGCTCGGCGCATGCCCGGCGGATCGCCCTGTCCGGCAGCAGCCGCGCAAAACTGCGGGAAGCCAAGGAAGAACTCCTGCGATTGAAGCAGGAAGAACCAGACAACTTCGGCGATATTCAGGAACTCGAAGCGGAAATCGAAAAACTCAGCGCGCGCATTCATCGCGTGCCGTTCCTCGACACCTTTGACCTCAAATACAACCTGCTCATCAAACAACCCAATCCCAGTTCCAAGGCTGTGATGTTCTGCCTGATGGACGTTTCCGGCTCGATGACCCAGGCGACCAAAGACATCGCCAAGCGCTTCTTTATCCTGCTGTACCTGTTTCTCAAGCGTAACTACGACAAGATCGACGTCGTGTTCATCCGCCACCACACCAGTGCCCGCGAAGTGGATGAGGAAGAGTTCTTCTACTCCCGCGAAACCGGCGGCACCATCGTCTCCAGCGCCTTGAAACTGATGCAGGAGATCATGGCCGAGCGTTATCCGAGCAACGAATGGAACATCTACGCCGCCCAGGCTTCCGACGGTGACAACTGGAACGACGACTCGCCAATCTGCCGCGACATTCTGATCAACCAGATCATGCCGTTCGTGCAGTACTACACTTACGTTGAGATAACCCCACGCGAACACCAGGCCCTGTGGTTCGAATACGAGCGCATCGCCGAAGCCTTTTCCGACACTTTTGCCCAGCAACAACTGGTCTCGGCCGGGGATATCTATCCGGTCTTTCGTGAACTCTTCCAGCGCAGGTTAGTGACATGACCGCCAAAGAGCAGAAGCGCCAACCCATTTCCACCGGCTCTGAATGGACGTTCGAGCTGATCCAGGCCTACGACCGCGAAATCAGCCGTATTGCGGCGGGCTACGCCCTCGATACCTATCCTAACCAGATCGAAGTGATCACCGCCGAACAGATGATGGACGCCTACGCCTCCGTCGGCATGCCGCTGGGTTATCACCATTGGTCCTACGGCAAACATTTCCTGAGCACCGAAAAGTCCTATACACGTGGCCAGATGGGGCTGGCCTACGAAATCGTGATCAACTCCGACCCGTGCATCGCCTACCTGATGGAAGAAAACACCATCTGCATGCAGGCGCTGGTTGTGGCGCATGCCTGTTATGGGCACAACAGTTTTTTCAAAGGCAATTACCTGTTCCGCACGTGGACCGACGCGAGCTCGATTATCGATTACCTGGTGTTCGCCAAGCAGTACATCATGCAGTGCGAAGAACGTCATGGTATCGACGCGGTGGAAGACCTCCTCGATTCCTGCCACGCCCTGATGAACTACGGTGTCGACCGCTACAAGCGGCCTTATCCGATTTCCGCCGAAGAAGAACGCCGTCGGCAAAAGGACCGCGAAGAGCATATGCAGAAACAGATCAATGATCTGTGGCGAACCATTCCCAAAGGCGCGGACAAATACAGCGACAAGGACAACGCACGTTTCCCCGCCGAGCCGCAGGAAAACATTCTGTACTTCATCGAAAAACATGCGCCGCTGCTGGAGCCATGGCAGCGGGAAATTGTGCGCATCGTGCGCAAGATTGCCCAGTATTTTTATCCACAGCGCCAAACCCAGGTCATGAACGAGGGCTGGGCCACGTTCTGGCACTACACCCTGATGAACGACCTGTACGACGAAGGCCTGGTGACCGACGGTTTCATGATGGAGTTCCTCACATCCCACACCAGCGTGGTTTTCCAGCCTGGCTTCGACAGCCCCTACTACAGCGGCATCAACCCCTACGCACTGGGCTTTGCCATGTACCGTGACATCCGTCGCATGTGTGAGGAGCCCACTGAGGAGGACTACCGCTGGTTCCCCGACATTGCAGGCACCGACTGGCTGGCCGCCATCAAGTTCGCCATGAGCAGTTTCAAGGATGAGAGTTTCATTCTGCAGTATCTGTCGCCCAAGGTGATTCGCGACTTGAAGCTGTTCAGCATTCTCGATGATGACCAGAAGGACGACCTGCTGGTTCCGGCGATTCACGACGAGGGCGGCTATCGCACCATTCGTGAAACCCTCGCCGCCCAGTACAACCTGGGGAATCGCGAGCCCAACGTGCAGATCTACAGCATCGACCGCCGCGGCGACCGCTCGCTGACCCTGCGCCACCAGCAACACGACCGCAAACCGCTGGGAGAGTCCACCGAGGAAGTGCTCAAGCACCTGCACCGGCTCTGGGGCTTCGACATTCACCTGGAAACCCTGCAAGGGGATCAGGTGATGAAAACTCACCATGTTCCCCCCAAAGGTGAACACAGTGAAGGCGATTACGGGCGGCTGGACCTAGCTGTCATTCACCTTTGATTCTGCTTGTGCCTCCGAAAGCCCGACGCAAAGGTTATCCTGTCGAGCTAACGGAGGTTTTTTATGCGGATCTATAAAGTCGGCGGCGCGGTGCGCGATCGCCTGCTGGGCATTCCTGTCACTGACATCGACCGTGTGGTGGTCGGCGCCACTACCGAAGAGATGCTCGCCAAGGGCTTTCGCCCCGTCGGTGCGGATTTCCCGGTGTTCCTACATCCAAAAACCGGTGAGGAATACGCCCTCGCCCGCACTGAACGCAAAAGTGGCCGCGGTTACGGCGGGTTCACGTTCCACGCCAGCCCTGAAGTAACCCTTGAAGAAGATTTGATCCGTCGCGACCTGACGATCAATGCCATCGCCGAGGACGACCAGCAAAACCTGACTGACCCCTACCACGGTCAGCGTGACCTCGAAGCGCGCATTCTTCGCCATGTATCTCCCGCATTCGCCGAAGATCCGCTCAGGGTTCTGCGCGTTGCCCGCTTTGCTGCGCGTTATGCCGGGCTCGGATTCACCGTTGCCGCCGAGACACTGGAGCTCATGCGCCAGCTCAGCGAGTCAGGTGAACTGCAAGCACTGACGGCGGAGCGCAGCTGGAAAGAAATTTCCCGCGCGCTGATGGAAGATCGACCTCAGGTATTTATCGAAGTGTTGCGAGCCTGCGGCGCGCTCAAGGTGCTGATGCCGGAAATAGACGCCCTGTTCGGCGTACCGCAACCCGAGGCCCACCACCCGGAAATCGATACCGGTGTGCACACTCTGAGCGTGCTGGAACAGGCGGCGCAGCACCAACAACCGCTCACCGTACGCTGGGCCTGCCTGCTGCATGACTTGGGCAAAGGCCTGACGCCGGAAGAACAATGGCCGCGACACATTGCCCATGAGTTCAAGGGATTAAAGCTGATCAAAGCGGTCAATGAACGTTTCAAGGCACCGAGGGATTGTCAGGAACTGGCGCTGCTGGTGGGCGAGTATCACACCCACGGTCATCGCGCCCTTGAGCTGAAGCCATCGACATTGCTGGAGTTGCTCCAAAGCTTCGACGTTTACCGTCGGCCACAGCGGTTCGAGGAATTCATCGCGGCGTGCGAGATGGACGCCCGAGGGCGCAAAGGCTTGGAGCAGAGAAGTTATCCACAGGCGGATTATCTGCGCGGTGCCGCGCAAGCGGCTCGTAGCGTTGCAGTTCAGCCATTGCTGGAGAAGGGATTCAAGGGGCCGGAATTGGGTGAGGCGATCAAGCGCGAGCGGTTGAAGGCACTGAAGGCCTACAAAGAGGCGACGTCCGCCTGAACAGCTTCGCGGGCAAGCCTCGCTCCTTCAGAGGCAGCGCAGATCCTGTAGGAATAAAGCTTGCCCGCGATGACGCCAACAGGATCACAGCAAATCTGCGGGCGTCAGTTGCTCACCACGCCACTCAAACGCAACCGGCGCCAACACCTGATCAATCTGAGCTTCACTCCACAAGATCGCAAAGCTTTTGCCTACGCCCGGATGCACGCGATCCGGCGCAATCAACGACAACGGCCACAGCACAAAGGCATTTTTCAGGATTTCTGCCCGCGGCAAGACCAAGCCATCGAAATTACCCACCAGATCACCGAACAACAAAACATCGATATCCAGCGGCAAACCTCGGCGTTCAGGTGCATAACGACCATTATCCGCCTCAATAAACTTCAAGCGGCGATCCAGTTCCATCAGGGGAAGGTCGGTATACGCCGACACCACGAAATTGAAGAATGGCCCGCTCTTGATGCCGACGGGCTGGCTTTCGAAAACCGGCGAGCAATGGATATCCACCAGAAAACCCGCCAAAGCTTCCAGGCCGGCCTGCAAATGGGCTTCGCGCTCGATGTTGCTACCGAGCCCGAGATACACCTGGGTTAGCGACATCCGCGCTCGATCTCCACACCCACGCCACCGGTAGCGGCAGGAACGGCACCTGGCTTGGTCAACTTGAGACGCATCCAGGTAATCTTGAATTCGCTCATGAGCACTTCAACCAAACGTTCGGCGAATGTTTCAACCAGCTGGAACTGTGCCTGCTCGGCAAAGGCCTGGATGCGCGACGAAACGCTCGCGTAATCGAGCGCCAGGGTCAGGTCATCGCCGGCCGCGGCAGGGCGATTGTCCCAGGCAAAGCTCAAATCCAGACGCAAGCATTGCCGGATGCCTCGCTCCCAGTCGTAGGCACCAATCACGGTATCGACTTCCAGGCCCTCGATAAACACTCTGTCCAAGCACTTTTCTCCGCTACACGACAAGGGCGCAATGCGCCGTTAGAATCAGGGCGTCCTCGCCCGGAATAGTTAGCATGTTTTGGTTACTGGCGATCCTCGCCTACCTGCTCGGCTCTCTGTCCTTCGCCATTTTGCTCAGCCGACTGACCGGTAACCCCGATCCGCGAATGAGTGGCTCCGGCAATGCCGGTGCTACCAACATGTTGCGCCTGGCGGGCAAAAAACTCGCCATCCTGACCTTGCTCGGCGATCTCTTCAAAGGCCTGCTGCCCGTGCTGATCGCCGCTGCTGCGGGCCTTTCCCTGCAGGATCAGGCCTGGATCGGCGTCTGCGCCGTCATCGGTCACCTGTTCCCGCTGTACTTCCGCTTTCGCGGTGGCAAGGGCGTAGCCACCGCTGCCGGAATGTTGCTGGGCCTGTATCCACCCGCCGCGTTGCTGGCGGTCTGCGCCTGGCTGCTGACGTTCTACCTGACCCGAACCAGCTCGCTGGCCGCCCTGATCGCTACACCACTGACCCTGCCGCTACTGGCCTGGCAGGAACCGGCAGCACTGCTGCCCATGAGCGCCCTCACGGGCCTGATCGTCTGGCGCCATCGCGGCAATCTACGCGACCTGTTTGCAGGGCGCGAACGGCATTTTTAGAGGCCGACCTCAAGCGCCGCTCATCACAGTGCCGACAACTGCTCCATCGGCCAGCGCGCCTGCACGCTGATCGCCAGGCTTTCCTGCTGACCTGCCTGCAAGCGCTGGCAACCGGCAAACGCGATCATTGCGCCATTGTCGGTGCAGAACTCCGGACGGGCATAAAAAACATCGCCCTTCATGTCCCCGAGCATTTTTTCCAAAGAAGAGCGTAGGGCCTTGTTGGCACTGACGCCCCCTGCGATCACCAGGCGCTTCATGCCTGCCGCTTTCAACGCACGCTTGCACTTGATGGTCAAAGTCTCCACCACGGCCTGCTGGAACGCCAGCGCGATGTCGCAACGGGCTTGCTCGCCGTCGTCCCCGGCGCTCACGCACTGTTGCCAGGTATTCAATGCAAAGGTTTTCAAGCCACTGAAGCTAAAGTCCAGGCCCGGACGGTCGCACATCGGACGCGGGAAAACGAAACGTCCTGCAACGCCCTGCTCTGCCAAACGAGCAATCTCCGGCCCGCCTGGATAATTCAGGCCCATCATCTTCGCTGTTTTGTCGAAGGCTTCACCTGCAGCATCGTCCAGCGTCTCGCCCAACAGAGAGTACTGACCGATTCCGTCAACCTGCACCAGCTGCGTATGCCCACCGGACACCAACAAAGCGACGAACGGAAATTGCGGCGGTTGCGGCTCCAGCATCGGTGCCAGCAAGTGGCCTTCCATGTGGTGCACGCCGAGGGCCGGAATACCCCAGGCAAAGGCCAGCGCCTGGGCGCAGGAAGCACCTACCAGCAACGCGCCCACCAAGCCAGGACCCGCGGTATAAGCGATCGCGTCGATCTCGGTCGGCACGCAGTCGGCTTCCGCCAACACCTGACGGATCAAGGGCAGCATGCGTTTGACGTGATCGCGCGAGGCCAGCTCCGGCACCACGCCACCATAGGCGCGGTGCAGGTCGATCTGACTGAACAGCGCGTCGGCCAGCAGGCCGCGCTCGCTGTCATACAATGCGACACCGGTTTCGTCGCAAGAGGTTTCTAATCCCAGTACTAGCATGGGTTTGCGCCTTGTTTAGGCTGAATTCGAAGGCGCGCATAATAGTCGCCGCGTGATGCCCCGACCAGCGGTTTTCGATCAGAGGCTTTGCATTCCGAGCGATGAGGGGTTAACATCCGCAACCCTTAAAAACCGACGTCTTCAAGTGCTCTTTTGCCGCGAGGATGTTGACCCCGGTAATGAATGAAGGTAGCTCTGGATGCCAGCCGTCAAAGTAAAAGAGAACGAACCCTTCGACGTAGCTCTGCGTCGTTTCAAGCGCTCCTGCGAAAAAGCCGGTGTACTGGCTGAAGTTCGTAGCCGCGAATTTTACGAGAAGCCAACTTCTGAGCGTAAGCGCAAGGCAGCAGCCGCTGTTAAGCGTCACGCCAAGAAAGTTCAGCGCGAACAGCGCCGCGCCGTTCGTCTGTACTAATACACAGACGATCGTAGCAAGCTTCTGCCAAGCCCGGCCCTCAGCCGGGCTAATGGCATTTGCGTAAAACGCTTGATGCTTCACCGTCGAAGCCGCAGATGCGACCAAGACAAATCTGCTTCATCACGTCAGACCTGGCTCTTTTGCCAGCGGTGCACGTCTTTTCTGACGAGTCTTTCAAGGCTACTGACGAGCACACCCACTGATTCCTCTCACGACGATCAGCCCAAGGCATCACCTGCATGCCAAATGATGAGCTATCCGAGACCTGTTACGGGTCGCAGCCGGATTCAGCGCAACACTTTCAAATAGTCGAATACTGATGAGTATTAACGTCAGTGGATTTTCGGCAGATACACTTCCCGATAGCGATTACGCAGACGACACTGGTCGAGCCGCATACCCTGCGCGCCTCACACAATGACCCGCGTTTGGCCGCCCTTCGTTTCGGGCACCCTTGAGCGCAGATGACGAGAACGCCATGGCCGGGCTGATTCCCCAGAGCTTCATTGACGACCTTCTGAACCGCACCGACATCGTCGATGTGGTCAGCTCGCGCCTGCAACTGAAAAAAGCCGGCAAGAACCACACGGCCTGCTGCCCGTTCCACAAAGAAAAAACACCTTCGTTCAGCGTCAGCCCCGACAAGCAGTTCTATTACTGCTTCGGTTGCGGCGCTGGCGGCAATGCCCTTGGTTTCATCATGGACCACGACAACCTGGATTTCGTCCAGGCTGTCGAAGAACTGGCCAAAGCCGCGGGCATGGAAATCCCTCGCGAAGAAAGCGGCCGCCCGCACAAGCCTCGGCAGCCGACCGATTCGCCGCTGTATGCGCTGCTCAGCGCCGCCGCCGATTTTTATCGTCAGGCCCTCAAAAGCCATCCTGCGCGCAAAGCTGCCGTGGACTATTTGAAAGGCCGCGGCCTGACCGGCGAAATTGCCCGCGATTTCGGCCTCGGCTTCGCTCCGCCGGGCTGGGACAATCTGTTCAAACACTTGAGCAGCGACACCCTGCAGCAAAAAGCCATGATCGATGCAGGCCTACTGATCGAAAATGCCGAAACCGGCAAGCGCTACGATCGTTTCCGCGACCGGGTAATGTTCCCGATCCGCGACAGCCGCGGGCGCATCATTGCCTTTGGTGGCCGGGTCCTGGGCGATGACAAGCCGAAATACCTGAACTCCCCGGAAACACCGGTATTCCATAAAGGCCAGGAACTTTACGGCCTGTATGAGGCGCGCAAAAACAATCGCAACCTCGACGAAATCATTGTTGTCGAGGGTTACATGGACGTTATTGCCCTGGCCCAGCAAGGCCTGCGCAATGCCGTCGCAACGCTGGGTACCGCCACCAGCGAAGAACACTTGAAGCGACTGTTTCGTGTGGTGCCCAACGTACTGTTTTGCTTCGATGGGGACCAGGCTGGTCGCAATGCCGCCTGGCGCGCGCTGGAAGCAACCTTGCCAAGCCTTCAGGATGGCCGCCGCGCCCGCTTCCTGTTCCTGCCTGAAGGGGAAGATCCGGACACGCTGATCCGCTCCGAAGGCACCGACGCCTTCCGCGCGCGAATCAATCAGCACGCGCAGCCGCTGGCCGACTACTTCTTCCAGCAACTGACCGAAGAATCAGACCCGCGCTCGCTGGAAGGCAAGGCCCACATGGCCACCCTCGCGGCACCGCTGATCGACAAAGTGCCTGGCGCCAACCTGCGCATCCTGATGCGTCAGCGCCTCAGCGAAATCACCGGCCTGAGCGGCGAAGCGGTGAGCCAGCTGGCGCAAAGCGCCCCACCGGAAGCGCCGCCGGCCTACGACCCCGGCTTCGATTACGACGCGATGCCCGATTTCAGCGACTATCATCAGCCGCAATCGCAAGAAATGTATGTGCCGCAACAGGAATGGACGCCGAAGAAACCCGGTGCGGGCGGCAAGAAATGGGACAAAAAACCGTGGGACAAGAATGGCAAACGCGGCGGGGATCGCGACCAGCCTCCACGTAAACCGATTGCTGTCGAGGCCCCTACGCTGATTGCGCTGCGCACGCTGATTCATCATCCGCAGTTGGCTGGCAAGGTCGAAACTGCCAACCATTTCGCCAATGAGCGCAACACCTACGCACAATTGCTGGTAGCCCTCATCGAGGCAGTGCAGAAAAATCCTAAGCTAAACTCAATTCAGCTGATGGCCCGTTGGCACGGCACGGAACAGGGCCGCTTGCTCAAGGCCCTGGCAGAAAAGGAATGGCTGATTCAAGGCGACAACCTTGAACAACAGTTTTTAGACACCATTACTAGGTTATCAGCGGGTCAGCACACCGATAGCCTGGAAGAACTCATCAGGAAAGCGAAGCAGCCAGGATTGACTGCCGAGGAAGCAAATCAGATCGCAAATCAGATGCGCGACCTATTAAAACGCAATATGGCAGTACCAAACCCGACCTCAACTGGCGCGTGAGGTCATAGCTCAGGTATAATCCTCGGCTTGTTTTTTGCCCGCCAAGACCTTCAGTGGATAGGGTGTTATGTCCGGAAAAGCGCAACAGCAGTCTCGTATCAAAGAGTTGATCACCCTTGGTCGTGAGCAGGGCTACCTGACTTACGCGGAGGTCAACGACCACCTGCCGGAGGATATTTCAGATCCGGAACAGGTGGAAGACATCATCCGCATGATCAATGACATGGGGATCAACGTATTCGAGGTTGCGCCAGATAAGGATTCCCTTATGCTGGCCGACGCCGATACCGACGAAGCCGCGGCCGAAGAGGCAGCTGCTGCGTTGGCAGCGGTCGAGACCGACATTGGTCGCACTACCGACCCGGTGCGCATGTACATGCGCGAAATGGGTACGGTAGAGCTCCTCACGCGTGAAGGCGAAATTGAAATCGCCAAGCGTATTGAAGAGGGCATCCGTGAAGTGATGAGCGCAATCGCGCACTTCCCTGGCACGGTTGACCATATCCTCTCCGAGTACACCCGCGTCACCTCCGAAGGTGGTCGCCTGTCCGACGTCCTGAGCGGTTACATCGACCCGGACGACGGCATTGCGCCGCCTGCCGCCGAAGTGCCACCGCCGATCGATCCGAAAGCCGTGAAAGCGGACGACGATACCGACGACGATGACGCCGAAGCTTCGGATGACGAAGAAGAAGCCGAAAGCGGTCCGGATCCGGTCATCGCTGCACAGCGCTTTGGCGCTGTCGCCGATCAGATGGAAATCACCCGCAAGGCGCTGAAAAAGCATGGTCGCAACAACAAGGCAGCGATTGCCGAGCTGTTGGCCCTGGCCGAGCTGTTCATGCCGATCAAACTGGTGCCGAAGCAATTCGAAGGCCTGGTCGAGCGTGTTCGCAGTGCCCTGGATCGTCTGCGTCAGCAAGAGCGTGCAATCATGCAGCTCTGCGTTCGTGATGCGCGCATGCCCCGTGCCGATTTCCTGCGCCAGTTCCCGGGCAACGAAGTCGACGAAAGCTGGACCGATGCACTGGCCAAAGGCAAAAGCAAATACGCTGAAGCCATCGGCCGCCTGCAACCGGACATCGTTCGTTGCCAGCAGAAACTGACTGCGCTGGAGACCGAAACCGGTCTGACCATCGCAGAGATCAAGGACATCAACCGTCGCATGTCGATCGGCGAGGCCAAGGCCCGTCGCGCGAAGAAAGAGATGGTTGAAGCGAACTTGCGTCTGGTGATCTCGATCGCCAAGAAGTACACCAACCGTGGCCTGCAATTCCTCGACCTGATCCAGGAAGGCAACATTGGCTTGATGAAAGCGGTAGACAAGTTCGAATACCGCCGCGGCTACAAATTCTCGACTTATGCCACCTGGTGGATCCGTCAGGCGATCACTCGCTCGATCGCCGACCAGGCCCGCACCATCCGTATTCCGGTGCACATGATCGAGACGATCAACAAGCTCAACCGTATTTCCCGGCAGATGTTGCAGGAAATGGGTCGCGAACCGACCCCGGAAGAGCTGGGCGAACGCATGGAAATGCCTGAGGACAAGATCCGCAAGGTATTGAAGATCGCTAAAGAGCCGATCTCCATGGAAACCCCGATCGGTGATGACGAAGACTCCCATCTGGGTGACTTCATCGAAGACTCGACCATGCAGTCGCCAATCGATGTGGCTACCGTTGAGAGCCTTAAAGAAGCGACTCGCGAAGTGCTGTCCGGCCTCACTGCCCGTGAAGCCAAGGTGCTGCGCATGCGCTTCGGTATCGACATGAATACCGACCACACCCTCGAGGAGGTTGGTAAGCAGTTCGACGTGACCCGTGAACGGATTCGTCAGATCGAAGCCAAGGCGCTGCGCAAGCTGCGCCACCCGACGAGAAGCGAGCATCTGCGCTCCTTCCTCGACGAGTGATCAAAAAACCCCCGGCCCAGGCCGGGGGTTTTGTTTTATGCAGATAAAATCCCTGCGCTGCACCCCTCCCGCCGATTTGCCCGTCTACACTCGAAACATTCCCCGAGCCATAACGAGACCGTTATGCCCAGACTGCCGACCGTGCTTTTTTTGCTGTCGCTGATGACCTGGACCGCAACGGCTGGCGCGCTGACTCTTACCGACGAAGAACGTAGCTGGCTTGCGGACCACCCGGACTTGCGCCTGGGTGTCGATGCGTCCTGGCCCCCCTTTGAGTTTCGCGACGATGAAGGGCGTTACCAGGGCCTTGCGGCAGACTATATCAACGTGATTCGCCAGCGATTGGCCGTCAAACTGACGCCTATCGAACCGGCCAGCTGGAGCGTTGTGCTGGAACAGGCCAAGCAAGGCAAGCTCGATCTGTTGCCGGGCATCATGTCGACACCGGAACGCCAGGCTTTCCTGTCGTTTACCCGGCCTTACCTGGATTTTCCGATTGTTATCCTGGCCCATGTTGGCGGTGCTCAGCCACGCAGGATCGAAGACCTGTACGGCCTGAAAATCGCCGTGGTGGAAAACTATGCCCCCCACGAACTGCTGCGCACTCACCACCCCGACCTGAACCTGGTAGCCATGCCCAACGTCAGCTCGGCCTTGCAGGCACTGGCTATCGATGAGGTGGACGCCGTGGTGGGCGATCTCGCCTCCAGCGTCTGGAGCCTGCGCCAGTTGAAGCTCGACGGGCTCTACGTCAGCGGCGAAACCCCTTATCGTTATCAACTGGCCATGGGCGTACCTCGAGACAACAAGATGCTGGTCGGCATTCTCGACAAAGTCCTGGCCGACATGACCCCCGCCGAAATCAGTGCCATCCAGGAGCAATGGGTCGGCAACGTTCTCGACCACCGCACGTTCTGGTCCGACTTGCTGGTCTATGGGTTGCCGGGGTTGCTGCTGCTGTTTATCGTGCTGGTGGCGGTGATCCGGGTCAATCGGCGACTGAGCTCGGAAATCGCTCGACGGGTCGATCTGGAACAGGAACTGCGTAGCAGCGAGTATCACTACCGCGGCCTGGTGGAAAGCCTGTCGGCCATCGCCTGGGAAGCGCGGATCAGTGACTTCACCTACAGCTATGTGTCGCCCCACGCCGAGGATCTGCTGGGTTATCCCCTGTCCCATTGGCTGATCCCGGGCTTCTGGCGCAACATCATTCACCCCGCGGACCTCATCCGCGCACAAAGCTTTTGCGATCACGAAGTGTTGGCCGGGCGCGACCACAGCCTCGATTACCGAGTGATCACGGCCGATGGCCGCTGCTTGTGGGTGCGTGACATCGTCAGCTTGATCGAACACGGTCATGAACCGGTCATGCGTGGGCTGATGATCGACATCAGCGAGGCCAAACGTACCGAAGAGGCACTGCGGCTGTCGGAGCAAAAGTTTGCCTCGGTGTTCCAGCAATGCCCGGACATTCTAGTGATCGCGCGGCTTTCCGATGGCTGCCTGCTGGAGGTCAACGAAGCCTTCGAAGAGCAGATCGGCTTGCGTGCCGAAGACGTCATCGGCCAGACCGCCACCAATCTCAACATCTGGGGCATTCCCGGTGTGGGTCCGGGTTTGCTGCAGCGCTTGCAGGCTGGCAGCATCCGCAACCTGGAAATGCCCTTTCGCCGCAGCAATGGCCAGGTGTTTACCGGCCTGATCTCCGCCGAACCGTTCGACCTCGATACAACCCCGGCGCTGGTGGTGGTCGTGCGCGACATCACCCAACTCAAAGAAACCCAACAGCAACTGCAAACCTCGGAAGAAAAATTCGCCAAGGCTTTCCACGCCTCTCCGGACGGCCTGTTGTTGTCCCGTCAGAGCGACGGTCTGCTGCTTGAGGTCAATGAAGGGTTCAGCAGAATTACCGGGTTCAACAGCGCGATGTCTGTGGATCGTTCGGCGCTGGACCTGGGGATCTGGGTCAACCTCAACGAACGCAAACAGATGCTCGACTTGCTGCACCGCGACGGTTTCGTCCGCGACTTCAGTTGCCATATCCGCCGCAGCGACGGGCAGATTCGCCTTTGTGAAGTCTCCAGCCGTCCGCTGCCAATCGGTGACGAAGACTGCATGCTGACCATCGCCCGCGACATCACCGAACGCCACTTGATGCAGGAAAAACTGCAACAGGCGGCGACCGTATTCGAGAGCACCGCCGAGGGCGTGTTGATCACTGACACCCAACAGCACATCAGCGCGGTCAACCGGGCATTTACCGAGATCACCGGCTACAGCGAAAGCGAAGCGCTGGGCCATACCCCGCGCTTGCTTGCCTCAGGCTTGCATGACAGTGCGTTCTACGCCGCGATGTGGCACCAATTGACGGCCGAGGGGCACTGGCAAGGGGAGATTTCCAATCGGCGCAAAAATGGCGAGCTCTACCCGAGCTGGCTGACCATCAGCGCCGTGCGCAACCGCGACAAATTCATCACCCACTTTGTGGCGGTGTTCGCCGACATCTCCAGCCTTAAACACGCCCAGGCCAAGCTTGACTACCAGGCCCACCACGACCCTTTGACCGGCCTGCCCAACCGGACGTTGTTCGAAAGCCGCTTGCTGACCGCCCTCAACACCCAGAAGGAAAACGGTGGCCAGGGCGCAGTGCTGTTTCTCGACCTCGACCGCTTCAAACACATCAACGACAGCCTTGGCCACCCGGTCGGCGACCTGCTGCTCAAGGGCATTGCGGTTCGCCTCAAGGAGCAGTTACGGGATATCGACACCGTGGCACGCCTGGGCGGCGACGAGTTCATCATCCTCCTGCCCGGGCTGCAGCAACCCAGCGATGCCGACAACATAGCCACCAAGCTGCTCAATTGCTTTACCGCGCCATTCCAGGCGGGCGAGCATGAGTTCTTCATCAGCTCCAGCATCGGCACCAGCCTTTATCCACAGGACGGCTGCGACGTGGCCACGCTCATCAAGAACGCCGATGCGGCGATGTACCGCTCCAAGGCCAAGGGGCGTAACCGGGTCGAAAGCTATACCCGCGACCTCACCGCCCAGGCCAGCGAGCGCGTCGCCCTCGAACATGAACTGCGCCGCGCCATCGAACGCAACGAACTGCACCTGTATTACCAGCCGAAAATCAGCCTCGACGACTATCGCCTGGTAGGCGCCGAAGCATTGATCCGCTGGCACCATCCAACTTTTGGCGACGTGCCGCCAGAGCACTTCATCGCTCTGGCAGAAGAAAACGGCATGATCCTGCAGATCGGCGATTGGGTGCTGGAAACCGCCTGCCGCCAAATGCATGAATGGAATAAATCCTACGAAGGCCTTGGCCCGCTGTCGGTCAACCTCGCCGGCGCGCAACTGCGCCAACCGAACCTGCTGGGGCGTATCGAACAACTGCTCAAGGACTACCGCCTAAAACCTGATCTGCTGCAATTGGAGATCACCGAAAACTTCATCATGAGCCAGGCGGAAGAAGCGCTGGCGGTGCTGCATCAACTCAAGCACTTGGGTGTGCAACTGGCGATCGACGACTTCGGCACTGGCTATTCGTCACTGAGCTACCTCAAACGCCTGCCACTGGACATCCTCAAGATCGATCAATCATTCGTCCGCGGCCTGCCGGACGACCCCCACGATGCGGCGATCGTTCGCGCCATCATCGCACTCGGACGCAGCATGCAATTCACCGTGATTGCCGAAGGTGTCGAGACCCAATCGCAACAACAATTCCTCGCCGCCGAAGGCTGCGAACAAATCCAGGGCTACATCGTCAGCCTGCCCCTACCCCCCGACGAATTCGCCGCGACGTTTCTTCGTACAACCGTATTGGATTTTTCGGATAGCACAGCCGCGAAACCGTCGCTATAATCCGCGACCTACTGAGGGCCTATAGCTCAGTTGGTTAGAGCAGAGGACTCATAATCCTTTGGTCCACGGTTCAAGTCCGTGTGGGCCCACCAAACAAGAAAGCCGCGCAGTGCGCGGCTTTTTCGTGTCTGGCGCAAAAGCGTCGTCGATGCTGATCGATGGCATGGAACTGGCGCGCTTGATGGCCGAGAACAATTTGGGCTGCAGCGTGAAGCGCTCTACGAGATCAAACACATCGATTCGGATTACTTCACCGAAGACTGATGTTTAATTGCGTTTACTTAAGCTGTCGAAATATCGGATGACGCCTTAGGACCTTGTAGGCAAACTCCGAATCTTGCTGTTGGGCACTTTGCCGCCTTGTTGCGCTTTTGTTTGACGGGATAGTCTCCGGTGTCGCTGAGCATTCAGCGATCGGGCTTGGAAACCCGTCGAAATTGAAAGCAGCAGTTTGCCTATCTCAACCACGAGTTATGGCAGCTGTGCGCGGGACGTCTTCGGGCGTGCCGGTTTCCTAATTTCCCGGTTTTCCAACCTGCGCACAGCTGCCACCCATTCGCTTGGAAACGAATGCGGCAGCCCTTCAAATTAGGAGCTTCACCATGACTAAAACAAATACATCTGCGATTTCAGAACTAAAAACCGTCGGCTTCACCCCCTTCATGTATCTCTCGGATCAACCCCTGTTCCACGTCTGCCGGGACGTCCCCATCGCCGACGCCCTGGCCCAAGCCTCCGACCTGCTGTTCCTCGCCAAATCCCTGACCGTCGACGCCGCCTACGCCCAAGACTCCGACCGCCACGCCTGGGCTGCGCATTACCTGACGACGATGAGCAAAGCGGTGATTGATGATGTGGTGAAGGTGCTAACGCGGCGGCCTGCTCAAACCAGAAAGGAAGCAGCCCCCTCGAAAAAAAAATAATCACGGCAGAGTTGAAAGCTCCCAAAAAGGGACCGATCGTTCCCTTTTTGGGACTGAAAGAGCCAGGTTTTTCAGTCCAAACACATCACGAAGGGATGGCCTGCACGGCTCGCAACCGTTCCAGCATCTGCCCCGTCCATACAACCTCATACGTGTCCGCAGCCCGCCCCCATTGCTCCACAAGCGCCATGCCGTCCACCAGTGCCACTGCCAATTCAGAAATCGTCCCGGCCTGATCTTCGATGATTGCTTGAGTCCGGCCCCACAGCCGATCAGTCATCGCTTTAAGCTGCGCCGTTATGCGCTCGCTCGACGCTGGATCGCTATCCTGGCAGGTGATGTTGCGAAGCAGGTGCTGCAGCTCCCTGATTTTTGCGTAATCCTGTTCTGCCCCCTGCTCGCCTTTGAGGATCGCGGTGGCTTTGGGCTTATCAACGTGTTTTGCGGCTGAAGGTTTTGAAGGGAGTGTCTGCGCCATGGCGCCAGCCAGGAGCACCATCATCCGGGCTTCCAGATACGCCTTCATGGCTTCCATCGACGAAATGGGGCGCACCAGGGTAATGGACGCCCCTCCGTGGTGCCGCAGATCCTTGGTCACCGTCAGGGTCACGCCGCCCGTGGCAAAGCCCAAGGCGCGGGCCACGACGTAGTGGCCCATTTCGTGGTGGGCGATCTGCAATGCACGGTCGCGCACGGCGGTAGGTAACTTTGTTGTCATGCCCTTCACCTCGCACCCTTGACTGCCTCAATCCTAGCCGATTTCCACACCCTCTCTTTCGCCCAACAAAAAGCCGCGCAATGGCGCGGCTTTTTTACCCAAGCTTCAGCCCTTATTTGGGCAAAGCGTAGGCAATCACATAATCCCCACGATCCGGCGACTGACGCGCACCGCCCACGGTCAGCAGGATGTACTGCTTGCCCGTCTTCGGTGAAACGTAAGTCATTGGCCCGGACTGGCTGCCTACCGGCAAGCGCGACTTCCAGATTTCGTTGCCGTTGCCGGTGTCGAAGGCGCGCAGGTAGAAGTCCTGGGTGCCGGCGAAGAACAGCAGACCGGATTGGGTAGCGAGTGACGCGCCGAGGGTGGGCATGCCGATCGGGATCGGCAGGTGCATACGGATGCCCAGCGGGCCGGTGTCCTGCACGGTGCCGACCGGAACTTGCCACATCAACTTGTGAGTCTTGAGGTCGATGGCCGACATGGTGCCGAATGGTGGCTTCTGGCACGGAATGCCGACCGCGGAGAGGAAGCGCTCGCGCATCGCGCCGAACGGTGTGCCTTCCTGAGGGACAACGCCCATTTCAATGCCGCTGGCTCCGGCTTTGATCTTGTCGCGCGGGATCATGTAGTTGGCCAGGCCCAGGCGCATGTCGTTGACGAACATGTAGTTCGTGTTCGGATCAACCGAAACGCTGCCCCAGTTCATGCCGCCCAGCGAGCCCGGGAATTGCAGCGCGCGATCCATGCCTGGCGGGGTGTAGACGCCTTCGTGGCGCATGCCCTTGAACTGGATGCGGCACATCAACTGGTCAAACGGTGTGGCACCCCACATGTCTGACTCGGTCAGGGTCTTGTTGCCGATTGACGGCATGTCGACGGAGAACGGCTGCGTCGGCGAGTAGCGTTCGCCGGGCACATGGCCCTGCGGCACCGGGCGCTCTTCAACGCGGGCAATCGGTACGCCGGTTTCACGGTTGAGCAGGAAGATCTCACCCTGTTTGGTGACTTGCGCCAGGGCTGGCTGAGTGCCGCCCTTGTCGTCCGGCACGTCGTACAGCAGCGGTTGCGCCGGCAAGTCGAAGTCCCAGAGATCGTTGTGGGTGGTCTGGAAGTGCCAGCGCACCTGACCGGTTTTCACATCGATGGCGACGACAGACGAGTTCCACTTGTTGTCCATCTCGGTGCGTTGACCGCCGAAGAAGTCCGGGGTGGCGTTGCCGGTTGGCAGGTACACCAGACCGAGCTTGGCATCGTAGGACATCGCCGACCAAACGTTCGGCGTACCGCGGGTGTAGGTCTCGCCGGCAGGTGGACGTTTGGTGGTGTTCGGGTTACCCGGATCCCAGGCCCAGACCAGTTCACCGCTGCGCACGTCGTAGGCACGCACCACGCCCGGCGGCTCGCCGGTGGAGTAGTTGTCAGCCACGCGGCCACCGACGATCACCACGTCTCCGGCGACCAATGGAGTAGAGGTCTGCTGGTAGTAACCGGGCTTCACCTCACCCATGTCGGTGGTCAGGTCGACGGTGCCCTTATTACCGAATTCTTCGCAAGGCTTGCCGGTTTCAGCATTGATTGCGATCAGACGTGCATCGCCGGTCGGCAGAAACAGGCGTTTCGTACAGGCGGCCGGCTGACTGTCCGATGACACCGGGGTTTCGGAATAACCCAGGCCACGGCAGCGCTGCCAGTTGGGCGCGGTGCCTTGTGGGTCGAACTTCCAGCGCTGGGCGCCGGTGTCGGCATCCAGGGCAAAGACCTTGCCGTAGGCGGTGCAGGTGTAGACCGTGTCACCGATCTGCAGCGGGGTGTTCTGGTCTTCAGCGCCAGCACCGGTGCTTTGCGGAATGTCGCCGGTACGGAAGGTCCAGGCGACCTGCAACTTGTCGATATTGCCTTTGTTGATCTGGTCCAGCGCGGCAAAGCGATTGCCGGCGGTGGTGTTGCCCCAATGCGCCCAGTCTTTCTGCTCGGTGCCCGGGGTGACCGGCGTTACCGGAGGGACGGTGTCGTTCTTCACCACGTGGGTCGGGACGAACATGTAGGCCATCGTCGCAACGACGCCAATGCCCAGAATACCGGCCAACCCGTAGGCGCCACGCCCGCCGTTCGCGCCCGAAGCGCGGACCAGGGTTGGATAGATCAACGCCACGACCAGGCCGATGACGGCAAACGTCAGCACGCGTGAGACCAGCGGCCAGTATTCAAGGCCAGCATCCCAGACGGCCCAGATCGCGGTGAGGATCAGCGCCACGCCATACAACCACGCACCAAGCGGCTTGCGACGGGCAATCATCAGCCCGGACACCAGCATCGCCAGGCCCATCAGCAGGAAATACCAGCTACCGCCAAGCGCGATCAGGTACCCGCCACCACCGACCAGGCCAAGCCCGATCAGTGCAATCAACACACCCAACCCCGCCAGCAACCACTTGCTGCCAGCGGCAACCCCAGAATTTTTCATGTCGAGATTTTTCCCCATTTGTGACAAGGGGCGGAATAATGTACTACCTGGTTACTTATGGCAATTTGTCGCAGGCAGAAATGTCCTGAACGGTACTAAGGCTAGCCCAAGGAACCGTCGCGAGCGTCGTGCAGAAACTGCCTGTAACATGCTTGCGCATTGATCGACGCCCTGGAGACTCCCTTTGCCTGACACTCGCCCACCCGTTCTCGATGAAATCGACCGCCAGTTGATCGCGGCCCTGCAGATCAACGCCCGTGAGAGCGTCGCCATGCTGGCCCGGCAACTGGGCATTGCCCGCACCACGGTCACATCACGCCTGGCACGATTGGAAAAGGCCAAAGTCATCACCGGTTATGGCGTACGTCTCGGGCAGCGGGTGGTGGATGGCGGGTTGCAGGCCTATGTAGGGATTACCGTGCAGCCACGTTCCGGCAAGGAAGTGTTGCGGCGTCTGAGCGCGATGGCTCAGGTGCAGCAGTTGTGTGCGGTAAGTGGCGAATTTGATTATGTGGCGTGGTTGCGCACTGATTCGCCGGAACAGCTGGATCAGTTGCTGGACCAGATTGGCAGTGTGGATGGTGTGGAGAAAACCACGACGTCGATCATCTTGAGTAGCAAGATTGATCGGGGGCAGCCGGTTTAGTTTTTGCCGATAATTTTTGGTGCCAGAACTGGCCTCTTCGCGGGCAAGCCCGCTCCCACAGTAGTCAGTGTGTATTGATAGCTCGTCATATTGATCAAACTGATAGCAAAATGACGACACTTTGCGTCTTATTAACGTGTTCGTTGCTCTCTAGAATGGCTGGCATCTTTTCCTATACTCAGACGCGCATCCCGCGTCGGGTCGCCAGCAAGGTCAGCCATGAACAAGAACAATCGCCATCCTGCAGACGGTAAAAAACCAGTCACTATTTTCGGCCCGGACTTTCCTTTCGCCTTCGACGACTGGATCGAACATCCGGCGGGTCTTGGCAGCATTCCCGAGCACAATCACGGTGCCGAAGTGGCGATCGTCGGCGCCGGGATCGCAGGGCTGGTGGCAGCGTACGAATTGATGAAGCTGGGCCTCAAGCCCGTGGTCTATGAGGCCTCGAAGCTGGGCGGGCGCCTGCGCTCCCAGGCGTTCAATGGCACTGACGGCATCGTCGCCGAGTTGGGCGGCATGCGCTTTCCGGTGTCGTCCACCGCGTTCTATCACTATGTCGACAAGCTGAATCTCGAAACCAAGCCCTTCCCCAACCCACTGACACCGGCCTCAGGCAGCACTGTCATCGATCTGGAAGGCAAGACCCATTACGCACAAAAATTGGCGGATCTTCCTGCACTTTTCCAAGAAGTCGCCGACGCCTGGGCCGATGCCCTGGAAGCGGGCTCGCAGTTCTCTGATATCCAGCAAGCCATCCGCGACCGCGATGTGCCGCGCCTCAAAGAGCTGTGGAACACCCTCGTACCGCTGTGGGACGACCGCACCTTCTACGATTTCGTTGCCACCTCCAAGGCGTTCGCCAAGCTGTCATTCCATCACCGTGAAGTGTTTGGCCAGGTCGGCTTCGGTACCGGTGGCTGGGACTCGGACTTCCCGAACTCGATGTTGGAAATCTTCCGCGTGGTGATGACCAACTGCGACGATCACCAACACCTGGTGGTCGGTGGCGTAGAACAAGTACCGCAGGGCATCTGGCGCCACGTCCCTGAGCGCTGCGTGCACTGGCCGCAAGGCACCAGCCTCAAGTCATTGCACAGCGGTGCACCACGTTCCGGGGTGAAGAAAATCGCCCACGCACCGGGGGGCAGATTTGCGGTCACCGACAACAATGGCGACACCCGCGAATACGCCGCGGTGCTGACCACGTGCCAGAGCTGGCTGCTGACCACCCAGATCGAATGCGACGAAACCCTGTTCTCGCAAAAGATGTGGATGGCCCTGGACCGCACCCGCTACATGCAATCGTCGAAGACCTTCGTGATGGTCGACCGCCCCTTCTGGAAGGACAAGGATCCGGAGACCGGCCGCGACCTGATGAGCATGACCCTCACCGATCGCCTGACCCGCGGCACTTACCTGTTCGATAACGGCGACGACAAGCCGGGGGTGATTTGCCTGTCGTACTCGTGGATGAGCGACGCGCTGAAAATGCTGCCGCATCCTGTGGAAAAACGCGTGAAGCTGGCGCTGGATGCGCTGAAGAAGATCTACCCGAAAGTCGACATCGCTGCGCGCATCATCGGCGACCCGATCACCGTGTCGTGGGAAGCCGACCCGCACTTCCTCGGTGCCTTCAAAGGCGCACTGCCCGGCCACTACCGCTACAACCAGCGCATGTACGCGCACTTCATGCAGCACGACATGCCGGCCGAGCAGCGCGGGATTTTCATCGCCGGTGACGACGTTTCGTGGACGCCGGCCTGGGTCGAAGGCGCGGTGCAGACCTCGCTCAACGCAGTGTGGGGCATCATGAAACACTTCGGCGGTGCAACTCACGCCGAGAATCCGGGTCCAGGAGATGTGTTCAACGAGATCGGACCGATCGCCCTGCCCGAGTAAGAGGAATCCGAAATGCGCGTAGCCCTTTACCAATGTCCACCGTTGCCTCTGGATGTCGCCGGCAACCTGCAACGCCTGCATCAACTGGCGCTGGAGGCGAAAGGCGCCGATTTGCTGGTGCTGCCGGAGATGTTCCTGACCGGCTACAACATCGGCATCGATGCCGTCAGCGTGCTGGCGGAAGTGCACAACGGTGAGTCGGCGCAACAGGTCGCGCGCATTGCCCGAACGGCAGGGATTGCCATTTTGTATGGCTATCCCGAACGCTCCGAGGACGGGCAGATCTACAATGCCGTGCAACTGATCGACGCCAGCGGCGAGCGTGTCTGCAATTACCGCAAAACGCATCTGTTCGGCGATCTCGACCATTCGATGTTCAGCGCCGGCGCCAACGATTTCCCTGTGGTTGAACTCAACGGCTGGAAACTTGGTTTGCTGATCTGCTACGACTTGGAGTTCCCGGAAAACGCACGGCGCCTGGCGCTCCAGGGTGCCGAGCTGATTCTGGTGCCGACGGCGAATATGATTCCCTTTGATTTCGTCGCCGATGTCACGGTCCGTTCCCGCGCTTTCGAAAACCAGTGCTATGTGGCCTACGCCAATTACTGCGGGCACGAAGGCGATATCCATTACTGCGGCCAGAGCAGCATTGCCGCGCCTGATGGCAGCCGTATCGCCCAAGCGGGTCTTGATGAAGCGTTGATCGTTGGTGAACTGGATCGTCAGCTGATGATCGACTCGCGTTCCGCCAACCGCTATTTGCTCGACCGTCGCCCCGAGCTTTACGGCGATCTGAACAAGCGCTGACGAATCCGCTAGCATGAGCGCTTCTCTGTTCTGGAAGTGCCCATGCCCGCGTTGAATCACCCTCGCCCCCATACTGAAACCCTGGCCAACGGCTTGCGGGTGACGCTGCGTCATGCCCCGAACTTGAAGCGCTGCGCGGCGGCATTGCGGGTTGCTGCGGGGAGCCACGATGTGCCGCTGGCATGGCCTGGCCTGGCGCATTTTCTTGAGCACTTGCTGTTTCTCGGTACCGAGCGTTTTCCTGCGGGCCAAGGGTTGATGGCGAACGTTCAGAGCCATGGCGGCCAAGTGAATGCGCGGACCAGTGAACGCAACACGGATTACTTTTTCGAATTGTCGCCCCAGGCGTTTGCCGGTGGTCTGGAACGTTTGTCAGATATGCTCGCGCATCCGCGTATGAATCCGGACGATCAGCAGCGGGAACGAGAAGTGCTGCATGCGGAGTTTGTCGCGTGGTCGCAGGATCCAGTGGCGCAACAGCGACTGGCTTTGTTCGAGGGGCTCTCCGAGACTCATCCGCTGCGGGGTTTCCACGCTGGCAATCGCGACAGCCTGCCCCTTGAGCAACCCGAGTTTCAGCACGCTTTGCAACATTTTCATCAGCGCTTCTACCAGACCGGACAGATGACTTTGAGCCTTGCCGGCCCGCAGAGTCTCGATGAATTGCGGGTGATGGCCGAAGCCTTTGGTGCGGTTGTTGCCCAAGGTGAAAAAGTCCCGCAACCCCTTCCCACGCCGCTGCTGACGACGTCAGACAGAAGCTATCAACAGGCTGACGAACGTCGGCTCGATTTACTGTTTGCCCTTGAATCGCTGCCCGACTCTTGCGCCGAAGCACTGGAATTCCTGTGCCATTGGCTCAATGCCGAGAAACCGGGGGGCTTGCTCGCGGATTTACGCGAGAAAGGCGTGGCCGAAAAGCTCAAGGCAGAGCCGCTGTACCAATTCGCCGGGCAAGCCTTGCTGCATATCGAATTCACATTGCCCTTCGAAGCATCGGCGAGCGACATACCAAGGCGTCTCATGGATTGGCTGAGCTTCTTCGCCCAGCAAGACTGGAGCCGGTTACGTGAAGAGTACGCTGCCCTGCTCCAGCGCCAGCAACAAGTCAGCAGTGCGTTGCAACTGGCCCGACGGGACAGCGAGCAGCGCGAAGCCGGGTTATCCGGGCACGGTGTTAAAGCCCTGAAGCAAATCCTCAAACGGATTGGCGCGGTGGATAACTTCAGCGGTTCATGGCAACTGCCCGCACCCAATCCATTCCTGAACACCGAGCCGCCAGCCACCAACGCCGGACTGATTCGCGGCCAGACCAGCGCCCACCGTGGTCTGCGCACTTTCGCCCAAGACCGCTCGCGCAGTCGTCGCGAACGTTCGCCAATGCAATTCAGCCAGGCGTTGCCGGACAACGGCATTGAAGGTGCGATTTATCTACGCTGGCGTCTGCTCTCGACGCCCGACAGCCATCTTCAATCGCGGCTCGACAGCGCGCTGCGTCCGCTACGCGAAGATGCACGTCAGGCGGGTGTGAACTTTTCCTTCAACGTTTCGGGAAATGAGTGGCTTCTGAAGATGACCGGCTTGCAGGAGCCGATGCCCATCATCCTGGAGCACGCGCTGAAAGCGCTGACAACGCCTGATGCCGTGGTCGTACAGCCAGAACCTGCAAGCGTTGCGCTGATTCCGATTCGACAATTGCTCAAGGCATTGCCTGACCACTGTCTTGGCCACACCGCTAACTCGGACGACATGCAGCAACTCTGGGCGAGTGCACGCTGGGACGGCCTGGCGATTGGCCTGTCCGCCCAGACTCAAGCGGCCATGGGCCTCGCTCTGAGCCGCATTCCCGGAACGCCGGACAATCAGCAGACCCCGCCGCTTTCGATCCCATCACAACGCCTATGGAGCATTGTCGATACCGATTCGAGCGAGCATGCGATCCTGCTGTACTGTCCGACTTCAACCACTGAACTGGCCGACGAAGCCGCGTGGCGTTTGCTGGCACATATCTGCCAGACGTCGTTCTACCAGCGTCTGCGAGTGGAGTTGCAGCTAGGTTATGCCGTGTTCAGCGCGCTGCGGCAGATTCATGGGCAAACCGGGCTGCTATTCGGTGTGCAATCACCGACCGTGGCGCCAGTGGACCTGTTGCAGCACATCGAGCAGTTCCTCGAGAGTTTGCCGCAGCTGATCAATGCCATTGGCGACAGCGCTTTCATCGCCCAGCGTCAGATTCTGGCTGGCCAGTTTTCAAGCACCGCATTGCCCGTCGTCGAGGCAGCCGAGTTGTTGTGGCAAGCCAAACTGGCGGGCCGCTCGTCGGATTATCTGACACAGTTGCCCGAAGCAATTTTGCTGATCGACCGCCCCCTTTTGCTGGCTGCCGCACAGCGATTGAATCAAGCCGAGGGCGGCTGGCGCTGCCTGGCCAACGGCATTGCACCGGGCGCACCTTGGCAAGCGACAAAATGATCATTACCGGGGCTGCAACGAGCTTTCTCAAAGTTTCACGGGCAATCCCTCTGAAATTTTGAGTAACATAGCAGCCTAACTATTTGGAACATCTCTGACTTGAGGTGGACTATACCTATAGATAGCGCTGTCCTTACCCTACCTGAAGGAGTTCAATTTATGGCCTGGACCAAACCGGCTTACACCGACCTGCGTATCGGCTTTGAAGTCACCATGTACTTCGCAAGCCGCTAATCGCTGCCTTGGCAGTTGAGCAGCACAACGCCTCGGATATCCGAGGCGTTTTATTTTCAGCGTTGAAATGATGGAGCGCCCATGTTTGTCCAGATTCTAGGTTCCGCTGCCGGCGGCGGTTTCCCCCAGTGGAACTGTAACTGCGTGAACTGCGCAGGTTTTCGCGACGGCAGCCTGCGGGCCAAGGCGCGGACGCAATCGTCCATCGCGATCTCCGATGACGGCGTGAACTGGGTGCTGTGCAACACCTCCCCGGACATTCGCGCCCAGCTCCAGAGCTTCGCTCCGATGCAACCGGGCCGTGCCCTGCGCGATACCGGGATCAGCGCCATCATCCTCATGGACAGCCAGATCGACCACACCACCGGCCTGCTCATGCTGCGTGAAGGTTGCCCGCATCAGGTCTGGTGTACGGACATGGTCCATGAAGACCTGAGCAGCGGCTTTCCGCTGTTCAACATGCTCAACCACTGGAATGGCGGGCTGACCTGGAACCGCATTGAACTCGACCAGAGTTTCAGCGTGCCAGCCTGCCCGAACCTGCGTTTCACCCCACTGCCCCTGCGTAGCGCCGCGCCGCCCTACTCCCCGCATCGTTTCGATCCGCATCCGGGCGACAACATCGGCCTGATCGTCGAGGACCTCAACACCGGTGGCAAATTGTTCTATGCACCGGGCCTGGGCAAGGTTGATGCGTCATTGCTGGAGATCATGGCCGGCAGTGATTGCCTGCTGGTGGACGGCACCTTGTGGGACGATGACGAAATGCAGCGCCGGGGCGTCGGCACCCGTACCGGTCGCGAGATGGGGCACCTGGCGCAAAACGGCCCTGGTGGCATGCTCGAAGTGCTTGAGCAACTGCCCAAACAGCGCAAGGTGCTTATCCACATCAACAATACCAATCCGATTCTTGATGAGGATTCGCCGCAGCGTGCAGAGCTGGATCGGCGCCAGGTTGAAGTGGCGTATGACGGCATGAGCATTGTGCTGTAGCTGATGGCCCCATCGCTGGCAAGCCAGCTCCCACTGGGATTGATCGTGCACGCGAAATCTGTGGCGCAACACAAAACCTGTGGGAGCTGGCTAGCCAGCGATGGCGCCAGACCAGACACCAAAGAACCCACCGGTTGTATTCCGGAGAACCGCAATGACCGACGTCCCGATGTCCCCCACCGAATTCGAAGCGGCCCTGCGCGCCAAAGGCGCCTTCTACCACATCCACCACCCCTACCACGTGGCGATGTATGAAGGTCGCGCTAGCCGTGAGCAGATCCAGGGTTGGGTCGCCAACCGCTTTTACTATCAAGTGAACATCCCGCTCAAGGATGCTGCCATTCTGGCCAACTGCCCGGACCGCGAGATCCGTCGCGAGTGGATTCAGCGCCTGCTCGACCATGATGGCGCACCGGGGGAAGACGGCGGCATTGAAGCCTGGCTGCGTCTGGGTCAAGCCGTCGGCCTGGACCCGGATCAACTGCGTTCGCAAGAGCTGGTGCTCCCCGGCGTGCGTTTCGCGGTGGATGCCTACGTCAACTTCGCCCGTCGCGCCAGCTGGCAGGAAGCCGCCAGCAGCTCGCTGACCGAACTGTTCGCACCACAAATCCACCAGTCGCGCCTGGACAGTTGGCCCCAGCATTACCCATGGATCGACCCGGCCGGCTACGAGTATTTCCGCACCCGCCTGGGTCAAGCGCGGCGTGATGTCGAGCACGGTCTGGCGATCACCCTTGAGCACTACAAGACCCGTGAAGGCCAGGAGCGCATGCTGGAAATTCTCCAGTTCAAACTGGACATTCTTTGGAGCATGCTCGATGCCATGAGCATGGCCTACGAACTGCAACGCCCGCCATATCACAGCGTGACCCGTGAGCGGGTCTGGCACAAAGGAATCACTTTATGAGCTTTGATCGCAGCAAGACGCCGAGCTGGCGTCCCGGCTATCGTTTCCAGTACGAACCGGCGCAGAAAGGCCACGTGCTGCTGTATCCGGAAGGCATGATTAAACTCAATGAAAGCGCCGCGTTGATCGGTGGCTTGATTGATGGCGAGCGGGATGTCGCGGCGATCATCGAGGCGCTTGACCAGCAGTTCCCCGGCGTGCCCGAGCTCGGTGACGACATCGAGCAATTCATGGAGGTTGCCCGTGCGCAGCACTGGATCGAACTTGCCTGAGTCATCGGTGCAAGTACCGCCCAAACCCGAGATCGGCCTGCCGCTGTGGCTGTTGGCTGAGCTGACGTACCGCTGCCCGCTGCAATGCCCGTACTGCTCCAACCCGTTGGACTTCGCCGAACAGGGCAAAGAGCTGAGCACCGAACAGTGGATCAAGGTGTTTCGTGAAGCGCGGGAAATGGGCGCGGCGCAGCTGGGTTTTTCCGGTGGCGAACCGCTGGTGCGTCAGGACCTCGCCGAGCTGATCGGCGAAGCACGCAAATTGGGTTTCTACACCAATCTGATCACCTCCGGCATCGGCCTCACCGAACAGAAAATCAGCGACTTCAAGAAGGCCGGCCTCGATCACATCCAGATCAGTTTCCAGGCCAGCGACGAGCAGGTGAACAACTTGCTGGCCGGCTCGAAAAAGGCTTTCGCGCAGAAACTGGAAATGGCCCGTGCGGTGAAAGCCCACGGCTATCCGATGGTGCTGAACTTCGTCACCCATCGGCACAACATCGACAAGATCGACCGCATCATCGAGCTGTGCATCGCCCTTGAAGCGGACTTCGTCGAACTCGCCACGTGCCAGTTCTATGGTTGGGCGCAGCTCAATCGTGTCGGACTTTTACCGACCAAAGAGCAACTGCTGCGCGCCGAACGCATCACCAATGAATACCGGGCCAAACTGGAAGCCGAAGGGCATCCGTGCAAATTGATTTTCGTCACGCCGGACTATTACGAAGAACGCCCGAAAGCCTGTATGAATGGCTGGGGCAGTATTTTTCTGACAGTAACGCCGGACGGAACCGCCTTGCCGTGTCACGGTGCCCGACAGATGCCGGTGCAGTTTCCCAATGTGCGCGACCACAGCATGCAACACATCTGGTATGAGTCGTTCGGTTTCAACCGTTTTCGCGGCTATGACTGGATGCCCGAGCCGTGCCGTTCCTGCGACGAGAAAGAAAAAGACTTCGGCGGCTGTCGCTGTCAGGCATTCATGCTCACCGGTGACGCGAGCAACGCCGATCCGGTGTGCAGCAAATCCGCCCATCACGGCGTAATCCTCAAGGCCCGCGAAGAAGCCGAGCACGCCACCCAGACCATCGAACAACTGGCCTTTCGCAATGAACGAAATTCACGCCTCATCGCCAAAAGCTGAACCTCTGAGCGCCGCCAATGCAGTAGCGGCCGGTATCGACTTTGCCGAGTTACAGGTTGGCCCACACGGCTTGTTCTGGAATGAATATCGTCCGGAGGACGCCGCGTGCCGAGTCTGGCACTGGCAAGCTGGCACAGCGACGTGTCTGACACCGCCCGGGTTCAGCGTGCGCAGTCGGGTGTACGAATATGGCGGTGGAGCGTTTTGTCTGACTGCCGACGGCATCGTCTTCGTCAATGAGGCTGACCAGCAACTGTATCGTCAATCGCTCCAGGGCGAGACGCCAGAAAGGCTGACCTGCGGTACCTGCCGTTACGGTGATTTGCAGTTCGCCAATGGTCAGGTGCTGACGGTTGAGGAAAACGGCAACCAGCACCGTTTGGTCGCGATCGATCTGGCGGACGGCACGCGACACCTGCTGGCCGAAGGCGCCGACTTCTACGCGGCCCCGACCCTCAGTCCTGACGCTCATCGACTGGCCTGGATCGAGTGGAGCCGCCCACATCAGCCGTGGACCGCAACCCGCTTGATGGTTGCCGAGCGCCTGACCGATAACACCTTCGGCCCGGCCCGCTGCGTGGCCGGAGACAATGCTGAAGAATCCCTGCAACAACCGAGATTCGATAACGCCGGTCGGTTGTTTTGCCTGACGGATCGGGGCGGGTACTGGCAACCGTGGATGGAAGCGGAAAACGCTCTGACCCCACTGCCAAGCGCTGCCGCCGATTATGGTCCGGCACCCTGGCAACTCGGTGGCTGCACCTGGTTACCCCTGAATGATGGCGACTATCTGGCGAGCTGGACAGAAGACGGTTTCGGTCGATTGGGCCTGTGTGGTCATTCCACGCAAGACTATTCCAGCGATTACAGCCGCTTCCGCCACCTCGCCATCGATGCGCAGTTCATTTACTGCATCGCCGCCTCACCGGTCAGTTCGGCTGCGGTAATCGCGATCGATCGCCAGTCGCAAAAGGTAAACGTGCTGGCCGGAGGTGTCACTCCGCTGCCTGCTGAAAGAATCAGTCGCCCGCAGACCCTGCGTTACCCAAGCGGTTCGGGCGAGGCTCACGGTTTCTTCTATCCGGCAATGACCGGGGAAGCGAAACCACCGTTGGTGGTGTTCATCCATGGTGGCCCGACTTCGGCGTGCTATCCGATGCTCGACCCGCGAATTCAGTACTGGACACAACGCGGTTTCGCCGTGGCAGATCTCAACTACCGCGGCAGCAGTGGCTATGGCCGAGCCTACCGCCAGGCTTTGCATTTGAGTTGGGGTGAGGTGGATGTCGAAGATGCGTGCGCGGTGGTCAGCCATCTCGCCGATCGTGGCTTGATCAATGGCGACAAAGCGTTCATCCGCGGCGGCAGCGCAGGTGGCTACACCACGCTGTGCGCACTGGCCTTTCACAACGTGTTCCGCGCCGGCGCCAGCCTTTACGGGGTCAGCGATCCGGTGGCATTGGGCCGGGCTACCCACAAGTTCGAAGGCGACTACCTCGATTGGCTGATCGGCGATCCAGTGCAGGACGCCCAGCGCTATGCCGCGCGCACACCGTTATTGCACGCCGACAACATTCGCGTGCCGGTGATCTTTTTCCAAGGGGAACTGGACGCCGTGGTCGTGCCTCAGCAGACCCGCGATATGGTCGAAGCCTTGCAGAACAGCGGCCTCCTGGTCGAAGCGCATTACTACGCGGATGAACGTCACGGTTTCCGCAAGGCCGGTAACCAGGCCCATGCGCTGGAGCAGGAGTGGTCGTTTTATCGGCGAGTGATGAATCTGCCGCTGTAAATCAACGCTTGGCGATGATGTACACCGCGTGCACGATCCCCGGAATGTAGCCGCACAGCGTCAGCAAAATATTCAGCCAGAACGCCCCGCCGAATCCTACTTGCAGAAACACGCCCAGTGGCGGCAACAAGATAGCGATGATGATGCGAATGAAGTCCATGGGCAGCTCCTGATTGAATGGGGCTCATGCAAGCCCTACAGCTAATCGACCCTTGCCGTTGGTCAGGGTTCAGCCGGATTCCTCAGGCCAGTATCTCCAGGCCATGTTTCTGAACGATGCTCAGCAGCTTCAGCGCCATGCCGCTGGGATGTTTATCCCCTGATTCCCACTGTTTGACCGTAGAAGCGCTGGTGTTCAGGTAACGCGCGAACACCGGTTGGCTGACATTGTTGCGTTCACGTAGCGCCTTGATCTGTTCGGCCGGTATCGCGTCCGGTACGTTCGCCAGGCACGACGCATCGAATTCGCGCATGGTCGCCTTGCTGATTGCGCCGATGGCATACAAGGCACTGGCAGATTCGTGGATTGATTCAAACGCCTCGCTCTTGAATTTCTTACTCATAAAAAATCTCCGTAAACTCCCTCGTATCCAGTAAATACTGGATTTGCAACTCTGTCAGTCCCTCGTAGGTCTTGGCCATTTTCCGAAACGCGATCAGCTCGGTATGACTGATATTGCTCTGATTCTTTTTGGCACACATGAACTGGTAAACCCAGTATTCACCACCCCTCGCCAAAACAATCGAGCGATGGCGATTGGAGTTCAAGCGTTTCTTCCAGACCCCGCCGCCGAGATTATCCGCCTGCCCTTTGAGCATTTCGAGGAAGGCCTCTCGAAGCTCATCATCTCCAATCCATGCCTTTCCGGCGACCATTGCAAAGCGTTTCGTCTTGAAAAGCCTTTGTGACATTGGCATCCCTTCCCCAAAAACATACCACTGTGTGGTATAGAGCTCAAAGCCAACCGTGATGGTTGAGCGGGTATCGACATTCCCTGTCGGCACCTTTAAAAAGCCATTTATACGATCAAGTCTCAAGCCGAATTTGCCCCATGGCAAAACCCCGCCACAAAAAAACGCCCCACGCCAAAAAAAATCAGGCGCAGGGCGTGCGTATTACCGCGAGACGGTTCTGGAATGTGTGCAGGACGCGTCTGATCAGACGGCAATCCCTTTACGGCATTGCAATTGCGCGGTGCGCACACGGGAGAAAGCGCGGGCCAGGCGCAGGAGCATTTCATCGATATTGGCCATGCTGACGGTCAGCGCCGGGGTGAAGCGCAGGCAGTCCGGTTGCGGAGCGTTGAGCAGCAAGCCTTCAAACAAGGCTGCGTTGACGACGGCATCAGCAGAATCGTCGGATAGAGTCAGCCCCCAAAGCAGCCCCTGGCCGCGCAGTTCGCCGTGACCGTAACGATGGGACAAACGCTGCAAACCTTCGCGCAGGTGCAGGGCGGATTCCCCGACATGTTCGAGAAATCCTTTGTCCTGCACACTGTCGAGCACCGCCAGACCCGCCGCGGTCATCAGTGCATTGCCGTGATGGGTGCCGCCCAGTTCGCCAGTGTCGAAACAGCAAGCCTTGCCCCGCGCCAGCAATGCGGCCAAGGGCACCCCACCGCCCAGCCCTTTGCCGAGGACGACGATATCGGCGCGCACACCGTAGGACTGTTCGGCGAGCAAGGTGCCGCAGCGACCCAATCCGGTTTGCACTTCGTCGAGAATCAACAGGATCCCCAGCTCCCGACACAGACGTTCGACGCCTTTGAGATAATGCGCCGTGGCCGCAATCACTCCGGCTTCGCTCTGAATCGGTTCGAGCATGATCGCCACGGTCCGCTCGTCAACAGCCGCGTGCAGCGCCGGAAGATCGTTGTAGGGAACATGGCTGAAGCCTGGCAGCTGCGGTTCAAATCGGTTGGCCAAAGTCGAACTGTCCGACGCCGAGATCGTCGCCAGGCTACGACCATGGCAGCCGTTATTGGCGACGATGATCCGCGAAGCGCCGCCGCGATGCTGTTGGCCCCATTTGCGCGCCAATTTGATCGCGGCCTCACAGGCTTCGCTGCCCGTGTTGAGCATGTAAGCCTGATCGCTGCCGGTACTCAGGCACAAACGCTCGGCGAGGTTGAGCATGCCGCGGTTATGCAGGCTGAAACCGGGATTGATCAGCGCCTGCGCCTGCGCCGTGATGGCATTGACCAGTGCTTTGGGACTGTGGCCCAGGCTGTTGGCCCCGCCGCCCTGGGAAAAATCCAGATACGCGCGATCATCGCTGTCCCACAACCACGAACCTTGGCCGCGGACAAAAATCTGATGGGGCCGCTCGACACTGGGCATCAGGCACTCACTGGAGAGGTTTTCGTAACTGGAGGCGAAGGAAGCACCCGCTACCAGATCATCAATCGATGGCGAAGCGCGCCGCAGGCTGAACAGATTCATGGGTTCAACCTGCGTTTCAGGTGTTTTGCGTTACCTATGCAAACAACAGCGAAGCCAATGCTCTTCATCGCCTTTTCTGGCCCTGCAAGCCTTATGAATGCAGTTAGACTAGGCTCAGTCCCAGTGTTGAACCATTTCGATTTACCAGCATTTTCAATAAGAATTACTTATGGATTTTAAGCAACTGCGTTATTTCGTCGCGGTGTATGAAGAGGGCCACGTCGGGCGTGCCGCCGAACGACTTTCAATCTCTCAACCGGCGCTTTCACAACAGATCCGCCATCTCGAACAGACCCTCGATGTGAGCCTGTTCGAACGCAGCAGCAAACGCCTGTTGCCGACCCTGGCGGCCCATACGCTGTACAACCACGCCCTGCCCTTGCTCGATGGTCTGCAGCGGGCGCGCGAAGCATTGGGCAATTTCAAGGGGCAGGCGCTGCGTACGCTGGCCATTGGCGTTTTGCAAACGGTGCACACCAGCCTTGTGCCGCAGATGCTCGAACGCGTGCGCAAAGCCCAGCCACATCTGGTGGTGCAGATCTATGAACTGACAGGACTGGAAATCGAACGTCGGTTGCTCAATGGCTCGCTGGATATCGGCATCAGCTATCTGCCCCCCCGGCAACCTGGGCTACATGGCGTGATGCTGTATGAGGATGAACTGACGCTTGTCATCCCCGCGGAGCACCCCTTGCGGGAATTCAAGAAAGTCTCGATGAGTCAGGCTGCGCAATTGCCGATGTTGCTATTGGGTGAGGAGTTTCAGATACGCCAGATTTGGCAGGCGCAATTGGCCAATCTGGGACGACGTCCGCAGGTGCAGGCTGAATTGAACAACATGGCGGGGATTCTCGACAGCCTGCCGCACACACAATTGGCAACGGTATTGCCCGGACGCTCGCAAAAAACCCATGGCAACAACGACCTGCTGTGGAAACCGCTCAGTGAGCCGCGGGTACCGTTGAAAGTGGGGTTGGTGTGTCGCGATGTGCAACGGCAACAAGCCTCGCTGGCGTTGTTACGTACGCTGCTCGAAGAGGTGATAAATCGACCAGAAGATCGCTTGAATAACTCGCCAGCACTGGACGGGCTTGGCTGAGTACTTTTTCGCAGGCATAAGAAAACCCCGCCGAAGCGGGGCTTTGCAGACTGTTTCCCTGACATCCATTTCACTCCGCCGTCCTGGCAGAATCCTACGTGTCCGTGTTGTTGCTTTGCGCTTCCTGCGCTACGTCCATGTGAAGTAGATTAGCCGTGGATCCAATCGGCATCTATGGGAGATAGGCAGCACGTCATGTAAGAGAAAGCTTACATGACGTTACATTGTCAGAACTGTGCGGCATCCAGCAGGAAAAGCGACTCACTCCCGGCCTTCACCGACGCGCTCAACGAGTGGATACGCGGCAGCAGGCGTGCGAAATAGAACCGCGCCGTGCCGAGTTTGCTGGCGTAGAAATCGTCCTGCGCTTCTTTGCCGAGAGCGGCCTTGGCCATCAGTGCCCACATGTAGGCGTAAGCGACATAACCGAACGCTTGCAGATACTCGACCGATGCCGCGCCGATTTCATTCGGGTTGGATTTTGCCCGGTCAAGCAACCACGCGGTCAGTTCGTCGAGCGTGGTCACAGCGTCGTTCAACGGTTTGGTGAATTCGGCAAGATCGGCGCTGGCAGAGGCCGTGAAGTGACGAATCTCGTCAGCGAACAGGTTGTAGAACGCCCCGCCGCTGCCAACGATCTTGCGCCCGACCAGGTCCAGGGCCTGGATGCCGTTGGTGCCTTCGTAGATCTGAGTGATGCGAACATCGCGAACCAGTTGTTCCTGACCCCACTCGCGGATGTAGCCGTGACCTCCGAAAACCTGCTGGCCGTGCACTGTGGTTTCCAGGCCGAGATCAGTCAGGAACGCCTTGGCCACGGGAGTCAACAACGCCACCAGATCCTCCGCACGCTTGCGGGTCGCGGCGTCTTCGCTGAACTTGGCGGTGTCCAGTTGCATGGCCACGTAAGTCGAGAACGCACGACCGCCTTCGTTCGAAGCTTTCATGGTCAACAGCATGCGACGTACATCCGGGTGGACGATGATCGGATCGGCCACTTTGTCCTTGTTCTGCGCGCCGGTCGGCGAACGGCTTTGCAGTCGGTCGCGGGCGTACTCCACTGCGTTCTGATAGGAGCGCTCGCCAGAAGCCAGGCCCTGGATGCCAACCCCCAGACGCTCGTAGTTCATCATGGTGAACATCGCCGCCAGGCCTTTGTTCGGCTCGCCGACCAGATAACCCACAGCCTCATCGAAGTTCATCACGCAGGTCGCCGACGCCTGGATGCCCATCTTGTGCTCGATCGAGCCGCAATTGGCCGGGTTGCGCGCGCCCAGGCTGCCATCGGCATTGACCATGAACTTCGGCACCAGGAACAGCGAGATACCTTTCGGACCGGCCGGAGCATCCGGCAGCTTGGCGAGTACCAGGTGGATGATGTTTTCGGTGAGATCGTGCTCACCACCGGTGATGAAGATCTTGGTGCCGCTGACTTTGTAGGAACCGTCAGCCTGTGGCTCGGCCTTGGTGCGAATGATGCCCAGGTCCGTACCGGCATGCGGCTCGGTCAGGCACATGGAACCGGCCCAGACACCGGCGTACATGTTTGGCAGGTACGCGGCTTTCAGTTCTTCGCTGGCGTGGGCGTTGATCGACAGGCAAGCACCGGCGGTCAGCATCGGGTACAAACCGAACGACAGGCTGGCGGAGTTGACCATCTCTTCGACCTGGGCCGACACGGCTTTGGGCATGCCCATGCCGCCGTAGGCAGGATCGCCACCGACCCCGACCCAACCGCCTTCAGCATAAGTCTGATAAGCCTGTGGGAAACCGGCCGGCGTGGTGACAGCACCGTCTGCCCAATGGCAACCTTCTTCGTCGGCCGCACGGCTCAGGGGCGCGATGCTTTTGCTGGTGACCTTGCCGGCTTCTTCGAGAATGGCTTCGACGGTCTCAGCATCGACGGAATCCGCCAGTGCCGGCAGCTCGGCCCAGAGTTTGGCGACCTCGAAAACTTCATTGAGGACGAAGCGCATATCGCGCAGGGGCGCTTTGTAGTCAGCCATGGCAAACCTCGCAAGATCTAAACAGGTAATTCGTAGGTGTGGTGTTTTCGTTGGGTCCGAGTGTAACCCAACAACTTTTGCGACACATAGGGTCAGCCAGTGACTGTTTTGTTATTTTTGGTCACCAGCATTTCAGCTGAGACAGTTCTCGCCTGCCAGAACGCATTCGCGGGCAAGCCTCGCTCCTACAGGCCGTGTCGCACGCATTCACGTGAACGACATAGAACCGTAGGAGCGAGGCTTGCCCGCGAAGCTTTTCAAGCCTGATCGTCAGAGCGCAAACAACTCCGCCGGCAGCTTCATCAGGCAATCGCTGCCCGCCTCGATCGCTGCCCGGTGCGCGGCAGTGCGTGGCAACAGTCGCTTGAAGTAAAACTCGTTGGTCGCCAGTTTGCCCCGGCAGAAATCGGCATCGCCACTGCCCGATTCCAATTGTGCCTGCGCCACCAACGCCATCCGCAACCACAAGTATCCGAGGATGATGTAACCGCTGTACATCAGATAATCCACTGATGCCGCGCCGACTTCGTCCGGATTTTTCATCGCAGCCATGCCGACCTGAGTGGTCAATTCGCCCCACTGCCGGTTCAGTTCGTTGAGTTGGGCCACATAAACCGCCAACTGCGGGTGCGCGGCATTCGCCGCACAGAATTTGTGGACGATTTTGGTGAAGCCGCGCAGTAGCTTGCCCTGGCTGCCGAGGACCTTACGCCCGAGCAGGTCCAGCGCCTGAATACCGTTAGTGCCTTCATAGATCGGTGCGATGCGGCAATCACGCACCAGTTGTTCCATACCCCACTCACGGATGAAACCGTGCCCGCCAAATACCTGCATGCCGTGATTGGTCACCTCCAGGCCGGTGTCGGTCATGAAGGCCTTGCAGATAGGCGTCAGGAACGCCAACAGGTCTTCGGCGTCCTGGCGCGCTGTTTCATCCGCGCTCAGGTGCGCGACATCCAGCAATTGTGCGGTGAAGTAGGTCAGCGCGCGGTTGCCTTCGTTGAAAGCCTTCATGGTCAGCAACATCCGCCGTACATCGGGGTGCACGATAATTGGGTCGGCGGCTTTCTCCGGCGCTTTGGGTCCCGTCAGCGAGCGCATCTGCAAACGGTCGTTGGCGTACCTGATCGCGCCCTGGAAACTTGCCTCGCCCAGACACAAGCCTTGCATGCCGGTACCCAGCCGCGCATGGTTCATCATGGTGAACATGCAGTTCAGGCCCTTGTTCGGTTCGCCGATCAAAAAACCCTGGGCGCCATCGAAATTCAACACGCAGGTGGCCGAGGCCTTGATGCCCATTTTGTGTTCGATCGAGCCACAGGAGACGCCGTTGCGCTGGCCCGCTTCACCCGCTGCATCGGGCAAAAACTTGGGCACGATAAACAGCGAAATGCCTTTGGTCCCGGCCGGTGCATCCGGCAGTTTCGCCAGCACTAGGTGAATGATGTTGTCGCTCATGTCGTGCTCGCCGGCGGAGATGAAAATCTTGCTGCCGGAGATTGCGTAGCTGCCGTCGGCCTGAGGTACGGCGCGTGTCTTGATGATGCCCAGATCGGTGCCGCAATGAGCTTCGGTCAGGCACATGGTGCCGGTCCATTGGCCGGCGGTAAGTTTGCTCAAGTAAGTCTGTTTCTGTTCTTCAGTGCCGTGAGCATGGATTGCCGACATGGCGCCGTGGGTCAGGCCCGGGTACATGCCCCATGAGGTGTTGCTCGAACCGACCATTTCACTGATGACCAGCCCCAGAGAGCTGGGCAAACCCTGGCCGCCGTAAGCCGGATCCGCCGCCAGACCATGCCAGCCACCCTCGACATATTGAGCGAAAGCCTGCTTGAACCCCGCAGGCGTGGTGACCTTGCCATTGTCGAAATGGCAGCCTTCTTCGTCGCCGCTACGGTTGAGCGGGGAGAGCACGTTTTCACAAAACTTCGCGCCCTCTTCCAGGATCGCACTCACCATGTCCGGGCTGGCATCGGTAGCCCCCAATGCGGCGTAGCTGCCGTGAAAATCGAAGACATGGTCGATCAAAAAGCGCATGTCGCGCAGGGGAGCTTTGTACTCAGGCATGGTCATTTCTCCGTCAGCAGATTTCTCCAACCTACTGCCGTCGACCACGCCCCACAATCACAGTGCAGACGCTGAATGCGCCATCATCACTCAACCGTAGCGGCGTCCATGCGCACGGCGCCACGACGGTTCTGCCCGAACGCCATCACGCAGTTGCGCCCCGCGCCCTTGGCGCTGTACAGCGCCTGGTCGGCTGATTTGAGCACCTCTTCCGGGGTGCGCTGGTCGATCCGCTCGGCGACTCCGATACTGACGGTCACCGACACGCTCGACGCACCGGATCCTGCACGGCGTTGGCGCCCCTGGTTGTCATCTTGCGGGCGGCTGTCCTGATTGCGCAGGTGAATGTTGTAGGTGGCGATGGATTCGCGGATGACTTCCAGGTGCGGCATGCATTCTTCGAGGGTTTTGCCTGCAAACACCAGGGCGAATTCCTCGCCACCGTAGCGATACGCCTTACCGCCGCCACCGATTTTCGACAGCTTGCTGGCGACCAATCGCAGCACCTGATCGCCGACATCATGGCCGTGGGTATCGTTGAATTTCTTGAAATGGTCGACGTCGCTCATGGCCAACACATAGTTGCGCCCCAACCGCTGCATGCGTTCATTCAACGCACGACGCCCCGGCAACCCGGTCAGCTCATCGCGGAATGCCATTTGATAGGCTTCGTGCGCAACGGCAGCGGCGATCATCAGCATCACCTGGCTGCACATGATGTTGAGGGTAAACGGCAGAATGAAGGTTTTCGGCAACATCCAGAATAATCCGAGCAAACCCACAAGCTGTGCGGCGTGAAGCGGCCTCGGGTTGCGCCAGTATTGGTATGCCAGCAGCACAAACGATGCGATGAACACTGGATAGGACAGCTGGATCAGGCTCATCCACGCACCGTGCAAGGCCGGCCAGCGAATCTCCGACAACCAGATCAGCAGCGCCTGCGGGTAACTCTGCTCGAGCCCCAATGCCACGCTGCCGACCGCCAGCAACACGGCAAAACGCGCGACCATGTCCTGAAACAAATGTGTTCGTTCTTGCCACGCCGCAAACACGCCGAACAGCAACGGCAACAACAAACAACACAGATGAAAAACCACGGCTGCGTCTTCACGCACCTTGCCGTTGTCGCGGTAGTAATCAGTCTGGGTGTCGAGCAGGAAATAGGCGATGTACACCGTGACCATCAGAAACAGTTCACGCTGGCGTCGGTAGACCGCGCAATATGCACCGCCCAGCAGCAGAACCAGGGTTGGCAGTACGTTGAACAGTGAGGTGAAGAAAACGTTCAGGTCCTTGACGTACGCAGCCGCAAGGCCCGCCAGCAAAAGCAGCAATGACGGTAGGAAATGACTGAAACGTACAGCGGAAGAACGCGGCAAGGGTAAAGCTCCGACCCGTCATATCAATAAATGGCATTGTGCCCACTACTGTAACGGCAGAAACCCCGATTTGCTGAGCGTTTTACTGAGGTATTTTCAATGGAGTTGGCGGCATCGCGATCACCAGTGATGCAAGGAGAAGTCTCGTGGGCGCACGCCAATGCAAAAAAAACCGCTGATCCCGAAGGAGCAGCGGTTTTTGCAGAACTGCCTTAAGCCTTAGTAACCCAGGTCGAAGTTCTCTTCTTTCATGTCCATCAGGTTGTTGGCACCCGAGAGCATGGTTGCAACGTGAGTGCGGGTACGCGGCAGGATGCGCTGGAAGTAGAAACGCGCGGTCTGCAGCTTGGCGGTGTAGAACGCCTCTTCGGAAGTGCCGGCAGCCAGTTTTTCCGCAGCCAGGCGCGCCATGTCCGCCCAGAAGTAGGCCAGGCAGGCGTAACCGGAGTACATCAGGTAGTCCACGGAGGCCGCGCCGACTTCTTCGCGATCTTTCATGGCAGCCATACCGACCTTCATGGTCAGCTCGCCCCATTCCTTGTTCAGTGCAGCCAGCGGAGCGACGAACTCTTGAACCGCTTCGTTGCCTTCGTTGGTCTGGCAGAACTTGTGGACGATCTTGGTGAAGCCTTTCAGGGCTTCGCCTTGGGTCATCAGCACTTTACGACCCAGCAGGTCGAGGGCCTGGATACCGGTGGTGCCTTCGTACAGCATCGAAATGCGGCTGTCGCGAACGTTCTGCTCCATGCCCCACTCAGCGATGAAACCGTGGCCGCCGTAGATCTGCACGCCGTGGTTGGCCGACTCGAAACCGACTTCGGTCATGAAGGCCTTGGCGATTGGAGTCATGAAGGCCAGCAGTGCGTCGGCTTTCTTCTTCTCTTCTTCGTCCACGCCATACTTGACGATGTCGACCTGTTTGGCCGTGAAGTAAACCATCGCACGGTTGCCTTCGGCGAACGCCTTCATGGTCAACAGCATGCGGCGTACGTCTGGGTGGACGATGATCGGGTCAGCGGCTTTGTCCGGCGCTTTCGGGCCAGTCAGCGAGCGCATTTGCAGACGGTCGCGAGCATATTTCAGACCGCCCTGGAAGCCGATCTCGGCGTGTGCCAGACCTTGCAGCGCAGTGCCCAGGCGTGCGGTGTTCATGAAGGTGAACATGCAGTTCAGGCCTTTGTTCGCCGGGCCGATCAGGTAACCGGTGGCCGCGTCGAAGTTCATCACGCAAGTGGCGTTGCCATGGATGCCCATCTTGTGTTCCAGGGAACCACAGGACACGGCGTTACGCGCACCGATCGAACCGTCTGCGTTCGGCAGGAATTTCGGCACGATGAACAGCGAGATGCCTTTGGTGCCAGCCGGAGCATCCGGCAGGCGGGCCAGCACGATGTGGACGATGTTGTCGGCCATGTCGTGTTCACCGGCCGAGATGAAGATCTTGGTGCCGGAGACTTTGTAGGAACCGTCGGCCTGAGGTTCGGCCTTGGTGCGCAGCATGCCCAGGTCGGTGCCACAGTGCGGTTCGGTCAGGCACATGGTGCCGGTCCACTCGCCGGAAACCAGTTTGGTCAGGTAGGCCTCTTGCTGCTCTGGGGTGCCGTGCTCGGAGATGGTGTTCATCGCACCGTGCGACAGGCCCGGGTACATGCCCCACGACCAGTTGGCCTCGCCAACCATTTCGCTGACAGCCAGACCCAGAGATTCCGGCAGGCCCTGGCCGCCGTGTTCTACGTCATGGGCCAGGCTTGGCCAGCCGCCTTCGACAAATTGCTTGTAGGCCTCTTTGAAGCCAGTCGGGGTCTTAACGCCGGACTCGCTCCAGGTGCAGCCTTCGGTATCACCCACACGGTTCAGCGGAGCCAGTACCTGCTCACAAAACTTGGCGCCTTCTTCGAGAATGGCGTCAACCATGTCCGGAGTTGCGTCCGCGCAAGCCGGAAGGCTCTGATAGTGCGCTTCGTAGCCGAGCAGTTCGTCACGTACGAAGCGAATATCACGCAAGGGGGCCTTGTAGTCAGGCATAGCGATAAACCTCTGCTGATGTAACCGGGAATGAACGACCGTGTTGATTTGTTGTGACGGTCAAACAGTTGTTTGAAACATACGTTTACGCCTAAATCTTGTCAAGCGTCGATCTTTTGCCGTTCGTCATCCCTTAAGGAAATAGCCGGCATACAGGCTGCGCAGCGCCGCCGCTACAGCAGCACGCCAGTGAAGGAAAGATTAGTTTAGGGAGAAGGACTTACGCAGAAAAACGCCGCGAAATATCGCGGCGTTGGCAGTGCTGATTCAGCAGGAGATCAGGCGAACGTATCGATCAACGTTCCAAGCACTTCATCGGATGCCTTGGCGACCTTGGCGCCCAGTTCAACCTGAAATTTGCCCTGAGACATCTCGGCCATGTTGCTGGCCAGGTCCGATTGCTGACTGCGGTCGACAGAACGCAGGCGATCGACCTGGGCATCCGAGGATTGGCTGGTGACCGCACGTTCGACGGTGTTGTTGGCGATCTGGCCCGCGGCTTGATCGACACGGTTCTGCCCTGTCTGAATAGTGCTCAGACCGGCATAAAAAGCGCTGTTACCTGAGATTTCCATGGGAGAACTCGTCCTTGCAAAGGATTACCAACACACATTGAAGCAGACCTGCGCAGAAAACGCCCGACAAAAACCCTAATGGCACTGTGCCTTGTCATAGGCAAATTCTAGTCCAGCAGGTCCAGTTGGAGATGTTCCGCCACGGCTTCGGCCGTCACCAGCTTGAGCTTGGGCACCCGTCCCAGGCAAGGCGCCGGTATGCGCTCGGCCAGGGTCGCGAGGTTTTCCTCCAGGCGCGAAGTCTTCGGGTCGATGATGTTGGCCACCCAGCCCGCCAGTTGCAAACCGTCCCGGGCAATCGCTTCTGCCGTGAGCAGCGCATGGTTGATGCAGCCCAGGCGCACGCCGACCACCAGGATCACGGGCAGACCCAATGCCATCGCCAGATCCGACAGGTTGTCCTGATCCGCCAATGGCACGCGCCACCCACCGGCGCCTTCGATCAAGGTGAAGTCGGCCTGCATATCGAGAATCTGCCGCATCGGCGCCGCCAGCGATTGCACGGTCAGCGCGATGCCCGCCTCGCGGGCGGCCAGGTGCGGGGCAATGGCCGGTTCCAGCGCCACCGGATTGACCTGGGGATAAGTCAACGGCAGCGAACATTCCGCCAACAATGCCAGCGCATCGGCGTTACGCAGCCCCTTGGGCGTCACGGTGCAACCGGAGGCCACCGGTTTACCGGCTGCGGTGCTCAGGCCGGCAGTTCGAGCGGCATGCAACAGACCTGCGGCCACCGTGGTTTTGCCGACATCGGTGTCGGTACCGGTGATGAAATAGGCTGCGCTCATAAGGGTTTCTCCAAAACGGCGTACACCACTTGATAAGTCGCCGGCAGGCCCTCGGCCTGACGAAACTGCTCATAAGCCTCGACCAGCCCCAGTATCCGCGCCCGTCCCGTCAAACCGCCAGGGCGCCCGGGATTGAGGTTGTGCGCGCCCAGGGCCTTGAGTTCATGGGTCAGGCTGCGCACGTCCGGGTAATGCAATACATGCGCTCGGGTTTCCAGCGTGAGCGGCTGCAAGCCGCTGGCCGCACACAGCTGTTGATAAACAGCGAATTCGCGGAAGCGGTTGACATGCACCATGCCATCGACCTGACGCCAGCTGTCGCGTAACTCGTACAACGTACCCACGCACAGACTAGCAAATGCGAAAACACCGCCCGGCTTCAGTACGCGGTAAGCCTCGCTGAGTACCGAGGTGAAGTCCGCACACCACTGCACGGCCAGGCTGGAAAAGATCAGATCGCAAGTGGCATCGCGCAATGGCAGGCGCTCGGCGTCGCCCGCGATGAAATGCGCAGCACCGCCCAAGGGCCGGGCGTGATTGAGCATGCCCTCGGCGATGTCCAGCGCCACCCCGTGACCGAGCGGGAAGCGTTCGCCCAATGCACGACTGAAATGCCCGGTGCCACAGCCAAGGTCCAGCCATCGCTGCGCAGTGAACGACGCCGGTAACCGGCCCAGCAATTGATTGCCTACCTCTCGCTGCAACTCGGCCACGCTGTCGTAGCTCGCCGCGGCGCGGGAAAAAGAAGCCGCAACCTGGCGTTTGTCGGGCAAGCCGCCGGGCAGGTTGGGAAGGGATAAATCAGTCATCGCCGGACTCATGCAAAAAGGCCTGGATCGCCCCCGCCACACCGTGGGGGTCTTCCAGAAGAAACGCGTGGCCGGCCTGTTCAATCAGACCGATTTCGATATCCGGGGTTAACGCGAACAGCTCGCCTGCCGCCTCAGCGGGAACCAGACCATCAAGGCCAGCAAACAGATGCAGCTGCGGGCCGCGAAAGGCCTGCAAGGCGTGGCGGGTATCGAGCTGCGCAAGCACTTCCAGACCGCTCAGCAACACCGAGGCCGCCGTATGTGGCGCGCCGCCGAGCAGCAGCCGCGACAAACCGCGCGGGTCTTGGGCACCTTGGGCGCAAAGCAGCGAAAAGCGTTTCAATGTCGTGCGCGGGTCCGCCCTGCAACCTGCCAGAAACGCATCGAAGGTTTCACCGGGCATCGCGCTCGGCCATTGGTCATGGGCGACAAAACAAGGGTTGCTCGCCAGCGTCAGCAGACCACAACAACGATCACCACGACGCGCCGCCAATTCGGAGGCGAGCATGCCTCCCAGGGACCAGCCGCCAAGCCAGGCATCCTGGGGCAACATCGAGTCGAGTTCATCGAGCCATTCTTCAAGGTCGCTGGAAACCAGCTCCGGCAGTGGCTCGATTTCCACCCGCAGATGTTCATCCAGGCCTTGCAAGGCGGCCGCCAGCGGCTCCAGCGGCGAAACGCCAAGGCCCCAGCCAGGCAGCAGAATCAGTCGATCACGCATGGCTTGGCTCCGGTCCCAGTTGTTCGAAACAATCGGCCAGTCCTTCTAACAATAGCTGCACTTGCGACTCGCTATGGGCGGCGCTCAGGGTCACACGCAAACGGGCGCTGCCGGCGGGCACGGTCGGTGGACGAATGGCGGTCACCATCAGCCCGCGCTCGCGCAACATCTGCGACAAACGCACCGCCCTGGCGGTGTCGCCGATCATGATCGGCTGGATCGGTGTGAAACTGTCCATCAGCTGCAGGCCAATCTGCTCGGCGCCTTGACGGAACTGGCGGATCAGCGCTTGCAGATGCTCACGGCGCCAATGTTCGCTGCGCAACAGTTCAAGACTTTTGAGTGTGGCGCAGGCCAGTGCGGGCGGCTGGCTGGTGGTGTAAATGTAGGGGCGGGCAAACTGAATCAGGCTTTCGATCAGCTCTTCACTGCCGGCGACAAATGCCCCCGCCGTGCCGAATGCCTTGCCGAGGGTGCCGACCAGTACCGGCACTTCTTCCATACTCAGGCCGAAATGCTCGACGATGCCGCCGCCATTGGCGCCTAGCGGACCGAAACCATGCGCATCATCGACCATCAACCATGCGCCCTTGGCCTTGGCTTGCCGGGCCAGCGCGGGCAGGTCGGCGATGTCGCCGTCCATGCTGAACACGCCATCGGTGACCACCAGGGTATTGCCGCTGGCTTTCTCAAGCCGAGTAGCCAGGCTCGCGGCATCGTTATGCAGGTAACGGCTGAACCGTGCGCCCGACAACAGTCCCGCGTCCAGTAATGAAGCATGGTTGAGTCGGTCTTCCAGCACCGTGTCCCCCTGCCCCACCAGCGCGGTCACCGCGCCAAGGTTGGCCATGTAACCGGTGGTGAACAGCAATGCGCGTGGGCGACCGGTCAGATCGGCGAGTGCTTCTTCCAGCGCGTGATGCGGGCCACTGTGGCCGATGACCAGGTGCGATGCTCCGCCGCCGACGCCCCATTTCAAGGCGCCGGCGCGCCAGGCTTCGATCACTTGCGGGTGATTGGCCAGGCCCAGGTAATCGTTGTTACAGAACGCCAGCAGCGGTTGGCCATCGACCACCACTTGCGGGCCTTGCGGGCTTTCGAGCAGCGGACGCTGGCGATAGAGGTTTTCGGCACGACGGGCAGCCAGGCGTGCGGCGAGATCGAAAGACATGCAGGCCTCGGGCAATCAAAGCACCAATATTAGGGTGAACACAGACCCTGTGGGAGCGGGCTTGCCCGCGATAGCGATCTTCCAGTCGACATCCTTTTTGAATGTGACTGCGCGATCGCGGACAAGCCCGCTCCCACAGGGTTCAGCATTCCAGCCAATCAAAATTGCGTAGCGCTTAAACCGCCGCGTTATAGAACTGCTCGCTGCTCTTCTGCTCCACCAATGCCTGTTCGATCGCCGCCTGATGCACTTCGTCAGCGTGCTCTTCGCGGGCTTCCGGCAGGATGCCCAGACGCGAGAACAGCTGCATGTCTTTGTCGGCCTGCGGGTTGGCGGTGGTCAGCAGTTTTTCACCGTAGAAAATCGAGTTGGCGCCGGCGAAGAACGCCAGGGCCTGCATCTGCTCGTTCATCGCTTCGCGGCCGGCGGACAGGCGCACGTGGGATTGCGGCATCAGGATCCGCGCAACCGCGAGCATACGGATGAAGTCGAACGGGTCGATGTCCTCGGCGTTTTCCAGTGGTGTACCGGCGACTTTCACCAGCATGTTGATCGGCACCGATTCCGGATGCTCCGGCAGGTTGGCCAACTGGATCAGCAGGTTGGCGCGATCATCGAGGGACTCACCCATGCCGAGGATGCCGCCCGAGCAGATCTTCATCCCTGAATCACGCACGTAGGCCAGGGTTTGCAGGCGCTCGCTGTAGGTGCGGGTGGTGATGATGCTGCCGTAGAACTCGGGGGATGTATCGAGGTTGTGGTTGTAGTAATCCAGACCGGCCTTGGCCAGCGCTTCGGTCTGCTCCTGATCGAGGCGACCCAGGGTCATGCAGGTTTCCAGACCCAGCGCTTTCACGCCTTCGACCATTTTCAATACGTAAGGCATGTCTTTGGCCGATGGATGTTTCCACGCGGCGCCCATGCAAAAGCGGGTCGAGCCGATGGCTTTGGCGCGGGCGGCCTCTTCGAGGACCTTCTGCACTTCCATCAGTTTTTCTTTTTCCAGGCCGGTGTTGTAGTGACCGGACTGTGGACAATATTTGCAATCTTCCGGGCAGGCACCGGTCTTGATCGACAACAGGGTCGACACCTGGACGCGATTGGCGTCGAAATGCGCGCGGTGCACCGTCTGCGCCTGGAACAGCAGGTCATTGAAGGGTTGAACGAAGAGTGCTTTGACTTCGGCCAAAGTCCAGTCATGACGCAGGGTGGCAGTGGTGCTGGCGCTCATGGGCGTTTCCTTTGTTTTATGCTGGGCAAGCGACTGGGGACGGAATACCCACAGGCGCAACACGGATGTTCGGCATATTTAAGGAAGAGCAATGCGCTGTCAACCACGATACGAAAGACAGGTTTACATCTGGTTAAAAAACAAACAATTTTGTTTGTTGTGTGATGAATTGGCCGATGGGGCCGCGCCCATCTGCATGGCCTGCGAAACCGACTTGCCCTGGCTCGGCGATCACTGCCTGAGTTGCGCACTGCCGTTGCCCGCGGCCGGCCTGACGTGCGGCCAATGCCTGAAACAGCCACCGGCCTTCGAAAAAGTCGTTGCGCCATGGACCTACAGTTTTCCAGTAGACAGCCTGATTACCCGTTTCAAGCACAGCGCCAAGTGGCCGTTTGGCCACTTGCTCGCCGAACTGCTCACCCAGGCGCTGCAACATCGTTTCGCCGATGATCTGCCGGTTCCCGATGCATTGGTTCCGGTGCCACTGGCGCCCAAACGCTTGCGCCAACGCGGGTTCAATCAGGCGGCGATGCTCGCCCGCTGGTTAAGCGCTCACCTCGGCTTACCTTCCGACGAGCGGCTGCTGTCGAGGCCTCAAGACACCAGTGCCCAACAGGAATTGAATGCAGCGGCGCGCAAGAACAATTTGCGCCGCGCATTCGCTCTGGTGCCCGACGCATCGGTGAAGGGCCGTCACTTGGCTTTGGTGGACGACGTGCTGACAACCGGCGCCACTGCACAAGCATTGGCTCGTCTGCTGATGGACGCCGGTGCCGCACGGGTCGATGTCTATTGCCTGGCCCGCACGCCCAAACCGGGGGACGCGCCTTGACTTGACTCGTTCGCACTTAGCAGCCAACGTCCTTTCCATCGTCACAACCCAAAGCGTCTGCCATGTCCTTGCCCAGTTTGTTGTCCCAGCACATTGTCCGCCGTCCGCAGCGCATCGCCCTGCTGCAACACATCGCTGAACAGGGTTCGATCACCCGTGCCGCAAAAAGCGCGGGGCTGAGCTACAAGGCAGCCTGGGATGCCATCGATGAGCTGAACAACCTCGCGCAAAAGCCGTTGGTGGAGCGCAGTGTCGGTGGCAAGGGCGGTGGCGGCGCCAAACTGTCCAGCGAGGGCGAGCGGGTATTGCGCCTGTATCAGAAATTGCAGGCGTTACAGGCTCAGGTGCTGGAAGCTGCTGAAGACGCCAGCGACCTGGACCTGCTCGGTCGCCTGATGTTGCGCACCAGTGCGCGCAACCAACTGCATGGTACGGTCGCCGCAATCGAGCCGCAGGGGCGAAACGACCTGATTCGCCTGGCAATGGCTGAACACCTGGTCATCGAAGCACAAATCACCCACGACAGTACCGAACGACTGGAGCTGCAAATCGGTACCGAAGTCGTCGCGTTGATCAAGGCCGGTTGGCTTGATCTGATGGCGATCGACTCTGGCGAAACGCCAGGCAACAATTGCTTGAACGGCATTATCGACAAGATCCTTGATGCAGACGACGGCCCCAGTGAAGTACGTATCTCCCTGCCCAACGGCTTGACCCTGTGTGCCTTGGCCGAACCCGGGCATTTGCAGTCCCAGGGACTTGGCAACGGCACGCCCGTGCGCGTCGAGTTTTCACCGTCCCGGGTTCTGCTGGGCACTCCTTTGTAAACGCGCTGCAACAAAACCTTCATCACTGATCACTAAGGTGACTGCAAAAACCGCAGGGAGCCTGATGTGAGCCTATTAGAAGACAACCAACCCACCGACCTCGAACAAATGGTCGGCCTCAGCCGTCGCGGGTTCATCAGCGCGGGAGCCTTGTGCGGCGCCGCCATGTTCCTCGGTGGTAACTTGTTGAGCCGCAGCGTGCTGGCCGCCAGTGTCAGCGCCGGCAACAGCAAGCTGCTGGGGTTCGAGAGCATTCCCGCCGCCACCGCCGACAGCATCAGCCTGCCGCCAGGCTACAAATCTTCGGTGTTGATCAGTTGGGGCCAGCCCCTGCACAAAAACGGTCCGGCATTCGATCCGAGCGGCAATGGCAGCGCCGAGCAGCAGGAAGTCCAGTTCGGCGACAACAACGACGGCATGAGCCTGTTCGCCTTTCCCGGGGACGACCATCGCGCGCTGATGGCGATCAACAACGAATACACCAACTATCGCTACCTTTACCCCCAGGGCGGCATGCCGCAATCGGCGCAAGACGTGCGCAAAGCCCTGGCTTGCGAAGGCGTGTCGGTGATTGAAGTGCAACGCAAGGACGGCCACTGGCAATTCGTTCAGGATTCACGTTACAACCGACGCATCCATGGCAATTCACCGATCAGGCTGAGCGGCCCCGCCGCCGGACATGACTTGCTGAAAACCAGTGCCGATCCGCAGGGTAAAACCGTCCTCGGAACGTTCCAGAATTGCGCCAACGGCCAGACACCGTGGGGCACTTACCTGACCTGCGAAGAGAACTTCACCGATTGCTTCGGCAGCACCAATGCCGAACAGAAATTCGACGCCGCGCAGAAACGCTATGGCGCGGTGGTCTCCAGCAAAGAGATCAACTGGCATCAACACGATTCGCGTTTCGACCTGGCGAAAAATCCCAACGAACTCAACCGACATGGCTGGGTGGTCGAGATTGATCCGTTCGACCCGCAATCGACCCCGGTCAAGCGCACCGCGCTGGGGCGCTTCAAACACGAAAACGCCGCCCTCACACAAACCCGTGACGGGCATGCCGTGGTTTACATGGGCGACGATGAGCGCGGCGAATTCATCTACAAATTCGTCAGCCGCGACAAAATCAACCTCCAGAATCCCAAGGCCAACCGCGACCTGCTCGATCACGGCACCTTGTACGTGGCACGGTTCGACGCCGGTGACGGCAATGCCGATCATCCCAAAGGCCAGGGTGAATGGATCGAGTTGACCCACGGCAAGAACGGCATCGATGCCGGCAGTGGTTTTGCCGATCAAGCCGAGGTGTTGATCAATGTGCGTCTGGCGGCAAGCGTCGTGAAAGCCACGCGCATGGACCGCCCGGAATGGATCGTGGTCAGTCCCAAGGATGGCCAGGTCTACTGCACGCTGACCAACAACGCCAAACGCGGTGAAGACGGGCAACCGGTGGGCGGACCAAACCCGCGGGAGAAAAACGTCTACGGGCAAATTCTGCGCTGGCGCACCGATCGTGATGATCACGGTTCGAAAACCTTTGCCTGGGATCTTTTTGTGGTGGCCGGCAACCCGCAAGTACACGCGGGAACACCAAAGGGTGGCTCGTCGAACATCACCCCGCAGAACATGTTCAACAGCCCCGACGGTCTGGCGTTCGATGATGCCGGGCGGTTGTGGATTCAAACCGATGGCGATGCCAGCAACGCCGGAGATTTCGCCGGCATGGGCAACAACCAGATGCTCTGCGCCGATCCGGTGAGCGGGGAAATTCGTCGTTTCATGGTCGGACCGATTGGCTGTGAAGTGACGGGGATCAGTTTCTCACCCGATCAAAAAACCCTGTTTGTCGGAATCCAGCATCCGGGTGAAAACGGCGGTTCGACCTTCCCCGAGCATTTGCCCAATGGCAAGCCGCGGTCTTCGGTGATAGCGATCAGCCGGGAAGATGGCGGGATTGTCGGCGCCTGATTTGGATCGTCCGCCACTGATCGTTCCTACGCTCTGCATGGGAATGGCTCAACGGACGCTCCGCGTTCGGCTTTTGGGACGCAGGGCGTCCCTGGCTGCATTCCCACGCAGAGCGTGGGAACGATCCCCCTAAAGCAGCCCCGTCTGCGCTACCATGCCTGGCCGGACGCAGCAGCCTGCTGCGCGCAGGAGTCAGCATGGCCCACCCGTTTGAAACCCTCACCCCAGACCTCGTGCTCGATGCCGTCGAGAGCATCGGCTTCCTCAGCGACGCGCGCATCCTGGCGCTCAACAGCTACGAGAATCGTGTCTATCAAGTCGGCATCGAAGACTGCGAGCCGCTGATCGCCAAGTTCTATCGTCCGCAGCGCTGGAGCAACGAAGCGATTCTGGAGGAACACCAGTTCACCTTCGAACTTGCCGGGGTTGATGTACCCGTGGTTGCGCCGCTGATCCACAACGGTGAAACGCTGCACGAACACAAAGGCTTTCGCTTCACCCTGTTCCCTCGCCGCGGTGGTCGTGCGCCGGAGCCGGGCAACCTCGATCAGTTGTATCGCCTGGGGCAACTGCTCGGGCGCTTGCATGCAGTGGGTTCGACCAAGCCGTTCGAGCATCGCGAAGCCCTGGCAGTCAAGAACTTCGGCCATGACTCACTGGCAACCTTGCTCGAAGGCAATTTCATCCCGCGCAGTTTGCTCCCGGCCTACGAGTCCGTCGCCCGCGATCTGCTCAAGCGTGTGGAAGATGCCTACAGCAACACACCGCACCAGAACATCCGCATGCACGGCGACTGTCACCCCGGCAACATGATGTGCCGCGACGAAATGTTCCATATCGTCGATCTCGACGACTGTCGCATGGGTCCGGCGGTCCAGGACATCTGGATGATGCTGGCGGGTGATCGGCAGGATTGCCTGGGGCAACTGTCGGAATTGATGGACGGCTACAACGAATTCCACGACTTCGACCCGCGGGAGCTGGCGCTGATCGAACCCTTGCGTGCCCTGCGCCTGATGCACTACAGCGCCTGGCTTGCCCGCCGCTGGGACGACCCGGCCTTTCCGCGCAGTTTTCCGTGGTTCGGCAGCGAACGCTATTGGGGCGATCAGGTGTTGGCGTTGCGTGAGCAGTTGGCCGCGCTCAACGAAGAACCCCTGAAGTTGTTCTAACCCCTGTAGGAGCGAGGCTTGCCCGCGAAGAACGAAAACGCGGTACATCAGGCATACCACGTTAGCGTTCTTCGCGGGCAAGCCTCGCTCCTACACAATCCTCTATACATCTATACAATCCCTTCTTTGTTAGCTGCCTAAGCAAGGACTCTGCATGCAAGCCGCCAACCCGCGTCGCGGGTACATATTGGGCCTGAGTGCCTACATCATCTGGGGACTTTTCCCGCTTTACTTCAAAGCCATCGCCAGCGTTCCCGCCGTGGAGATCATCATCCACCGCGTGCTCTGGTCGGCGCTGTTTGGTGCCTTGCTGCTGATGGTCTGGAAGCACCCGGGCTGGTGGCGTGAGCTGCGTGATAATCCGAAGCGACTGACGATCCTCGCCTTGAGCGGCACATTGATCGCGGCCAACTGGCTGACCTATGTCTGGTCGGTGAATAACGGGCGCATGCTCGAAGCCAGCCTTGGTTACTACATCAATCCGCTGGTGAACGTGCTGCTGGGCATGCTGATCCTCGGCGAGCGGCTGCGCCGCATGCAATGGATTGCGGTGGGGCTGGCGGCCGTGGGCGTAGCGCAACAGGTATGGCAAGTCGGCAGTCTGCCGTGGGTGTCGCTGGTGTTGGCTCTGACCTTCGGTTTCTACGGGCTGATTCGCAAGCAGGCACCCGTGAAGGCCCTGCCCGGGCTGGTGGTGGAAACCTGGATGCTGGTGCCGATCGCCATTGCCTGGTTGTTGCTCAATCCGACCGCCAGCAGTGCTCAGGCCGAATTCTGGACGACCTCCGAGGCCTGGTGGTTGGTGGCGGCAGGTCCGGTGACGCTGGTACCGCTGGTGTGTTTCAACGCCGCCGCGCGGCATTTGCCCTACACCACACTGGGCTTCCTCCAGTACCTGGCGCCGACGTTGGTGTTGTTGCAGGCGGTACTGCTGTTTGACGAACACTTGTCGTCCAGCACCTTGGTGGCCTTCATGTTTATCTGGGCAGGCCTGGCCGTTTACAGCGTCGATGCGTGGCTCAGTTTGCGTCGCCGCGCCTGATCAAAAAACGTACAAACCTCCACAGGCCACGTATTCCGTGGCCTGCATCGTTCCTTCCCAAGGTTATCCACAGCGTGATCCCCGCCGTTTGTGCGCAAGTCACTGAAACTGCTGGTTTTTTGATCAGATCCTGAAAAGCCCCGGCCGGCGTGGCCTGGCGGGCTGTCTCTACAGGTTATCCACAGGCAGGTGCACGTTAAACTTGGATAACCGGGTCACGGTTCACTGCGCAGCACCAGTTCCACCATCAGATCATCCGCCAGGGTTTCCAGGCGTGATTGCAGCACGTCCAGAGAAAGGGTCAATGGCACCGCCAGAATCGCCTCGGCGTGGAACAACGGCTCGCTGCTCATCGGCGCTGGACGCACTTCCGTCACCAACCTTTCCAGGTTCACCCCCTGCTCGCTCAACAACCGGGTGATGTCTCGCACGATACCGGGGCGATCATTGCCCACCAATTCCATGGCAATCGGCTTCCAGGTGCAGGACTGTTCGATGCCGCTTTCGGCGATCAACACGCGAATGCCCTGAGCGGACAATGCCTGTAGGGCATCGACTAATGCGTCGTAGGCTTCTGCCGGCACGCCCACCCGAAGAATCCCGGCGAATTGCCCGGCCATGCGCGACATGCGGCTTTCCAGCCAGTTGCCGCCCTGCTCGGCAATGCATTGGGCAATGCGCTCGACCTGCCCTGGCTTGTCCGGTGCAAAAACGGTGAGTACGAGGTGGTCCATGGCGCAGCCCTCTGGTCATGACTCTTGTTATAGAAAACCAAGTATAGGCAAGGGGCTGGAATCGGCTTGGCTGTGGCGAGGGAGCTTGCTCCCGCTCGACTGCGAAGCAGTCGTAAAAACGTTTGGGCTTGCTTCGCAAGCCAGCGGGAGCAAGCTCCCTCGCCACGGGAAACATAGCTCCATAGCCGCAAACCAAAGATTATGTGTACAACTTTTTATATTTAACTGGAACAATCTCATGGTTTTTTGAGAACATCCCGATCCCCGACGTGACTGCAATGCGTCATGGGGTCGCAGAACGACGTAATTAGTCTAATTTTCACAAGCGCAATTGATCATGTAGTATGCCGCAGCGCGCACTACATAACGTTGGATCGATGTCTGCCACAGCCGCAGCCACATCCCTGAAAGCCCCGTCAGCAAGGCCCTCAAGCCGTTGATCGGTCACCACCCAGCCGTCAGAAATGGCATGTACTGGTCGCAGGGTTTGTGGTTTAAATGGCCAGAGGCTTCATTGTTAAATTGAAGAGCTGAAAAGCGAAATAGCTGAGCAGAGTGAGGCAAGCAATGACTGAACACGTTCAAGTCGGTGGCCTGCAGGTCGCCAAAGTCCTGTTCGACTTCGTGAACAACGAAGCCATTCCCGGTACCGGCCTCACCGCCGATAAGTTCTGGGCCGGTGCAGACAAGGTCATTCATGACCTGGCACCGAAGAACAAAGCCCTACTCGCCAAACGCGATGATTTCCAGGCGCGTATCGACGCCTGGCACCAGGAACGCGCCGGTCAGGCGCACGACGCCGTGGCCTACAAAGCCTTCCTGCAAGACATCGGTTATCTGCTGCCAGAAGCGGCCGATTTCCAGGCAACGACGCAAAACGTCGATGAAGAAATCGCCCGCATGGCCGGTCCACAACTCGTGGTCCCGGTGATGAACGCCCGCTTCGCTCTCAATGCTTCGAACGCCCGCTGGGGTTCGCTGTACGACGCGCTCTACGGCACCGACGCCATCAGCGAAGCTGACGGTGCGGAAAAAGGCAAAGGCTACAACAAGGTTCGTGGCGACAAGGTCATCGCCTTCGCCCGCGCCTTCCTCGACGAAGCGGCGCCACTGGCAGCCGGTTCCCACGTCGATTCCACCGCCTATAAAATCGTCGACGGCAAACTGGTCGTCGCGCTAAAGGGCGGCAGCAACAGCGGCCTGCGCAACGATGCGCAACTGATCGGTTTCCAGGGCGATGCTTCGGCACCGACCGCGATCCTGCTGAAAAACAACGGCCTGCATTTCGAAATCCAGGTCGACGCCAGCACTCCGGTTGGCCAGACCGATGCCGCCGGCGTCAAAGACATCCTGATGGAAGCCGCGCTGACCACCATCATGGACTGCGAAGACTCGGTTGCCGCCGTTGATGCCGATGACAAAGTGGTGATCTACCGCAACTGGCTCGGCTTGATGAAAGGCGACCTGTCGGAAGAAGTCGCCAAGGGTGGCAAGACGTTTACCCGCACCATGAACCCCGACCGCACCTACACCGGTGTCGACGGTAACGCGGTGAACCTGCACGGTCGCTCGTTGTTGTTCGTGCGCAACGTGGGTCACCTGATGACCATCGATGCGATCCTCGACAAAGATGGCAATGAAGTGCCGGAAGGTATTCTCGATGGCCTGGTGACCTGCCTGGCAGCGATGCACAACCTGAACGGCAACACCACGCGCAAGAACACCCGCACCGGCTCCATCTACATTGTGAAGCCGAAGATGCACGGCCCTGAAGAAGCGGCGTTCACCAACGAACTGTTCGGCCGCATCGAAGACGTGCTGGGCCTGGCGCGCAATACCCTCAAGGTCGGGATCATGGACGAGGAACGCCGTACCACGGTCAACCTCAAGGCTTGCATCAAGGCTGCCAGCGAGCGCGTGGTGTTCATCAACACCGGTTTCCTCGACCGCACGGGCGACGAAATCCACACCTCCATGGAAGCCGGCCCGATGGTGCGCAAGGCCGACATGAAGGCGGAAAAATGGATCGGTGCCTACGAGAACTCCAACGTCGATATCGGTTTGAGCACCGGCCTGCAGGGTCGCGCACAGATCGGTAAAGGCATGTGGGCAATGCCTGACCTGATGGCAGCGATGCTCGAACAGAAAATCGCTCACCCACTGGCCGGCGCCAACACGGCCTGGGTCCCGTCGCCAACTGCCGCTGCCCTGCACGCGCTGCACTACCACAAGGTTGACGTGTTCGCCCGTCAGGCCGAACTGGCCAAGCGTGCTCACGCGTCGGTGGACGACATCCTGACCATCCCGCTGGCAGTGAATCCGCAGTGGACCGCCGAGCAAATCAAGAACGAACTGGACAACAACAGCCAGGGCATTCTCGGTTACGTCGTGCGCTGGATCGACCAGGGCGTTGGCTGTTCGAAAGTGCCGGACATCAACGATGTCGGCCTGATGGAAGACCGTGCCACGCTGCGTATTTCGAGCCAGCACATCGCCAACTGGCTGCGTCACGGCATCGTCACCGAAGAGCAAGTGATGGAAAGCCTCAAGCGCATGGCGCCGGTGGTTGACCGTCAGAACGCTGGTGATGCGCTGTACCGTCCATTGGCACCAGACTTCGACAGCAACATCGCCTTCCAGGCGGCGGTCGAGTTGGTGATCGAAGGCACCAGGCAGCCGAACGGCTACACCGAGCCGGTCCTGCACCGTCGTCGTCGCGAGTTCAAGGCTGCCAACGGCCTATAACGAACGTTTACGCCGGACATGAAAAAGCCCTGATCTTTCGATCAGGGTTTTTTTTGGGCATCACGGGCGCTGCCTTAGCGGGCAAGCCTCGCTCCTACAGGTCTTGCACGAAGCGCGGCTTGCCCGCGAAGACGATCAAACAAGCCAAACCCATCATCGGTCAGGGCTCCATCCCCAACTCATGCTTGACCAGCCCCAGCAATTTGCCGGTATCGATGGGCTTGAGCAAAAAATCCACCACGCTCAAATGCATGGCGGCGATGGCGTCTTTCACGTCGGCATCACCGGACACAATGATGATCGGCATCGCCGCCCGTACCGATTCACGGACCTGGCGGATCAGATCGAGGCCATCGACATTGCCCATCCGCAAATCGGTGATGATCAAACCAATCGCGGGTTTCTCTTCCAGCATTTTCAATGCTGTTTCGCCGCTCGCCGCGGTCAGGCAACGAATCCCGTCCAACCCGAGGATCTCTGACAGCAGCTCCCGGGCATCTTTATCGTCATCGACGATCAACACCCGTTGCGGCGGCAAGTCAGGTTCCTGCATGACTGCACTCAGCGCTTCACGCTCGGCGTCACTCAAAATATCGTGGTCGGACATGGCGTTCTCTACATGTTCAATTCATTTCCCTAGCACAGTGGTGAGACATCGCTAAGCAGACCTTCAATGTGCACTTCGTCGGAATATTTTCCAATAGGGGTTAGGTAAGGTTTTTCTCACATTTAGGTAGGGTTTTTCAGACGCTGCCTCACGTTTACGTCCTACCTAGACTTACGTCCAATGGGCACCCCGCTCGCAGGGGTCGACCATGGGTGAGTCATCCGACAACAACAACTCCAAAAAAGACTGCGGTAATGGTTATGAGTAAAGCGGACGCCTTCACACAGGCAGGGAAAACCGCGGTGTTGCAGAACATCCAGGGCACTCTGCAATTTCTTCAGCGATTCCCGCCTTTCAACCAGATGGAACACGCCCACCTGGCGTACCTGGTTGAACAATGTCAGCTGCGTTTTTATGCCCCCGGCGAAAGCATCATCAAGCCTGCCGAGGGCCCGGTTGAACATTTCTATATCGTCAAACAGGGCCGGGTCGTAGGCGAGCGCCCCCATTCAGCCAAGGGCGGTACCGAAACCACTTTCGAGATCACCACCGGCGAGTGTTTTCCCCTGGCGGCGTTGCTGGGAGAACGTGCGACGCGCACTGAACATCTGGCAGCCGAAGACACCTTTTGCCTACAGCTGAACAAACTCGCATTTATCAAGCTCTTCGCCATTTCCGGCACATTCCGTGACTTTGCCCTACGCGGCGTGAGCAGCCTGCTGGATCAGGTCAATCAGCAGGTCCAGCAGAAAGCCGTGGAAACCCTTGGCACGCAGTATTCGCTCAATACCCGTTTGGGTGAATTGGCCATGCGCCATCCGGTCATGTGCAGTCCGGCGACGCCCCTGCGCGAGGCCGTGACCCTGATGCACGAGCAGCAGGTGGGCAGCATTGTGGTGGTTGATGAACAGCAAGCGCCGCTGGGGATTTTCACCCTGCGCGACCTGCGGCACGTGGTGGCCAATGCTGCCGGTGATTTTGCCGAAGCCATCGAACGCCACATGACACCCTCGCCGTTTTACCTCACACCGGACCACAGCGCGTTCGACGCCGCGATCGCCATGACCGAGCGGCATATCGCCCATGTCTGCCTGGTCAAGGACCAACGCCTGTGTGGCGTGGTGTCCGAGCGCGATCTGTTTTCACTGCAGCGGGTCGACCTGGTGCACCTGGCGCGGACCATCCGCAACGCTCCGCGGGTGGAAAATCTGGTGGCCATGCGCGGCGAGATCGGCCAATTGGTCGAGCGCATGCTGGCCCACGGTGCGTCCTCGACCCAGATCACCCACATCATCACCCTGCTCAACGATCACACCGTGTGCCGGGTGATTGAACTGACCCTCGCCGAGAAAGGTGATCCGGGCGTCGCGTTCAGTTGGTTGTGTTTCGGCAGCGAAGGCCGTCGCGAGCAAACGCTGCACACCGATCAGGACAACGGCATTCTGTTCGAAGCCCGCGACGCAGCCCATGCTGCCGAAATCCGCGGCAAGTTGCTGCCCATCGCCCATCAGATCAACCAAAGCCTGGCGTTGTGCGGCTTCACCCTGTGCAAGGGCAACATCATGGCCGGTAACCCCGAGCTGTGCTTGTCCCGTGTCGAGTGGGCGCGTCGCTTCGCCGCGTTCATCCGCGAGGCCACGCCGGAAAACCTGCTGGGTTCGAGTATCTATTTCGATCTGCGTGTGGTCTGGGGCAACGAGCAAGGTTGTGAGCAGTTGCGCCGCGGGATTCTCGACCAGGTCGCCGACAACCGCTTGTTCCAGCGCATGCTGGCCGAAAACGCGTTGCGCAATCGCCCGCCTGTTGGGCGTTTCCGCGAGTTTGTACTGGCCCGAAAGAATGGCGAGAAAGCCACACTGGACTTGAAGATTCAGGGCCTGACGCCCTTCGTCGACGGGGCGCGACTGCTTGCCCTGGCCCATGGCATCGAAACCAACAACACCCTGGAGCGTTTTCGCCAACTGGTGGACAAAGAGATCATCGAGCCCCTGGACGGCGCGGCGTACGAAGAGGCCTATCACTTCATTCAGCAAACCCGCATGCAGCAACATCAGCTACAGACCCGGGAGAACCTGCCTTACTCCAACCGCGTCGATCCGGACAGTCTGAATCATCTGGACCGGCGGATCCTGCGTGAGTCCTTGCGTCAGGCGCAACGCCTGCAAAGCAGTCTGGCCTTGCGGTACCAATTATGAGCGATCAGCGATGAGTCTGTTTTCATGGTTGCGCCCGGGCGGCCCGAGCCTGTCCGGAGAACTGCAACAACGCCTGCAACGTTTGCCGGCGGTGAAAGAATTGAGCGAGTGCAGCCTGCGCGAACAACGCTGGGTGGTGCTCGACCTGGAAACCACCGGACTGAACCTGAACAAGGACCGCGTGCTGTCCATCGGTGCGGTGGTGATCGAAGACGGCGCGATCGACTTCAGCCAGCAGTTCGAGCGCACCCTGCAATGCGCCGAAGTCAAACTCGGCCCCAGCGTGCTGATTCATGGGATCGGCCCCAGCGCGATTGCTGCCGGCAGCGATCCGGCCCACGCACTGCTCGATTTCATGGAGTTTGTCGGCGACAGTCCGGTGCTGGCTTTCCACGCGCCATTCGACCAGCACATGCTCGGCCGCGCACTGAAAGAACATCTGGGTTACAAGTTGCAGCACCTGTTTATGGATGTTGCGGATATCGCCCCGCTGGTCTGCCCGCAGGCGCACATTCGCGAGGCCGGGCTGGACGAGTGGATCGACTGGTTCAAACTCGAAGTGTTCGAACGTCACAACGCCAGCGCCGATGCGCTGGCCACGGCGGAACTGGCGTTGATCCTGTTCAGCCGTGCGCGACAGCAACAGATTCACAGTCCGTTGAATTTGCAGCAGCGGTTGAATCAGTGGAAACGACGGCAGCAAACCCCGTCTTTCTAGATTTTTTGGTCTGCTCTGGCGCCTTCCCGGGCAAGCCTCGGTCCTACAGAGATGTTTCGTTCAGGACGTTGACGAACGACACCATCTCTATAGGACCGAGGCTTGCCCGCGATGAACGAAGCCGCGGTCTTACAGCGAACAAGCATTTATCCCACCCGACCAGCGCCAATTGCGCACCCTCCTCGCCTCTGCCACAATCGCGAACAATTCTCGTTAGTTAACACTTCCCAAACGGTGATGCGGCGTGTCGTCAGTCCCAAGCCCTCAAAGTGAGCTCGTCGGTGCGTTATATCGCGACCATCGCGGTTGGCTATTGGCCTGGCTTCGTCGCAACGTCGCTTGCCCGCAACGAGCCGAAGACTTGAGTCAGGACACCTTCGTGCGTTTGCTCGGCCGTGAGGAACTCAAAGAGCCGCGCGAACCGCGGGCGTTTCTGGTGGCGATTGCCAAGGGCCTGCTGTTCGACTATTTCCGCCGCGCCGCGCTGGAACAGGCCTACCTCACCGAACTGATGCTGATCCCCGAAGCCGAGCAACCGTCGGTGGAAGAACAGCAAATGATCCTTGAAGACCTGAAAAACATCGATCGCCTGCTCGGCAAGCTGTCGAGCAAGGCTCGGGCGGCGTTTCTCTACAATCGTCTCGATGGCTTGAGCCACGCGCAAATCGCCGAACGCCTCGGCGTGTCGGTACCGCGTGTGCGCCAGTACCTGACCCAGGGCCTGCGTCAGTGTTACATCGCGCTGTACGGTGAGCCGACATGAACCCGCTCAGTTCCAAGCCAGTGTCGGCGCAGGTGCTCGATGCCGCCATTGCCTGGCAGCTGTCGCTGGATTCCGGTAATCCGGTGGAGCGCGAAGCGTTCAGCAAATGGCACGCCGCCCACGAAGAACATGCGCGTGCATGGCGCCAATTGGGCATGCTCGACCAACGCTTCAGCGTCGCCAGCGGCCCGGCCCGCACTGCCTTGCTGCAATCACGCGAAGGTATTCGCCGACGGGTACGCAAGCTCGGCAGCGGTCTGGCCAGCGTCGTAGCGGTGATCGGTCTGGCATTGTTTGCCGGTGAGCGGTATCTGCCGGTCGGTTACTGGTTGGCCGACCAACGCACCGCGACCGGTGAACAGCGCACCCTTCGCCTGGCCGACGGCACGCTGATCAACCTCAACACCCACAGTGCCGTGGACGTGCGCTTCGATGAGAAGCAGCGCCGGGTGGTACTCCAGGAAGGGGAAATCCTCGTTGAGACCGGCCATGGTGATGCCCGCCCGTTTATCGTCGAAACCCGCGAAGGCAGCATGCGCGCATTGGGCACACGGTTTCTGGTCAAGCGCGAAGAAGCAGGCACGCGCCTGAGCGTCTTGCAGTCGGCGGTGGCCGTTCATCCGCAATCGAGCGCTGACGAACAGATTTTGCGCGAAGGCCAGCAAGTACTGATTCGTAATGATGGCTTGGGATCGGTGGCTGCACTCAACCTCGGCGCAGATGCCTGGACCCGCGGCATGCTGGTGGTGGATAACGCGCGATTGGAAGACCTGGTGCATGAACTCGGCCGTTATCGCCGCGGGTATTTGGGCGTGACGCCGCAAGTAGCGGACCTGCGGATCACCGGCAGCTTCCCGCTGCATGACACGGACCTGGCCCTGAACGCGCTGTTACCGACGTTGCCAGTGCAGATTGAACAGCACACGCAATGGTGGGTGACGGTGGCGGCCAAGGCCGATGCCAAACCCTGAGAGGTGCTGTTTCTGGCATACGGCCTTCGCGGGCAAGCCTCGCTCCTACCAGGTCGAGTCGTTTATTGAATGTGGGAACAATACAAAACTGTAGGAGCGAGGCTTGCCCGCGAAGAGGCCGTCAGACTTACAGTGATTATTGAATCGAAATTATTTTCATCCAGCCCTATCACTTTTTGATTTTCGTTCGGCACCTAGGCAATTGAGAAGTATTCCCTTTCAGGAGCCGCTGTATGTCCCGTTCGCTAGACACCTTGTTGCGCCCCAGTTTGCTGGCGGTCGCCATCGCCCTTTGCACCCCTTTGGCCAGCAGTCAACTGGTCGCCGCTGAACAAGCGTCCAGCGTTCGCGCCTACAACCTGCCGGCCGCGCCATTGGCCAACACCCTGAACCAGATCGCCAGCCAGGCGGGCCTCGCCCTGTCGCTGAGCCCATCGCTGGCGGCGGGCAAGACGTCGGCTCCGGTCACCGGCCAATTCGATGCTGCCGGCGCTTTGCGTGAAGCACTGCGGGGCACGGGTTTGCAATTGGAACAAAGCGCCACCGGCAGCTACACACTGGTGGCGGTGCCTGAAGGTGTGATGTCGCTGCCGGCCACCAGCGTGATCGGCGTCGAAGCTGATCCTGAAAACGCGTGGGGGCCGGTGCAGGGTTATCTGGCCAAGCGCACGGCTGCCGGCACCAAGACCGACACCGCACTGGTCGAGGTGCCGCGTTCGATTTCCGTGGCAACCCGTGAGCAGATGGACGACCGTAACGTACAGAGTCTCGACGACGCCGTGCGCTACATGCCAGGCATCACCGCCAGCAGCTATGGCAGCGACACCCGCGCCGACTGGTTGCGAGTGCGCGGTTTCGAACCGACCCAGTTCCTCGATGGCCTGCCGCTGCCAAAAGGCGTGTATGCCAACCCGAAACAGGAAACCTGGAACCTCGACCGCCTAGCCCTGCTGCGCGGCCCAGCCTCGTCGATCTATGGTCAGACGCCGCCGGGCGGCCTGCTCGATATGGTCAGTCGCCGTCCCAGTGCTGAGTCGAGCAGCGAAGTCCAGCTGCAATACGGCAGCGACAATCATCGCCAGATCAATTTTGCCAGCACCGGCAAGATCGACGATGAAGGGCAATTCCTCTACGGTCTGAGCGGCGTAGTGCGCGACAGCGGAACCCAAATCGACCACGTCGACAACAAGCGCTACAACATTGCGCCAAGCCTGACCTGGAACATCGACGAAGACACCCGGTTCACCCTGCTCACGCAATTCACCCGGGACGATACCGGCATCACCAGCCAATTCCTGCCGATCCAGGGCACCAAAATCAACATGCCGTTCGGCGATGTTTCCCACCACAAGAACCTGGGCGACCCGGATTGGGAATACTACGACCGCACCTACTACGCGCTGGGCTACGCCTTCGAACATCGCCTCAACGATGTCTGGCAATTCCGTCAGAACCTGCGCTACACAAAATCTGACTTGTCTTTCCAGGGCATCACCGTCGGCGCGTACCCGTTCACTCAGGTCGACAATGAAGGCAACGTCGGTCGCTCGACCACCAGCGTCGACGAGGACATCAGCCAGTTCGCCGTGGACAACAACTTCCAGGCCGACTTCGCCACCGGCGATGTCAGTCACACCGTGTTGATTGGTTTCGATCACCAGCGCAGCAACACCAACTACACCTCGATTTTCGGCAGCGCACCGCCAACCAACGTGAACAACCCTGTGCGTGGCGTGGAAATCGTCCGTCCGCCACGCTCCAGCGCGTTCTACGACTACGACCAGAAAACCTACCAGACCGGCCTGTACGTCCAGGACCAGATGGCCCTCGACCAATGGCGCCTGACACTGGGCGGTCGTGAAGACTGGGTTCACACCGGCACCAAGTTCTTCAACAAGGGCGATGCCACCAATACTGAGCGCGACACCAACTTCAGCGGCAACGCAGCGATCAGCTACGTGTTCGACAACGGTTTTGTTCCGTATCTGTCGTACGCCGAGTCGTTCCAGCCGACCAGCAATGCCACGGCCTCGCCCACCGATTCGTTCAAACCGACCGAAGGCGAGCAATGGGAACTGGGCATCAAGTACCAGCCGCCAGGCAGCGATACGTTGCTCAGTGCCGCGATCTACGACCTGACCCAGAAGAACGTGTCCGTCACCACCACCAACTCGGACAACGTTTCGATCACCAGCCAGACCGGTGAAGTAAAGGTCAAGGGACTGGAGCTGGAAGCCGTTTCCGATGTGACGGAGAACCTCAAGGTCATCGCCGCGTACACCCTGGCAAAATCCGAAGTGCAAAAAGGTGATTTCAAAGGCAATCGCCTGCAACTGATGCCAAACCAGCAGGCTTCGCTGTGGGCCGATTACACCTGGCACAACGGCGTGCTCGATGGTTTCGGCGTGGGCGGTGGCGTTCGCTACACCGGCAACACCTACGGCGATCAGGCCAACACCGAACTGGGCAAGGCCGATGCCTACACCGTGTTCGACGCAGCTGTTCACTACGACCTCGGCCGTCTGGACAACAGCTTGAAAAGCGCCTCGCTGGCGCTGAACGCGACCAACCTGTTCGACAAGGACTACATCTCGACTTGCGACAGTTTCTACTGCTACTACGGCGACCAGCGCAGCGTCGTCGCCACTGCCACCTACAAGTGGTAAAGCGTTGATCTGACATGCCCTATGACCAGGCCGTCCTTAATGGGCGGCTTCGGTTTTTTCAAAGGCCAAGAAATGAAAAGCAAAACAATCCGCCGCTGGTCCTTTATCCACACCTGGTCCAGCCTGATTTGCACCGTGTTCCTGCTGATGCTGGCATTGACCGGCCTGCCCTTGATCTTCCATCACGAGATCGACCATCTGCTGGGCGATGCCCCAGAGTTGCAGGTCATGCCGGAGGACACCCCCCACCTGAATTTGCAGCAGTTGGTACAGGCGGCCGAGAAGCATCGCCCCGGCGAGGTCATGCAATATTTCGGTTTCGAAGATGACGAGCCCAATGCCGCGATCGCGATCATGGCTGCCACCGCCGGCACCGAGCCGAACTCATCCCATACCTTCATGCTAGATGCCCGTACCGGCGAAGCGCTGGAGATGCCATCGGCCAATGGCGGCTTCATGATGGTCATGTTGCGCCTGCACGTGGACATGTTTGCCGGCCTGCCGGGCAAATTGTTGCTGGCGTTCATGGGGTTGCTGTTCGTTGTCGCGATCGTTTCGGGCACCGTGCTGTACCTGCCGTTCATGCGTCGCTTGAAATTCGCCACCGTGCGCCACGACAAATCCTCCCGCCTGCGCTGGCTTGATCTGCACAACCTGATCGGCGTGGTGACGCTGACCTGGGCACTGGTGGTCGGAGTAACCGGCGTGATCAGCGCCTGTGCCGACCTGCTGATCGCCGCGTGGCGCAACGACAGCCTGAGTGCGATGGTCGCGCCGTACCGCGACGCGCCACCGCTGACGCACCTGGCACCGGCCACTCAATTGCTCGATATCGCCAGGGAAGTTGCGCCAGGCATGCAACCCGACTTCATCGCCTTTCCCGGCACACGGTTCTCCAGTGAGCACCATTACGCCGTGTTCATGAAGGGCAGCACGCATTTGACCTCGCACTTGCTGACGCCGGTACTGATCGACGCCAGCACTTTGCAAGTCACCGCTGTGGCTGAACGTCCGTGGTACATGGACGCCATGGGCATGTCGCAGCCGTTGCACTTCGGTGACTACGGCGGCATGCCGATGCAAATTCTCTGGGCGACCCTGGATGTGCTGACCATCATTGTCCTGGGCAGTGGAGTTTACCTGTGGGTGGTCCGGCGCAAGGCTGCCAACCCTGTGCTGGAAAAAGCGGAGAGCGCGGCATGAGGCCTCGGCAGTCGAGTTTCTGGAAGGTATTTGCCACGCCCACGGTCATTGCGCTTTTCAGCGCGGCGGGATTGTTTGCCGCGTTGCTGGGGGATGGCGTCTGGGATTCGCTAAGCTGGCTGGGGCTCGGCATTCCTGCCGTCCTCGGTCTGCGGGGCTTGCTGCAACACCGCTGAACGTTGGAGCACGGCTTGCCGACGATGGCGCCCGCAAGATCGCCATCGCGAGCAAGCCAACTCCCGCCCGGCTCGAGTCATGACGTTTGAGCTATGTGCTCAACACGCTATGCTGCCCGTCACCGCCCCCGATCGAGACGCTGCCATGTCCGCCCCGAGCATGACCCTGTACCACAATCCGCTTTCGCCCTTCGTTCGCAAAGTCATGGTGCTGCTGCACGAAACCGGCCAACAGAATCGAGTGGCCCTGCAAAACTGCGTGCTCACCCCGGTCGACCCGGATCTGGCGCTGATCGACGACAACCCTTTGAGCAAAATCCCCGCCCTGCGTTTGGCCGACGGCAACGTCATCCATGACAGCCGGGTGATCCTCGACTACCTCGACCACCAGCACGTCGGCAACCCGCTGATCCCTCGCGAAGGTTCCGCCCGCTGGCGGCGCCTGACCCTCGCGTCGCTGGCCGACGGGATCATGGATGCCGCCGTGCTGGTGCGCTACGAAGTCGCCCTGCGCCCCGCTGAAAAACACTGGGCCGCCTACCTCGACGGCCAGCGCGACAAAATCCGCCGTGCTCTGGCGCTGCTGGAAAAAGACGCGATTGCCGAGCTGACCAGCCATTTCGACGTGGCGGCAATCAGTGTGGCATGTGCCTTGGGTTACGTGGACTTGCGCCATCCTGATCTGGACTGGCGCACGGCCAATCCGCAATTGGCCGCGTGGTATTTCGAGGTGAGCCAGCGGCCTTCGATGATTGCGACGATGCCGAAGATTTAGCCTGCGACGAGGAAACACTAGCAGTTCTGATAGTAGGCAAGCGCTGATGAATCTCCGACACTGATTTCACAGCTGTTTTCGGAGATCAATCAATGACTACGCAAATTCGCAAAACGATCCTGTTAGCAACTGATCATTCGGGATCGGTGTTGAATGCCATCGACACGGCCGGGAGTAATGCCATTGCCTACTCTGCTTACGGTCATAGTCAGTTGAGCGCTTCGCAGAGTCAGATTAGGTTTAATGGGGAATTTCAGGAATTAATGACAGGCTATTATTCGCTGGGCAATGGACATCGAATATATAGCCCTCTGTTGATGCGCTTTTTAAGTCCGGATTATTTGAGTCCGTTCGGGGCGGGTGGAGTCAACGCGTATGTGTACTGTGGAGGGGATCCGAGGAATCGGCACGATCCAAGCGGAAAGGTATATGTATACTTCAAACGTTTTGCAATTCCGCGACCAACATTAAAACTCGCTGGCAGGACATCCGATAAATTATTACGAACACCTACCTCAACTGCATCTAAAATTAACTCCACATTCGAAAGCGCCAGTTCAATTAGTAACAGGAGAAGCGCCCTATCAAATCACGATGCGATTAAATCATATTCAAGTGTGGATAACTTGCCCTCAGTGCCAATGCCTTCGCCCTACCAGAGCATGAATCAGAGTTCTCTTTCCAGCATTGGCCCCTCTTACTCTTCTGCCGCGCTCAACCCAAACTATGTTGCAACATTGGGACTTACGTCTAACAGAGCGGCTCACGGAGCCACAAAATCATCGACTTTGAAATGGGTTAACTCAACCAACAACATACCAGATGAACAGCTTGATAAATTTAGCCAAATTCCCAACCTTGGCGCCGAAATACACACAAGAGAGCGCTTGGCCGTGCAGGCTAATGGAGAGATAAGAGGAACAGAGCTCCAGCGTCGCGCAAAGAGAAAACTCCGTGTTACTGAACTCGAACCATGGCTAAAATATTAAACCCAAGCCGTGACGCACTCTGCGCAGTACATGGCCTACAAGAACCCGATCAACAACACACAACCAAGGGAAACGGGGGTCAGACATATTTACCCGTAACAATATGTCTTGGGCCGCGTGGTATTTCGAGGTGAGCCAGCGGCCTTCGATGATTGCGACGATGCCGAAGGTTTAGCCTGCGACGAGGAAACACTAGCAGTTCTGATAGTAGGCAAAGACTGATAAAACTCCGAAGCTAAAGGCCGACGCTACCGACCTCGCCTGGAGCTCAGCCAATGCCTACTACAACTCGCGAAACCGTCCTCAGTCGCTACCGCTATGACCCACTCGATCGCTTGAGCGCTCAGACCGACATCCAGCGCTTTTACTGCAACAATCGTTTGGCCACCGAAGTGGGCGGCGGCGTACAGACCAGCCTGTTCCAGCACGACGACCAGTTGCTGGCTCAACGCCAGGTTCGCGCCGACAAGATCGACACCACACTCCTCGCCACCGACCAGCAACGTTCAGTACTGGAGGCCCTCGATACAACCCGACCTTATCCCATTGCCTACTCACCCTATGGCCATCGCCCGCCGGAAAACGGTTTGCTCAGCCTGCTCGGTTTCAACGGCGAACGGCCAGACTCGGTGACCGGGCATTATCATTTGGGTAATGGCTATCGACAGTTCAATCCGGTGTTGATGCGGTTTAACAGTCCGGACAGTTGGAGTCCGTTTGGGAGGGGAGGAATCAATGCATACGCATATTGCGATGGAGAGCCAGTTCTTGGGGCAGACCCCACAGGGCACTCAAATATATTCATGAGCGCTTGGAAAGGTTTTAAAAATACTTTTTTGGGCAGAATCCCAAAAAAACTTAGAACACCGACTACACATCAAGAGGTAGTTTTCAACATAACGCATGAGAAACAAGGGATGCGCTACAACGGGCAAACGCTAGGCTATCAAGTCGGCAAAGAAGAAACCATGTTGAACCTGAACAAAAAAAGCATTAAAGAAATCGAAACATACACCAAAGCAGTCGAAACGGACAACAATAAATTATTAGACCAAATATTAAGCTTCGCTCAGAAAACACCAGACACCAACGAAAAGTTCAAGGTAGTCAGAAGCTTTTATGAGGAGAGCGGTGAATTTCGAACCGATGCCCTCTCTACTCCTAAAGACATTGCTGTACGTGACTTACACTCAAAAGTCATGTATTCCTATAAACTACAAAAATACAGAAACTATTTCGCCGAATCTAAAATAAACCAACCTTCAGAAATCAATTCAGAATTAAGGAAACTTTCATAACTCTAGAAAGGAAACGGGAACCAAGACGCCGAGGAAGCGGGACAGTTTTTTCCTTAAGCAGAATGCGTAGAGTTACGTAGACGTGCGCCATCCTGACTGGACTGGCGCACAGCCAATTGACAACTGGCGCGTGGTACTTCGAGGTGAGTCAGCGACTTTTGATGATGCGACAACGCCGAAGGCTTGATACCAGCCGAAATCACACCCTGGCAGTTCTGCCGTGCTTGAGCCCTCTTCTTATCAACAATCCGGCTTGTCCGCCGTAAACCGTCTCGCCGGATTCACCGCCGCCCCAAACTCACGCAACGCTTTGGCACCCATCAACAACGGGTAATTAAAACTGCTGCGGTCAGTCAGGTTGACCTCGACCGTGCGTTTGACGTTACCCAGGCACAACTCCAGGTCAACCACCGGCCGCTTGGTCGGTGCAGCCACGTCTTCGTCTTCGTCCTCTTCGGAACGGGTTTTGATTTTGCTGATTCGTGCGACTTTATGTTCGTAGACTTTGTTGCTCGCATCTTTGGTGGCGAGGCGGAAACGCACCCAGTCTTCGCCGTCGCGGGTGAAGGTTTCGATGTCTTTGGCCGACAGCGATGCGGTCAGGGCGCCGGTGTCCATCTTGGCCTTGAGCACTTCACCGCCGATTTCCGGCAAGGCGATGTATTCATAGCGCCCGTACAGGGTTGGCTCGGCGGCCAGAGCCGGCAGGGCGATGAGGGAAAGCAGGGCAAGGAGAGATTTCACGTAGTGGGCTTCCATGAGAAGTGAGCAGCGCAATTTTAGACCGTGGTTAACCTGATCGTTCCCCCGAGGTTAGCGGCTCCATGGTGAAACATTCGTCACCACCGATTTGGCCTGCCGCCCGAAGCTGCTTATCATGGCGCGCCCAAATGCTTTCAAGAGTTGCCTATGCGCCGCCTGCTCACCGGCTGTTTCGTTGCCTTGCTATTACTGCTCAACACTCTGGTCCTGATTGGGCCTTTGATGGTGTTTGCCCTGCTCAAACTGGTGTTGCCCGGTCGTCTGCGCGATTACGCTTCCTGGTCGGTGATGTGGATCGCCGAGACCTGGTCGGAAATCGACAAGCTGATCTTTCGCGTGTGCATTCCCACTCAATGGGACATTCGCGGTGGCGACGATCTGCGGCGCGACACGTCTTATCTGGTGATCAGCAACCATCAATCCTGGGTCGATATCCCGGCGCTGATCCAGACGCTGAACCGACGCACGCCGTTCTTCAAATTCTTCCTCAAGAAAGAGCTTATCTGGGTGCCATTTCTGGGCCTGGCCTGGTGGGCGCTGGATTACCCTTTCATGAAGCGCTACACCAAGGCCTTCCTGACGAAGCACCCGGAGCTTGCCGGCAAGGATCTGGAAATCACCCGACAGGCCTGCGAGCTGTTCAAGCGCCAGCCAGTGACGGTGGTCAACTACCTGGAAGGCACCCGGTTTACCGCCGAAAAACGTGCGCAGCAGCAATCGCCGTTCACCCACCTGCTTAAACCCAAGGCCGGTGGCGTGGCATTTGTGCTGGCAGCGATGGGCGAACAACTGGATGCGATTCTCGACGTGACGGTGGTTTACCCACAGCAAACGATTCCCGGGTTCTGGGATTTGATCAGCGGCAACGTGCCCAGGGTCATCATCGACATCAAGACTCGCGAACTCGAGCCGACGCTGTGGCAGGGCGATTACGAAAACGATCCGCGGTTTCGTGAAACGGTCCAGAACTGGGTCAACCAGCTCTGGACCGAGAAGGACCAACGCATCGACGCCTTGCGCGCCGAAAGCCATTGAATCAACTGCTGGTACCGGCGCCCCAGATCCCGCCCAGGCTTTGCAACAGCGAACCACCGACACCCTGCTGACCGAAGTACTGCAGGATCACCGGGGCAAACACGCCGATCATGCCGGTGTCCATGCCCAGCGCGCTGAAGGCGTTGTTCAGGTCGGTGGTGTCCTTGATGTTGCCCAGGGCGTTGTCCAGGCCCGCGGCCTTGCCGCTTGATCCTAGTAAACCGGCGAGAGCACTCAGTTCACCGAGGCCGGACAGTTGATCAAGGCCCGGGACACTTTTGGCCAACGCCGAATAGTCGGTTGAACTCAACTGATTCTTCGCCAGCCCCAGCATGGCCCCGGCGCCACCGATGGCTTGCTCCGGTGTCACATTCAATTGGCTGAGCGCACCCAGCAGGTCGGCTGTTTCAGCCGTCGGCGCGGCCTCGACGGCTGCGTTGTCGTCCTGCATGCCCGCAATCGCACTGGCCGCATCGCCCAGGCTGAACTGTGCGAAGACTGGGCTGGCGACCAGGGTCAACAGCGAAGCCAATGCTAAACCGCGTGAAATCTTCATCCGGGCATCCTCGTGTGTCACAAATAACGCCCGTTAACGAGCGCAAAGTTGCCGGTTTGACCGGGTAAGCGAGGGCATGTTCCGAAGGCTGGCATGCATTTCCTGCCCGCTCGTCACAAACACCTACGGCACTATCAGAACCGCTAGTAGGCAGCCCTGAACAGTTACTTCACAGTGAAATCCTGGATCGCACCTTCATTCAGTAAGCCCACCCATGCTGCCCAAATGCGAGACGCTGCTCTGCCGCTACCACTACGACCTTGGATCGACTGGTTGATTGCACGCCGACGGTACAAGCCACGACTCGGCGTTTCTACCAGAAAGATCGCTTGACTACCGAGATTCAAGGCACGCTGCAACGGTCGATCATGCAGCACGACGATCAAGTACTGGCTCAGCAATGTGGTGGGCTCACGCAATTGCTTGCCACCGATGAACAGCGCTCAGTGTTGAACGTACTCGACGCGGCTCGTCTCAATCCTCTCGCGTACTCGCCCTATGGTCATCGCCCGGAAGAGAACGGTTTGCTCAGCCTGCTCGGCTTCAACGGCGAACGTCCGGATCCGGTGACGGGGTGGTATTTGCTGGGCAATGGTTATCGGGTGTTTAACCCGGTGTTGATGCGTTTTAACAGCCCGGAAAGTTGGAGTCCGTTTGGGGAGGGTGGGTTGAATGCGTATGGGTATTGTTTGGGGGATCCAGTGAATGAAAGGGATGATACTGGACATATGCCTCGTAGAAGTATTCTCCGGAAAAATACTAATGCGGCAAGTCGAAGTGAAGACCAAAGGCTACTTGGAACGTCTTCACAAAGCTTAAGCACATCAAGGGACAGTTTGAGCGCGCCCATAGCCTCCACTAACCGGACAACTTCTCCAGATGCCGATATCACAGACAGAATAAAGTCAGATTTCGACATACTTAAAAATCCGGACAAAGCCTCCCAATACAGGGAAAGAATCACAAACGTCGGTCTTAAAATTTCGGCAGCGTATGATCAGCCAGCAAACTACTACGCATGGAAACAAAAAAACAACTTACAAGAACAAGGTCTTTGGTTCAAACATAAAAACGATAAAATCAGCCCTCGCCCTTTAACCGCAAAACAAAAGAAAAGCTTAAATAAAGAAATAAACTCCCTTACGAAGCAAAAAGAAAAGCTCAACAAAAAACTGGAAAAAATACTATCTGAATCGGCCAAACAACAGGGAGCATCAATAAGAGACAACTGAGCTAACAATAAAATAAAAAAGGGCGACATCACGTCGCCCTCCGCACACTTCAAAAATTTTACGCCGCACTAAACATCTTATGCGGATCAATCACAAACTTCTTCGGCACGCCCGCATCGAACTCGCCATAGCCTTGCGGTGCCTGATCCAGGCTGATTACCTGCACGCCCACCACTTCGGCAATGTTGATGCGGTCCCACATGATGGCCTGCATCAGTTGGCGGTTGTACTTCATCACCGGGGTCTGACCGGTGTGGAAGCTGTGGGATTTGGCCCAGCCGAGGCCGAAGCGGATGCTCAAGCTGCCCATTTTCGCGGCGGCGTCGACGGCACCCGGATCTTCAGTCACGTAGAGGCCAGGAATACCGATCTTGCCGGCTACGCGTACCACGCCCATCAGCGAGTTGAGTACGGTGGCCGGGGCTTCGTGTTTCACGCCGTCGTGGCCGTGGCCGCGGGCTTCGAAGCCGACGGCGTCGATGGCGCAATCCACTTCCGGTTCGCCCAGCAGCGCAGCGATTTGCTCGTGCAGCGGGGTGTCGAGGGACAGGTCGGCGATTTCAAAACCCTGGGCCTTGGCGTGGGCCAGACGGATGGTGTTGACGTCACCGACGATCACCACCGCCGCGCCCAGCAGGCGCGCCGAAGCGGCAGCGGCCAGGCCGACCGGGCCTGCGCCAGCGATGTACACGGTGCTGCCCGGGCCAACGCCAGCAGTCACTGCGCCGTGGTAACCGGTTGGCAGGATGTCGGAGAGGCAGGTCAGGTCACGGATTTTTTCCATGGCCCGGTCGCGGTCCGGCAGTTTCAGCAGGTTGAAGTCGGCGTACGGCACCATGGCGTATTCAGCCTGGCCACCGGTCCAGTCGCCCATGTCGACGTAACCGTAGGCACCACCGGGACGTGCCGGATTGACGCTCAGGCACACGCCGGTGTGCATTTCCTTGCAGGAACGGCAGCGCCCGCAAGCCACGTTGAACGGTACCGAAACCAGGTCGCCGATCTGCAGGTTCTCGACGTCGCTGCCCTTCTCGATCACTTCACCGGTGATCTCATGGCCCAGCACCAGGCCGGTTTGTGCGGTGGTACGGCCGCGCACCATGTGCTGGTCGGAACCACAGATATTGGTGGAAACCACGCGCAGGATGACGGCATGTTCAATCTTCCTGCCGCGCGGGTCCTGCATTTTCGGATAGTCGATTTTCTGTACTTCGACCTTGCCAGCGCCGAGATACACCACACCACGATTGCCAGACATGCTTTCACCTCGCTGTTGTTTTTATGTAGCGGTCGCGTCGCCATGGAGCGGCGGCGCGTTGATTGCTCGGGTTGTTGCCTGTGTGTCTTGTGTTGTCTGTTATGGCCTCATCGCTGGCAAGCCGGCTCCCACAGTGGACCGGGGCGGCCACAAGATTTGTGAGCGACACAAAACCCTGTGGGAGCTGGCTTGCCAGCGATAGCGATCTAAAGAACGACCGTTCTGTTCGCGTTCAAAAACACCCGCCGTTCAATGTGATAACCCACGGCCCGCGCCAGGGTCAGCCCTTCGATATCCCGCCCCTTGGCGATCAGATCTTCGGGGTAATGACTGTGATCCACCACCTCCACGCCCTGGGCAATGATCGGGCCTTCGTCCAGGTCGTTGTTGATGTAATGGGCGGTAGCGCCGACCAGTTTCACGCCTTTGTTGTAAGCCTGGTGATAGGGCTTGGCGCCCTTGAAACCCGGGAGCAGGGAGTGGTGAATGTTGATCGCCTTGCCGTCGAGTTTGCGGCACAGCTCCGGCGACAGCACCTGCATGTAGCGCGCAAGGATCACCAACTCGGCACCGGACTCTTCGATTACCTGCCACACCTGACGCTCTTGCGACGGTTTGTCGTTCGGGTCGAGCGGGAAGTGGTAGTAGGGAATCTGGTGCCAGTCGGCCAGCGGTTTCAGGTCCGGGTGGTTGGAGATCACGGCGGCAACGTCCATCGACAATTGGCCAATGCGCTGGCGGTAGAGCAAATCGTTAAGGCAGTGATCGGCCTTGGAAACCATGATCACCACTTTCGGCCGGTAATGCGGCGGCGTCAGTTCAAAGGTCATGCCGAAGGATTCACCGCGCTCCTGCAAACCGGCGCGGAACGACTGTTCGTCGAAGCCGTCCGGCTGACGGAATTCCACGCGAATGAAGAAACGGCCCGAGAGCCGATCATCGAAGGAATGGTGTTCGGTGACGTAACAGCCCTGCTCGAACAGAAAGCGAGTCACCGCGTCCACGGTGCCGAGCACGCTGGGGCAGTCGGCGGTCAAAATCCATGTATCTGGGGCGCGGCTCATAGTGCGGTGACTCCTGCTACAAAAACCAGTAAACAGAGCGAACCCTGTGGCGAGGGAGCTTGCTCCCGCTGGGTCGCGCAGCGACCCCAAAACCAGCTACCGCGATCCTTCAGCAGGAACGCGGGCTCAGGATTCACGACTGCTTCGCAGCCGAGCGGGAGCAAGCTCCCTCGCCACAAAAGCAGTCGTGAGCATGGCGTCAGGCCTGAACGCTCAGCCCGTACTCGGCGCAAGCATCCTGCAACCACAACCACCAGTAATCCGAGAAGCTGCGACGGATCAGCAGTTCCCAGGTGTCTTCGCCGGTATGGCGGATCACCAGTTGCGACTTGGCGAACACCGTGCCGACAGCCTTGCCCACCGGGAAGTTGTTCGGGTGCACGTCGTAGCTGGTGGATTTCATCAAAACCTGGCGCACGTTCGGACCGCTCAGTTCGAGGATCTGCTGGCCACCGCTGACATTGACGATCTGGATGTGCAGGTCGCCCAGTGCTTCGCGCAGTTTTTGCTCGGCGGCGAACTCTTCGCCGGTCGGCACGATCAGCAGCCACTCATCCGGCCCCATCCATTGCAGGCTGGTTTCGCCCTTGACGATGACGGTCAGCGCGCCCGGCAATTCGATGCCCAGCGCTTTGTGCACGCCAGCGGCGAACGCGGCATCGTGGCCATCGCCACGGATAGTCAGGTGGCCGAGAAGTTTTTTCTCACGCACGGTCACGCCGGCATTCTTGCGACCTTTGCCCACCAGGCTGGCGAGGTCGGCGTGATGCAGCGACGACTCGGCCTTGGCCCCAGTGGTTGGGCGTTGTTGGTAAACATTGGCTGCGGTCATAAAGCACCTTTCCTGAATTCTTGCATGTTGATCGTTCCCACGCTCTGCGTGGGAATGCCGCCATGGACGCTCTGCGTCCGCTCTTTGGACGCGGAGCGCCTCTTTTCAGGGACGCGGAGCGTCCCGGGATGCATTCCCACGCAGAGCGTGGGAACGATCGACTGTGGTGTTACACGTTCTGGCGTTCGCCTTTCGGATCGAAGAACACCGAAGAAACGATTTCCGCCTCGATCACGCTGCCATCCGCCAGCGGCGCAAACACGCGCTCGCCCATACGGTTCAGGCCGCCCTTGACCACGCCCATGGCAAACGAATAGCCCAGGGAGTTGTGCGCGTAGCTGGAGGTCACGTGGCCGACCATGGTCATCGGGATCGCCTGCTTGGTGTTGAACACCAGTTGCGCACCTTCCGGCAGCCATTTGTTCGGATCGATCGGCTTGAGGCCAACCAGTTGTTTGCGCTGATCACGCACACAGTCTTCACGATTCATCCCGCGCCAGCCGATCCACGAGAACGGTTTGGTGCGACCGACACACCAGCCCATGTTCAAGTCGTCCGGCGTCATCGAGCCGTCGGTGTCCTGACCGACGATGATGAAGCCCTTCTCGGCCCGCAGCACGTGCATGGTTTCGGTGCCGTACGGCGTCAGGTTGTACTTCTTGCCGGCGTCGACGATTTTTTCCAGTACACCCATCGCATAGTCGGCTTGCACGTTGACTTCGTACGACAGCTCACCGGTAAACGAGATCCGGAACACCCGCGCCGGCACGCCACCGACCAGACCTTCTTTCCAGGTCATGAACGGGAACGCTTCGTTGCTCAAATCGATGTCAGTGACTTCGCTGAGCAGCTTGCGACTGTTCGGCCCGGACAACGTCATGGTCGCCCAGTGATCGGTCACGGAAGTGAAGTACACCTTCAGGTCCGGCCATTCGGTCTGCTGGTAGATTTCCAGCCATTGCAGCACGCGTGCAGCGCCGCCGGTGGTGGTGGTCATCACGAAATGGTTGTCGGCCAGGCATGCCGTCACGCCATCGTCGAACACCATGCCGTCTTCTTTGCACATCAGGCCGTAGCGAGCCTTGCCCACGTCGAGCTTGGTCCAGGCGTTGGTGTAGATGCGGTTGAGGAACTCACGTGCATCCGGGCCTTGAATGTCGATTTTGCCCAGGGTCGAAGCGTCCAGCAGGCCAACGCTGTCGCGCACGGCTTTGCATTCACGTTTGACTGCGGCGTGCATGTCTTCGCCGGATTTCGGGAAGTACCAAGGGCGTTTCCACTGACCGACGTCTTCGAACTCGGCACCGTTTTTCAGGTGCCAGTGATGCAGTGCAGTGAAACGCACCGGCTCGAAGATGTGCCCACAGTGACGGCCGGCCACGGCGCCGAACGTTACCGGCGTGTAGTTCGGACGGAACATGGTGGTGCCCATCTGCGGGATGGTCACGTTCAGCGAGCGGGCAGCGATGGCCAGGCCATTGACGTTGCCGAGCTTGCCCTGATCGGTGCCGAAGCCCAATGCGGTATAGCGCTTGACGTGCTCGACCGATTCGAAGCCTTCGCGGGTCGCCAGTTCGATAGCGGCGGCGGTGACGTCGTTTTGCAGGTCGACGAATTGCTTCGGAGCCCGCGCGGTGTTCTTTTCGTGCGGCACCTGGAACAGCGCCAGGGTCGGTTCTTCGAGACGCGCCAGGGCTTTGGGCAAGGTCGCTTCGACCGGACCGAAACCGGCTTCGCTGGCCGCGCGCACGCCACCTTCAAAACCATCGGCCAGGGAATCACCAAGGCCATAGACGCCATTGATACCGCCGACACATACACGTTTTTGCGGAGCTTCGCCCGGTACGAAACCGAGGATGTCTTCACGCCAGATCGGCTTGCCGCCCAGGTGCGATGCCAGGTGCACCACCGGGCTGTAGCCGCCGGAGCTGGCGACGATGTCACAGTCGAGCCATTCGCCAGGGCTGGTGACTTTATGTCCCTTCACATCGATCGCGGCCACACGGGCTGCGGTCACACGCTTGGTGCCACGAGCTTCGATCACGGCGCTGCCAGTGAGGATGCGGATACCTTTGGCGCGCGCCTCTTCAACCAACGCACCACGCGGATTGCTGCGGGCGTCAGCGATGGCGACCACTTGCAGGCTGGCGTCGAGCCAGTCCAGTGCCACGCGGTAGGCGTGATCGTTGTTGGTCGACAGCACCAGTTTCTTGCCCGGTGCCACACCGTAACGGCGCACGTAAGTCGAGACAGCGCCAGCCAGCATGTTGCCCGGCACGTCGTTGTTGCCGTAGACCAGTGGACGCTCATGAGCGCCGGTCGCGAGTACGACGCGCTTGGCGCGAACACGGTGGATGCGCTGACGCACCTGGCCAATCGGTGCGCGGTCGCCGAGGTGATCGGTGAGGCGCTCGTGAATGGTCAGGAAGTTGTGATCGTGGTAACCGTTGACCGTGGCGCGCGGCAACAGCAGCACGTCCGGGGTGTTCTTCAGCTCGGCGATAACGCTGGCGACCCATTCCACGGCAGGTTTGCCGTCGAGGCTTTCGCGGGAGTCGAGCAGGCTGCCACCGAACTCTTCCTGTTCGTCCGCCAGGATCACCCGGGCACCGCTGCGCGCAGCAGCCAAGGCTGCCGCCAAACCAGCAGGGCCGGCGCCGACGATCAGCACGTCACAGTGCTGGTTCATGTAGTCGTAGGTGTCCGGATCGTTCTCGGTCGGCGAGCGGCCAAGACCGGCGGCCTTACGAATGTATTTCTCGTAAGTCATCCAGAACGATTGCGGGTACATGAAGGTTTTGTAGTAGAAACCCGGTGGCATCAACTTGCCGCCGACCTTGCCGAGAATCCCCATCATGTCGTTGTTCACGCTTGGCCAGCCGTTGGTGCTGGTGGCGACCAAACCTTGATACAGCGCTTGCTGCGTGGCGCGTACGTTGGGAATCTGTGTGGCTTCGGTGGCGCCGATCTGCAAAACCGCGTTCGGCTCTTCGGCACCGGCGGCGAAGATGCCGCGCGGACGGGAATACTTGAAGCTGCGACCGATGATGTCGACGCCGTTGGCCAGCAGTGCAGCGGCCAGCGAATCGCCTTCAAAGCCTTTGTAGCTCTGGCCGTTGAAGGTGAAGCTCAACACTTTGTTGCGGTCGATCCGTCCGCCGTTGGACAGGCGATTGATCTGGCTCATACCTTCTCTCCCAGAGCCGTGCTGGCCGCTTTCGGGCTATCGGTCTTGTCGGTGAATTGTGGCTTGGTGCCGATCTTGTAGGTTTCGAGAATCTCGTAGGTCACGGTGTCGCGGGTGGCGTTGAAGTACTGACGGCAACCGGCGGCGTGAATCCACAGTTCATGGTGCAGACCGCGAGGGTTGTCGCGGAAGAACATATAGTCGCCCCACTCCTCGTCGGTGCAGCTGTTCGGATCCAGTGGACGCGGGATGTGCGCCTGGCCGGATGCGTGGAATTCCTCTTCGGAGCGCAGTTCGCCGCAGTGAGGACAGAAGATATGCAACATGGGGATTTCTCCTGTTAGTGGGCAACCGCAGCAGCGCCGTGTTCATCGATCAACGCACCGTTGTGGAAACGGTCGATGGAGAAAGGTGCGGCCAATGGGTGCATTTCACCCTTGGCCAGGCTCGCGGCAAACACGTTGCCCGAGCCTGGTGTTGCCTTGAAGCCACCGGTGCCCCAACCGCAGTTGAAGAACATGTTCGGTACCGGCGTTTTCGAGATGATCGGGCAAGCGTCAGGGGTGGTGTCGACGATGCCGCCCCACTGACGGTTCATGCGCACTCGCGACAGCACCGGGAACATCTCGACGATGGCCTGGATGGTGTGCTCGATCACCGGATACGAACCACGCTGGCCGTAGCCGTTGTAGCCGTCGATACCGGCGCCGATCACCAGGTCGCCCTTGTCGGACTGGCTGATGTAACCGTGTACGGCGTTGGACATGATCACGCTGTCGATAATCGGCTTGATCGGCTCGGACACCAGCGCCTGCAGCGGGTGCGATTCGATCGGCAGACGGAAACCGGCGAGCTTGGCCATGTGTCCGGAGTTACCGGCAGTGACCACGCCGACGCGTTTGGCGCCGATGAAGCCCTTGTTGGTTTCAACACCGATGCACACGCCGTTCTCCTTGCGGAAACCGATCACTTCGGTCTGCTGGATCAGGTCCACACCCAGCGCGTCGGCGGCACGGGCAAAACCCCAGGCCACGGCATCGTGACGGGCGACACCGCCGCGACGCTGGACGGTCGCGCCCATCACCGGGTAGCGGGTGTTCTTCGAGCAGTCGAGATACGGAATCTCGTCGGCCACTTGCTTGGCATCGAGCAACTCACCGTCGACACCATTGAGGCGGTTGGCGCTGACTCGACGCTCGGAATCACGAATGTCCTGCAGGGTGTGGCAAAGGTTGTATACGCCGCGCTGGGAGAACATCACGTTGTAGTTGAGGTCCTGAGACAGGCCTTCCCACAGTTTCATCGCATGCTCGTACAGGTGCGCCGACTCGTCCCACAGGTAGTTGGAGCGAACGATGGTGGTGTTGCGCGCGGTGTTACCGCCGCCCAGCCAGCCCTTCTCGACCACGGCCACGTTAGTGATGCCGTGTTCCTTGGCCAGGTAGTAGGCGGTCGCCAGACCGTGCCCGCCACCGCCGACGATAACCACGTCGTAGACCTTTTTCGGGGTCGGCGTGCGCCACATGCGCTGCCAGTTTTCGTGGTGGCTGAGGGAGTGTTTGAAGAGGCCGAAGCCCGAATAGCGTTGCATAGTCATTTACTCCAAAACCGCGCTCAGCGATAAACCGGGAAGTCCGCGCACAGGGCCGACACTTGCTGGGCGACATTGGCCTCGACATCGGCATCGCCGAGGTTGTCGAGGATGTCGCAGATCCAGCCGGCCAGCGTTACGCACTGGGTCACCTTGAAGCCGCGTGTGGTCACGGCCGGGGTGCCGATACGCAGGCCGGAGGTCACGAACGGCGACTGCGGGTCGTTCGGCACAGCGTTCTTGTTGACGGTGATGTGGGCGCGACCGAGTGCTGCGTCCGCCTCTTTGCCGGTGAGGCCCTGGCGGATCAGGCTGACCAGGAACAAGTGGTTATCGGTGCCGCCGGACACTACATCGTAGCCGCGTTTGATAAACACGCCGGCCATGGCCTGGGCGTTGTCGATCACTTGTTGCTGGTAAGCCTTGAAGCCTGGCTCCAGCGCTTCCTTGAAGCACACCGCTTTACCGGCGATGACGTGCATCAGCGGGCCGCCCTGGGCACCCGGGAAGACCGCGGCGTTGAGCTTCTTCTCGATTTCTTCGTTGGACTTGGCCAGGATCAGGCCGCCACGTGGACCGCGCAGGGTCTTGTGGGTGGTGGTGGTGACCACATCGGCATACGGCAGCGGATTCGGGTACAGGCCGGCAGCGACCAGGCCGGCCACGTGGGCCATGTCGACGAACAGCAGCGCTCCGACCTTGTCGGCGATCTGGCGGAAGCGCGGGAAGTCCAGGGTCTTTGAGTAGGCAGAGAAGCCGGCCACGATCATCTTCGGCTTGCACTCGACGGCCAGACGCTCGACTTCGTCGTAATCGATCAGGCCGGTCTTGGTGTCGATGCCGTACTGCACGGCGTTGTAGAGTTTGCCCGAGGACGACACTTTGGCGCCGTGGGTCAGGTGACCGCCATGGGCCAGGCTCATGCCCAGAATGGTGTCGCCGGCGTTCAACAAGGCCAGGTACACGGCGCTGTTGGCCGAGGAACCGGAGTGCGGCTGGACGTTGGCGTAATCGGCGCCGAACAGCTGCTTGGCGCGTTCGATGGCCAGGGCCTCGACCTTGTCGACGTGCTCGCAGCCACCGTAGTAGCGCTTGCCCGGATAGCCTTCGGCGTACTTGTTGGTCAGGCCGCTGCCTTGCGCTTGCATCACGCGCTTGCTGGTGTAGTTCTCCGACGCGATCAGCTCGATGTGATCTTCCTGACGTTGCTCCTCGGCATTCATCGCCGCCAGCAGTGCATCATCGTAACCCTGGATCTGGTCTTGCTTGCTGAACATCGCGTCTCTCCCAGCGGCATCTGTGCGCCATTCGTCTCGGTGAGGCACTGGCGTTTCGGCAGTGCCCTTTGATAGCGATGGTATGACTGGCTTCGAAGGGTCAAATGCCTACGGGCGCCACGCAAAGGTGCGTTTACGACATGGCGTGAAATGGCCGAGCCAGTGGATGCCTTTGTGGCGAGGGAGCTTGCTCCCGCTCGACTGCGAAGCAGTCGCAAAAGCGATAACCACGAGCTGACGGGCAGACCGCATGCACAGGCGTCGGGTCTGCTGCGCAGCCCAGCGGGAGCAAGCTCCCTCGCCACAGGGGTCGGGTCAGGCGATGGCCTGTCGCACTGCGAGCAACACCAGGAAATGCACCGGATACAGCGCATACGCCCAGCGTCGCATCGGCGGTGGTTTTGCGTCACGGGCATGTCGCAACAGGAACAGCCCCAGCCATGGCGCAATCAGACAAGTGATGATGGCCGCCACAGCCACATGACTGCCCAGCCGAACGGAGTAATACAGCACCTGCCATTGATTGGCGGCCAGACAGACAAGCCCCGCAAGCAACGCGAAATACCATGGACGATGGATCACCCACAGCAGTACCAACGGCAACAACACGCCAAAAAAACCGAACATCACACGCTGCGAAAAAAAACCCGCCAGCAGCAGTGCAGCCACCGCCAGCAAACGCAATTGAAGCGCCGGTTGCTGCCAGCCACGGGCCACCAGCAATCCAAGGACAAGTGTGGGCATGACGTTCAGCGTGTCGGGATTGGCAATAAACATCCGGTAAGGAACTTCACTGAGCGCACTGAAAAGCAGCAACCAGCCCAGATAGCGCCACTGTCCAGCGTTCGCCTGGGCCGGCTTGCGCGCCAGGTTCGCTGCCATCACCAGACAAAACCACGGGAACGCCAAACGTCCCGGCACATACAACAGATCGACGGAATAACCGACATATCGCAGGTGATCGAGCACCATGCTCAGCAGCGCCAACCACTTGAGCAGGTCCAGTGCACCGTCGCGCTGCTTTAGGGGCATAGTCATGTGCATAATTGCCCGGCATCCTTGTATCTTTCTGACAGAAACATCCCACGTACTCCCCGGACGATCTTCGGTAAAGTGCGCACCATCATTGACCACGAGGCGCTTCACCATAAGCGTCCCGATCACGGAAGCAGGCCATGACCGATAAGAGCCAACAATTCGCCAGCGACAACTATTCCGGCATTTGCCCTGAAGCCTGGGCGGCCATGGAACAGGCCAATCACGGCCACCAGCGCGCCTACGGTGACGACGAATGGACCGCCCGCGCCTCCGACGGATTCCGCAAACTGTTTGAAACCGATTGCGAAGTGTTTTTCGCCTTCAACGGCACCGCCGCCAACTCGTTGGCCCTGTCGTCGCTGTGCCAGAGTTACCACAGCGTGATCTGCTCGGAAACCGCCCACGTCGAAACCGACGAATGCGGCGCGCCGGAATTTTTCTCCAACGGTTCCAAGCTGCTGATCGCCCGTACTGAAAACGGCAAGCTGACACCGGAATCGATCCGCGAAGTCGCGCTCAAGCGCCAGGACATCCATTACCCGAAACCCCGCGTCGTGACCCTGACCCAGGCCACCGAAGTGGGCAGCGTCTATACCCCGGACGAAATCCGCGCGATAAGCGCCACCTGCAAGGAACTCGGGCTGAATCTGCACATGGACGGCGCGCGTTTTTCCAATGCGTGCGCATTCCTCGGTTGCTCGCCGGCAGACCTGACCTGGAAGGCCGGTGTCGACGTGCTGTGCTTTGGCGGTACGAAAAACGGCATGGCCGTGGGCGAGGCGATTCTGTTCTTCAACCACAAACTGGCGGAAGACTTTGACTATCGCTGCAAACAGGCCGGGCAACTGGCGTCGAAGATGCGCTTCTTGTCGGCGCCGTGGGTCGGCATCCTGGAAAACGACGCCTGGCTCAAATACGCCAACCACGCCAACCGCTGTGCGCAGTTGCTCGCCGAACTGGTCAGTGACATTCCCGGTGTCGAGTTGATGTTTCCGGTACAGGCCAACGGCGTGTTCCTGCAACTCTCGGAACCGGCCATCGCCGCGCTGACAGGCAAGGGCTGGCGTTTCTACACCTTCATCGGTAACGGCGGCGCACGCTTCATGTGTTCGTGGGATACCGAAGAAGAACGTGTACGAGAGTTGGCCCGCGACATCCGTGAAGTGATGTCGCACTAATATGAACCGAACGTTCCCACGCTCTGCGTGGGAACGCCTACAGGAACGCTCCGCGTTCCAGCTTCAACACCTGTGCGACGTCGAACACCGTTGTGACGCGGAGCGTCACGGGCTGCATTCCCACGCGGAGCGTGGGAACGATCAGTGGAAACGCGTTGTATCGTGATCGTTCCCACGCTCTGCGTGGGAACGCCTCCAGGAACGCTCCGCGTTCCAACTTCAACACCTGGGTGACGCCCGATACCGTCGTGACGCGGAGCGTCACAGGCTGCATTCCCACGCGGAGCGTGGGAACGATCAATTTCGCGGCTGTTAGAACTCGATACGCACGTCGCCCTTCGGCACGCTGCAGCACGACAGGATGAACCCATCGGCTTCGTCTTCTTCGGTGATCCCGCCGTTGTGCTCCATCTCCACCTCGCCACCGAGCTTCATCACCTTGCAGGTGCCGCAGATGCCCATGCCACAGGCTTTCGGGATCATCAGCCCGACTTTCGCTGCAGCGGCGTGCACGGTTTCGCCGGGGGCCACGCGAATGCTCTTGCCTGAAGTGATGAACTCCACCTGATGCAAGTCCGCGGCATCGATTTCGGGCGCATCGGCCGCTTGTTCGGCTTGCTCGACCGCATCGGCACGGGCTTCCGGTGGTGTGGCGCCGAAGGATTCCTCGTGATAACGCTTCATGTCGTAGCCGGCGTTCTCCAGCAGGCGCTTGACCGCGTTCATGTACGGGGTCGGCCCGCAGCAGAACACTTCGCGTTCGAGGAAGTCCGGGACCATCAATTCCAGCATCTTGTGGTTCAGGTAACCGCGATAACCGGCCCAAGGCTCGCCCAGGCCGTGCTTCTCGCAGATCAGGTGCAGGCTGAAGTTGTCGATCCGCGACGCCATGTGCTCCAGCTCGCGGTGGTAGATGATGTCTTTCGGTGAACGGGCACTGTGGATAAAGGTCATGTCGACGTTGGCGTTGGTGTCGTAGAACCAACGCGCCATGGACATGCATGGCGTGATCCCGACGCCGCCGCTGAGGTACAGCACTTTCGGGCTCGGGAAGTCGATGGCGTTGAACAAGCCCACCGGCCCGTGCACCGCCAGTTCCTGGCCTTCGTGCAGGGTGTCGTGCAACCAGTTCGAGACCTTGCCGCCCGGCACGCGCTTGATGGTCACCGAGAAGCTGTACGGCACCGACGGCGAGCTGGAAATGGTGTACGAACGCATGATCGGTTGGCCTTCGATCTCCAGCTCCAGGGTAACGAACTGCCCCGGCTTGAAGAAGAACATGATCGGCTGGTCGGCCATGAAACAGAAGGTGCGCACATCCCAGGTTTCCTGGATGACTTTGACGCAACGGACGATGTGTCGACCATTGGCCCAGGTCTGGGTGGTTACCGGGTTCAGGAAGTTGTTGGACATGCTGATCTCCACGGCCGACTGTCGGCCTTCATGTTGGCGATTCTGCGTATAGCGCAGATCAGCCATTTACCTATCTGCGACATTGACATGCTTATCGCGACCAGCCCGCAAGTACCGGGGGTTGCGCGTCGGGAACAGATTGCACCATGTCGCCCATGGATAAGGTTCTGGCCAGCGGCGGCCCCACACTCGCCCCATACCAAGACACATTCTTTACACCTTGCGTAGCAACCGTTAGCAGTACACCTGATTAGCCACTTTCGCCGGCCACACAGAATGGCCTTGAGGATTAAACGATGGACGTCACTACTACCCTGAGCCTGGGCGATCCGCTGGAACCCGCACGCAAGGCCACCGCGCAGATGCTGCAAGAGCGTGAGCGCACGTTCTCGCTGCCGCAGCCGTTTTACTCGGACGAGCGTCTGTTTGATATCGACATGCAGGAAATCTTTCAGAAAGAGTGGTTGATCGCCGGCATGACCTGCGAAATTCCCGCCAAGGGCAACTACCTGACCCTGCAGGTTGGCAAGAATCCGATCATCGTGATCCGCGGCGCCGAAGGTGTAGTGCATGCGTTCCATAACGTCTGCCGTCACCGCGGTTCGCGCCTGTGCACCAGTGAAAAAGGCAAGGTCGCCAAACTGGTCTGCCACTACCACCAGTGGACCTACGAACTCGACGGTCGCCTGCTGTTCGCCGGCACCGAAATGGGCGCCGACTTCGACATGAAGCAATACGGCCTCAAACCGGTGAACGTGAAAACCGCCGGCGGCTACATTTTCATCAGCCTGTCGGAGAACCCGCCGGCCATCGATGACTTCCTGTCGACGCTCAGCCATTACATGGAACCGTACGACATGGAAAACACCAAGGTGGCGATCACCACCACCTTGATGGAAAAGGCCAACTGGAAACTGGTGCTGGAAAACAACCGCGAGTGCTACCACTGCAACGCGTCGCACCCGGAACTGCTGAAAACCCTGCTGGAATGGGACGACGTCACCGACCCGCGCGCCGACCAGGCATTCAAGGATCACGTTGCCGCTTCCGCCGCCGCCTGGGAAGCCGAAAAGATCCCTTACGCCCACGCCAGTTTCGGCCTGCGCAACCGCATCGTGCGCATGCCGCTGCTCAAGGGCACCGTATCGATGACCCTGGACGGTAAACAGGGCTGCCAAAAACTCATGGGCCGCATCAAGAACCCGGACCTGGGCTCGATGCGCATCCTGCACCTGCCGCACTCCTGGAACCACTGCATGGGCGACCACATCATCGTGTTCACCGTGTGGCCGATCAGTGCCCAGGAAACCATGGTCACCACCAAGTGGATTGTGCACAAGGACGCGGTCGAAGGCGTGGACTACGACGTCGAGCGCATGCGCCAGGTCTGGGACGCCACCAACGACCAGGACCGTCGCCTGGCTGAAGAGAACCAGCGCGGCATCAACTCCACCGCTTACCAGCCAGGGCCTTACTCCAAGACCTATGAGTTTGGTGTGGTGAACTTTGTGGATTGGTACAGCGAGCGCCTGTTGAGCAACCTGGGCGCCGAGCCTGCGCCATACCTCAAAGGCGTTCCTGTCCAAGGCTGACGCCACCGCCCCCCTGTAGGGGCGAGCCTGCTCGCGATGGGCGTCAACGATGACGCAGGCAGCCTGACACCCCGCGGGGTTCTCAGGTTAATCGCGAGCAGGCTCGCTCCTACAGGATTCTGTACGAAATATGATCTATTTCGTTCAGAGCTATACGATCCGCCCCCTCTAGCCTTCCGCAAACAAGTTATCCACACCTCCACCCACAGCTATTGGGGACAAGTGTGGTTTCGCTGCAAATTTTTTCCACAGAAACCCAAGAAAATCCGTGACTTATCCATAATCAGGGTTTATAGCGCCTATTGATCATTCTTTAATCAATCGCTCGAAAGCCATGATCTACGTGGCTCGTAGCGGATCGCAAACACCTTATCCACAGAAGCGCCAACAGAGATTGGGGGCAAGTATGGCCTTAGGTGGATAAAAAACGTTGAAACACCATAAGTTGCGCTGGTTATTAATTGATCTATGGGTTGCAGACCTTATTCTGCGTGGGTCGCAGCGAGGCGCGAACATGTTATCCACAGAAGCGCCAACAGGGATTGTGGGTAAACACGTATCGGCTACTGAAAAAATTAAGTTTTGTTGGTGCACGACCGATGAGTAACCGCTGAATATGCGATTGCTTCCAACTGCCAGCATTCTCAAATCATTTTTCAGAGTCTCGAAACGATTTCCTCCGTTTGTCTGATTAACTGGTTAGACGTAGTTTCAGGAACCGCTGCGATGGTCGATGACAATCGACTTAATTCAAGACCCGGCTCCCCAGGTTGGGGACTACTGGAAGTTACACCGCGGGCGGCGGTGGGTTTTTTATTAACGGTAAAAAGATTTCCGAGACCTTTACGCATCTGCAACAAAGGATTGTTCTCGCTGATAATTTTCTGTATTCCAACGCCCGCTCTGATAGTGACAGCACCTATGGAAAAGGTCGTGCCTATCGCAGAGACGATTCTGCCTTCTTCTTTGTAACCTGCCAGTTGCATGACAGACCCTGCGATTGCCACTGGAGATCCAACTAAACTGGTGCGGGCAGCCCAGAGGGCCAGTCCCGCAGGGGGATTAGCGATTGCGGTTATCGCGGTTGCAGCGATAATTCCAACATGTAAGCCGATTGTCAGTATTGGTTGAAGCCATTCTGGGACTTGGCCTGTCGGGTCAGTAGCGTTGACCGGATCTCCCATGCAATAGGCATAAGAATTGATCCCACCCTTCCCGAATGGACTCAACCGATCCGGACTATGAAACCGCATCAACACCGGGCTATAGACCCGATGGCCATTGCCCAGGTGATACCAACCCGTGGCACCTTCCTTGAACTGCCCATTGAAACCCAGATGCGTCCCCGCCCGTCTCTGGGCGCTTTGCAGGCCATAGGGGGAATAGGCAAAAGGGTTTGGTCCGGTGCGGTCCAGTTCGGCCAGCACGCTTTGCTGCTGATTGCTGGCGAGCAGCAAGGTTCGAGCGAACCGGGTTTCTCCCAGGCAGGATTTCAGAGGTTGGATGTTGCGGGCGATGGGCATCAATAGCGTCCTTGATGAGACCTGATAACCCGCGAAGTAATACCTGGCGCTGAAAGGCCAGGTTCGGCAAGCGGGTACTAACTGATCGGTACCCTAACAAACCGTCCTTGAAGGCAACACTATCAGTTCTGCTAGGCTCGCCCGCCACCGGATCTGCCAAGTCTGATACATCAGATCGGCTTCACGCGTAATCCCAATCATCGGATACGGTGCGATCTGCCAGGTAACGACGCTGCGAAAGCCGTTTTTAACGCAGGCGCTCATGGCGCAGCAACGCGCCAGCGGCAAGCTTGTTTTTACAGGCGATGCAGCGTGAGATTCAACGTCAGCGCACAACACCTTCCTCAATCAACAGTTTGAGAATCGCCTCGGCCCCGGCTTGGGCCGTCACGCCTTTGAGTACTTGCCCTCCTCCGCCACTGGCCTTGGCCGTCGCGGCTTTCATCCGGTCCGCCCCGCTTTTGGCCTTGATCACTTTCAAGCGCTTTGGTCGCGGCTTGGCCGGTTGCAGCGTGGCAACCGACAACAATTCATCGTCGACGACTTCAACCTCATCGGCCTGCAACACCCCGCGTCGCGCAGGACCGTAGGCGCTCTGACGAGGCTTGGGCGCGGCGTTATCCACAGTTGCCAAAAACGGCAGACGTACCTTCAAGCGACGACGCTGACCGCGCGGCAAGGCTTGCAGCACCAGCGCCGAATCACCGTCGATGGACTCGACCTGTGCCAGCCCCACGACCAACGGCCAGCCAAGACCTTCCGCCAGCAGGAATGGCAACATGCCGGAACCCTCGCCGGTTTCCGCCTGGCTGCCGGTCAGCACCACTTGCGCCCCCGCGTCACGCAGATAAGCGCTCAACACCGGCAATGCATCGGCGCCTTGCGGTTGTTCCAGCACATGCAGTTGCTCAAGGCCCATGCCGAGGTAGGCGCGCAGCGCCGGCTCGGCAATATCGCCGGCATGCAGTACCTGCAAGTTATCCCCAGCCAGTTGCAGACCCAGTTCCACCGCCCGCGCATCCTGCTCCGCACGGCGTGGCCGACCGGAGGTCGGGTGGGCGCCGATGGACACCAGGCTGATGATTTTCGTGCTCATAACCCTTTCCTTCCCTTAAGCCGCATCGCGCTTGGCGTCGTTGCGGTAAGCCTCTACCGCCGCGATCAAGGCTCGAAGAATCTCGGCGCTCTCGCCGATCACCGACAGGTCGGCCCGTTTGATCATGTCGCAGCCCGGATCAAGGTTGATCGCCACCACCTTGTCGCAGGCACCGATGCCTTGCAGGTGCTGGATCGCCCCGGAAATACCCACCGCCACGTACACCCGCGCTGTGACCCAGGTACCTGACGCACCCACCTGGCGGTCGCGGGCCATGAAGCCATCGTCCACCGCCACCCGCGAAGCACCTTCGGTGGCACCGAGCGCCGCGGCGGTCTGGTGGAACAAATCCCAATCCTTAACCCCGTTGCCGCCGGAGAAAATGAATTCGGCTTCGGCCATGGGAATCGCCGCCGGGTCCACCGCCACCGCCCCCAGATCCTCGATGCGCGAGAGACTGCGGGCGACGGTTGTGGATAACTCAACCGGCAACGCTTCGTGACGGGTTTCGCTGACCGGTTCGGCGCATTCAACGGCGGCCAGAATCAAACGCGCTAACGGCCGGGCCAAGTCTTGCAGACCGGCGCCGGCGCGGCCGATGCATTGCTCATCCTTGACCTGCCAGACACGCGTGGCCGGACGTTCGCCCAGCGCCGCGGCAAAACGCCGACCCAATTCGCCGCCACCGCTGCGGCTGTCCGGCAGTAGCCAGTGGCGCGGATTGAACTGGTTATCCACAGCTCGCAGGCCCTGGACCCGCTGCTCCGGTGCATAACCATTGAATGCTTCGCCATCAAGCACCAGCAGGCGATCGACACCTGCGTTGGCAAACGTACTTTCCTTGTGTTCACCGAAGACCACGGCCAACACGGCGCCGTCCTTGCCGGCAAGCTGATGGGCCAGACCCAACAGATCGCGGTCGTGGCTGCCCAAACGGCCACCGACCATGTCCGGCACCACGCAGATGTTGAACGCGGGCTGGGTCACTTGATGCAGCGGCAATTGCACTTCAACGGCGGCGGTGCGCTTGGCGGTCCCGCCCTGTTGAGCGCCACTGCGGTCGATGCGCTTGATCCCGTTGGGGCCGATAAAGCCGATGCCATGGGGATTCTTGCGGATGACCCCGTTAGGGCCCATCCAGCTGTGCTGCGCCGGTTGCATGGCGGCGTGCAGCGGATGCAGACGGTTACGGGCGATCCATTCGGCACGGGGGTCGCGGCGGATAATGTCGCTCATCAATGCACCTCCGCGGGTTCACGTTTGGCCGGCGCGGCGGGCTTGGCCGCGTCCTCTTCAAGCAGCGCATCGGCCACCAGTTCGGCGATGTCCTTGATCAGTGGCCGCGGTTCAACCACGCCCTCGAGCATTGCCGTGCACTGTGGACAACCCACGGCCACCAGTTCGGCGCCGGTCTCGCGGATGTCTTCCATGCGCATGTCGGGAATCCGCTGCTTGCCCGGAATGTCGGTGATCGGCGCACCGCCGCCGCCGCCGCAGCAGCGCGAGCGGAAACCGGAACGTTGCATCTCTTTGACTTCAATCCCGAGCGCACGCAGGACCTGACGTGGCGCCTCGTATTCGCCGTTGTAGCGCCCCAGGTAACACGGGTCGTGATAGGTGACGCTGTCGCCTTTGTGCTGGCCGAGATTGAGCGCGCCGGCCTCGATGACTTCTGCCATGTAGGTGCTGTGGTGCTGCACCAGGTAGTTGCCGTCGAAAGCGCCGTATTCGTTTTTCAGCACGTGGAAGCTGTGCGGATCGCAGGTGACGATGCGGTTGAAGCTGTACTTGGCCAGGGTCTGAATGTTGCGCTTGGCCAGCAACTGGAAGGTCGCTTCATCGCCCAGGCGTCGCGCCACGTCGCCGCTGTCGCGCTCTTCGAGGCCGAGTACGGCGAAGTCGATTTTCGCCGCTTTCAGCACTTTGACGAACGCGCGCAAGGTGCGCTGGTTGCGCATGTCGAAGGCGCCATCGCCGACCCAGAACAGCACGTCGGTGGATTTCTTTTCGCTGAGCAGGTTGAGGTTCAAATCCGCCGCCCAGTTCATCCGTCCGCCCGGTGCGAAACCGCCCGGGTTGTCGGTGGCGATCAGGTTTTCCAGGACTTCGGCGCCCTTGTTCGGGGTCGCGCCCTTTTCCAGGGTCAGATGGCGGCGCATGTCGACGATGGCGTCGACGTGCTCGATCATCATCGGGCATTCCTCGACGCAGGCGCGGCAGGTGGTGCACGACCACAGCGTCTCGGCGTCCACCAGACCATTGACGATCGGTTGATGCGGATTGCCAGCGTGTTCGCCGATGGCTTTGCCGGGATACGGGCTGCCGGCGAACTTGGCATCGGTGCCGCCAGCAAGGCCGACGACCATGTCTTGAATCAGCTTTTTCGGGTTCAGCGGTTGGCCAGCGGCGAAGGCCGGGCACGCCGCTTCACACTTGCCGCACTGCACGCAGGCGTCGAAACCGAGTAGCTGGTTCCAGGTGAAATCCTTGGGTTTTTCCACGCCCAGTGGCGCATTCGGGTCATTCAGGTCCAGCGGCTTCAAACCGGTGGAACGACCGCCACCAAAACGCTCGGCGCGACGGTGCCAGGCCAGGTGCAGGGCGCCGGCGAAGGCGTGTTTCATCGGCCCGCCCCAAGTCATGCCGAAGAATAGCTCCGACACGCCCCACAACACGCCGACACCGAGGACTGCCGCCAACAGCCAGCCACCGAAGTTTTCCGGCAAGATCCCGGCCACCGGCAGGGTCAGCAGGAAGAACGAGGCCGAGAACGCCAGCAGGCTTTTCGGCAGGCGCATCCACGGGCCTTTCGACAGGCGCGAAGGTGGATTGCGCCGACGCAGGTAAACGAAGATCGCGCCGACGAACATCACCGCCGACATCAACAACAAGGCATAACCGAGGATGCGGTTATGCAGACCGAAACCGTGCACCACAATCGCCAGCACGATCGACGCCACCGCGCCGCCGGCCGTGGCGACGTGGGTGTTGGCGATGTACTTGTCCCGCGCGACGACATGGTGCAAGTCGACCATGTAACGCTTGGGCATGGCGAACAGACCGCCGATCAGGTCGACCTTCGAGGCTCGGCCCCGGCGCCACATGGCTACCCGCCGCAACGCGCCGAGAACCGCGAGGCCCAGGGCAGCGAACAACAGGATTGGAAGAAGGGTGTTCAACATAGGTGTTGCTCCCAAAGACACGGGGTCTGGCCGAATGATCGTTCCCACGCTCTGCGTGGGAATGCAGCCCGGGACGCTCCGCGTCCCAACAGCGGACGCAGAGCGTCCATTGAGGCATTCCCACGCAGAGCGTGGGAACGATCTATCAACAAGCTCTTAGAAATCCTTGCACAGCCGCAATGCGTCATAGATCGCCGCATGCACGTTACGCTGGGCCACGCAGTCGCCGATACGGAACAACAGATAGCCGTCGCCGCTCTGCTCCAGGCAAGGTTGCGGCTTGATCGCGAACAAGGCTTCGACGTCGATCTGGCCTTTGTTGCGCGAGCCTTCCTTCATCGCGTAGTAGATTTCCTCGTCCGGGCGCACACCGTTTTCGATGACCACCTGATCGACTACCCGCTCCTCTTTGGCGCCGGTGTATTCGTTTTCCAGCACCGCTACGAGCTTGTCGCCTTCGCGGTAGACCTTCTCCAGCATCATGTCGCCGGTCATGATCACTTCTTTCGGGTACATGCTGCGGTAGTAAGTCGGGAACGACGTACCCCCGATGGCGACGCCCGGCTTGATGTCGTCGGTGACAATCTCGACCTGGCTGCCCTTGTCGGCAATGAAGTCGGCGGTGGACATGCCGGTGAACTCGCAAATGGTGTCGTAGACCAGCACGTTCTTGCCTGGCGCCACCTTGCCGTCGAGGATGTCCCAGCTGCTGACCACCAAGCCTTCAGCCGCGCCCCAGTGTTCGTTCTGCTCGATGAACGGATGGCCGCCGACGGCCAGCACTACCACGTCCGGACGCAGGTCCATGATGGTCGGCGCATCTGCCGCGGTCCCCAGGCGCAGGTCGACTTTCAAGCGTGCCAGTTCCAGTTGATACCAGCGGGTAATACCGGCGATCTGGTCCCGTTGCGGCGCCTTCGAGGCGGTGGTGATTTGCCCGCCGATGAATTCTTTCTTCTCGAACAGGGTGACGTCGTGGCCACGTTCGGCGGCAACACGAGCGGCTTCCATCCCCGCAGGACCGGCGCCGACCACCACCACTTTGCGTTTCACGCCGGTGGTTTTTTCGATGATGTGCGGCAGGCCCATGTATTCACGGGAGGTCGCCGCGTTCTGGATGCACAACACATCCAGGCCTTGGTACTGACGATCGATGCAATAGTTGGCGCCGACACATTGTTTGATCTGGTCGATCTGGCCCATCTTGATCTTGGCGATCAGGTGCGGGTCGGCGATGTGCGCGCGGGTCATGCCGACCATGTCGACGTAACCGCCTTCCAGAATACGCGTGGCCTGGTTCGGGTCCTTGATGTTCTGCGCGTGCAGCACCGGAACCTTGACCACTTCCTTGATACCGGCCGCCAGGTGCAGGAACGGCTCCGGTGGATAACTCATGTTCGGAATCACGTTGGCCAGGGTGTTGTGAGTGTCACAACCCGAACCCACGACGCCGATAAAGTCGAGCATGCCGGTGTCGTCGTAATACTTGGCGATCTGCTTCATGTCTTCATGGGACAGACCGTCCGGGTGGAACTCGTCACCGCAGATGCGCATGCCGACGCAGAAATCGTCGCCGACCTCGGCGCGCACGGCTTTCAAGACTTCCAGACCGAACTTCATCCGGCCTTCGAAGGTGCCGCCCCATTCGTCGGTACGCTTGTTGACGCGCGGGCTCCAGAACTGGTCGATCATGTGCTGGTGCACGGCCGACAGTTCGACACCGTCCAGGCCACCGGCCTTGGCACGGCGCGCGGCTTGCGCGTAGTTGCCGATCACCCGCCAGATCTCTTCCGGCTCGATGGTCTTGCAAGTGGCACGGTGCACCGGCTCACGCACGCCAGACGGCGACATCAGGGTCGGCCAGTTGAAACCATCCCAGCGCGAGCGACGGCCCATGTGGGTAATCTGGATCATGATCTTGGCGCCGTGCTTGTGCATGGCGTCGGCCAGGTTCTGGAAATGCGGAATGATGCGGTCGGTGGACAGGTTGACCGAACTCCACCACTCCTGCGGGCTGTCGATGGCAACCACGGACGAACCGCCGCAGATCGCCAGGCCGATCCCGCCCTTGGCCTTCTCTTCGTAATACTTGACGTACCGGTCGGTGGTCATGCCGCCGTCGGTCGCGTAAACCTCGGCGTGCGCGGTGCTGAGCACGCGGTTGCGGATGGTCAGTTTGCCGATCTGGATCGGCTGGAACATTGCTTCGAAAGCCATGGCGGGTTCCTCGACTTACAACGGCTTGACGATGAACAAGCCGTCTTCGTGGCCCTCTTCGGAGCCACCGTAGACTTGCTCGGCCACGGTGCGGATCTTGCTGCCGCGGGCGGCGAGGATCTGGTCCATCGCACCGGCAAACCAGCCAGTGAACATGTAGTCGACCTTGCGCCCGACCTTGCCGTACACGTAGACGAATGCCGAGTGTTCAAGCTTGACGCTGGCGGTGCCTTTGTCGAGGTCGATGTCCTGGATCTTGAACAGGCCCCAACCACGTTGCGACAAACGCTTCATGTAGTGCTCGAACACCGCGACGCCTTCCAGGCCGTGGCACTCGGCTTCTTTTTCACACCAGTGCCAGGCGGATTTGTAGCCGGCCTTGTAGAGGATTTCGGCATAGGCTTCGGCGCCCAGCACTTCCTCGATGCCCATGTGGTTGTTGACGAAGAAATGCCGTGGCACGTACAGCATCGGCAGGGCGTCGGAGGTCCAGACACCGGTTTCGCTGTCGACTTCGATAGGCAATTGCGGGGCGATCTTGGCCATGGAAACTTAACTCCAGAAAATTCGTTGTGTTGCCTGCGGCGCGGACGGCCGCAGGAAAGGATTCAGAAGTGCGGTGGCTTATTCGCCCCAGACGTCCTTTAGGACATTGACCCAGTTTTCGCCCATGATCTTGCGCACCACGCGCTCGGAATGGCCGCGCTTGAGCAGGGTTTCGGTCAGGTTCGGGAACTCGCCGACGGTGCGGATGCCCAGCGGGTTGATGATCTTGCCGAAGCTGGTCAGGCGGCGGGCATAGCCCTTGTCATGGGTCAGGTATTCGAAGAAGTCCTGGCCGTGACCCTGGGTGAAATCGGTGCCGATGCCGATGGCGTCTTCACCGACGATGTTCATGGTGTACTCGATGGCTTCGGCGTAGTCGTCGATGGTCGAATCAATGCCCTTGGCGAGGAACGGCGCGAACATGGTCACGCCGACGAAACCACCGTGGTCGGCAATGAACTTCAGTTCTTCATCGGACTTGTTGCGCGGGTGCTCCTTGAGCCCCGACGGCAGGCAATGGGAGTAGCAGACCGGTTTTTTCGATTCGAGGATGACTTCTTCGGAAGTCTTGGAGCCAACGTGGGACAAGTCGCACATCACGCCGACACGGTTCATCTCGGCAACGATTTCACGACCGAAGCCCGACAGGCCGCCGTCACGCTCGTAGCAACCGGTGCCCACCAGGTTCTGGGTGTTGTAGCACATCTGCACGATGCCAACCCCGAGCTGCTTGAACACCTCGACATAGCCGATCTGGTCTTCAAAGGCGTGGGCATTCTGGAAACCGAAAAGGATGCCGGTCTTGCCGACTTCCTTGGCCTTGCGAATGTCTGCCGTGGTGCGCACCGGCATCACCAGGTCGCTGTTCTCGCGGATCAGTTTCTGGCTGGCGGCAATGTTGTTGACGGTGGCCTGGAAGCCCTCCCACACCGACACGGTGCAGTTGGCTGCGGTCAGGCCGCCCTTGCGCATGTCTTCGAACAGTTCACGGTTCCACTTGGCAATAATCAGCCCGTCGATAACGATGCTGTCGGCGTGCAATTCGGCTGGGCTCATCAGGCTGTCCCCTTGTTAGCGATTCATGCGCCGAATCGTCTGCCGGCGCTTTGGGGCCAGCATATGCCTCGGTGCGGGGGCAGCCGGGTGCAAAAACGACAGGGGAATTGCCGAAAGCGTCAATCCGCGACAAAGGGTCGTCGCCAGGCACTGTTGGCGACCTGTTCAAGGCCGTCCGCTTGCGCCAGAATTCGCCGCATCACTGGAATAGAGCGGCGACCTGAATGAAATCCATCCTTGTGGCTTTGGCATTGATTGCGACCGGCGTACACGCAGCGCAGGAGTCCGACGACAATCCCTGCGACAAAGTCGAAAACGACGTCCAGACCCTGGAATGCTCGGCCTTCAGCAAAACCACCGCCGAAGACCTGCTCAGCGAAAACCTCAAGAGCCTGAACGAGCGCATGCAGTCGCTCTACGGCAAGAACCCGTCGCAACTGGCCGACATCACCGCCAAAATCAAGGCCGCCCAAGCCCAATGGCTGAAAACCCGCGACGCCGACTGCGCCGTCGAAGCCTTCCCGGCGACAACCGGCAGCAAGGCGTTCACCATGGCGCAGAACGATTGTGTGGCACGAATGAGTGATGAACGGTCGGAGTTTTTGGAGTCGATTGGGCAGGAATAGTCCTTAATCTTCCGCTGAAAGTTGGAACCGCATCCAGCTTTCAGCATCGTTTTCCCCTCTTCCCACAACACGTTCTGACCTCACCTACACGTATTACTTGAAAGCCCCAACCGATGGGCTTTTCACGCAACATGCTGACAATTGTTGTGAATTGGCCAACTGCAAAATATAAGTAAAGATTCGCAAATCTTATAAAAGACTTATATTCTTCCATGAACAGCATTCACTGGACTCGAAAGGCCGTTAAGCAACTGCTGAAATTGCATTCCGCTCATCAGTGCCAGGTCCGTGATGCAATCACGGCGCTGGCAGACATGCCTGATGTAGGCAATGTCAAAGCACTGGTCGGTCATGACTTCGCCTATAGACTGCGTGTCGGTAACTATCGGGTCATGTTCGATTGGGAGGGCGCGATCAAAGTGGTCAGTATTCAAGAGGTCAAAAAACGCGATGAACGCACCTACTGACATCCAAATCATCAATGACGCCGAAGGCAATCCAGCCTTCGTGGTCATTCCTTATGCGCAATATGTGGCGCAGAAGATCGAACCCGACTTGATCCCTCATGATGTTGTCAGTCGTATCGTCGATGGCGCCACTCCCATCCGCGCCTGGCGCGAACACTTGAACCTTACTCAGGATGAAGTGGCCAAACGCATGGGCATTTCCCAACCGGCTTTCGCTCAGCAGGAAACCGTTGCCAAGCCTCGCAAGGCCACACGCGAAAAAATCGCGGCGGCTTTTGGGATCACCGCCAGTCAACTTGAGCTGTAAGCTTCACGCCATCAGCCAGTCAAGGGATTCAACATGAAAGTCTGTGGCATCGAAATCAAGGGCAGCGAAGCGATCATTGCCGTGGCGTCTCTCGACGGTACGAACCTGGGTCACGTCGCCCTCAATACCAAGAAAATTGCCCTGGACGATGATGACGAGGCGGCCAACGTCAAGTTGTTCGCCGCGCAGGTGGCGTCGTTTGTCCGGGAGAACTCCATCGACCGCATCGCGATCAAGAAGCGCGGCAAGAAAGGCGAATTCGCCGGTGGGCCGACCACGTTCAAGATCGAAGGGGTTTTCCAGTTATTGGAGAATTGCGAGGTGACGCTGCTGTCTCCGCAGACCATCACGGCGCAGTGCAAGAAATTCAGTGTCCAGCTGCCAGAGACGCTGAACAAGTATCAGCATGAGGCTTACAAGGCGGCGTGTTCGGCGCTGATGAAGAAATAACCGGTATTCCTGACAGAACAAATTAACTGTGGGAGCCAGCCCGCTGGCGATGGCGGTGCATCCGTCGATATTTATGTGTCTGCCAGACCGCTATCGCCAGCAGGCTGGCTCCCACAGGTTTTTCGTTGTTTTCAGAATCATGCTTTTGCGGTACGCCTGTCTTCTCGCGGACATCGCTCATATTTCGCCCGATAGCTGCGGGTGAAATACGATGGCGACTCAAACCCACAGGCAATGCTCACTTCCAGAACGCTCATGTCCGTCTGGCGCAGCAATTGCCGCGCTTTTTCCAACCGTAACCGCAGATAGAAATTGCTCGGCGTATCGTTCAGGTGCAACCGAAACAGTCGCTCCAACTGTCGCCGCGTCACCTTGATCGATTCCGCCAATTCCAGCGTGCTCAGCGGCGGTTCGCTGTGCTGTTCCATCTCGCCGATCACGTGCACCAGCTTCTTGTTGCTGATGCCATAGCGTGTCGCGACTTCCATGCGCTGGTGGTCTTTGCGCGGGCGGATGCGGCCGAGCACGAACTGCTCGCTGACCTGGATCGCCAGTTCCGGGCCATGGGCCTGGGCGATCAAATCGAGCATTAAATCGATAGAGGCGGTGCCGCCAGCGGAAGTGATGCGCCGACGATCAATCTCGAACAGCTCCTGGGTAACGCTCAGCTGTGGATAGGATTCCTTAAAGGCGTCGATGGCTTCCCAGTGCAGCGTCAGACGATGACCCTCGAGCAGACCCGCTTCGGCGAGGATGAAGCTGCCGGTGTCGATGGCGCCGAGGGTCACGCCTTCGTTGCCCAGGCGGCGCAGCCAGTGCTCCAGCACCGGAGTGGCGAACTTCAACGGTTCGAAGCCGGCGACCACCAACAAGGTCGCGCCTTTTTTCAGTGGCTCCAGCGCCGCATCGGCGTTGACCGACATGCCGTTGCTGGCCAACACCGCCCCGCCATCGGCACTCAGCACATGCCAGCGATACAACTCGCCACGAAAACGATTGGCGACCCGCAACGGCTCGATGGCCGAGATAAATCCAATGGCCGAGAAACCCGGCATCAACAAGAAATAGAAATCCTGGGACATGGAGCGCACTCGATGGCTAGTAGCGAGAGGGCGGGTAGCGTGAGGACGTTGATACGCCACTTGCCAGCGGCATTCAAGAGGTCAGGTCGCTGCAGTGCAAGAGCTGGTCGCCGCAGTGCGCTTTCATCGGTGCGTTGCTGCGTAACTTGGCATCACCGGCACGCAAAGATGACCGGATCCACAATAATGAAACTGCCGAGGAACCTGAGAATGAAACGACTGATCAGCAGCTGTGTTCTTGCACTCAGTGGTACCGCTTTGCTGAGCGCCAGCGTCATGGCCGCCGAACCCGCCTCTTGCCAGAACGTGCGCATGGGCGTGGTGAACTGGACCGACGTCATCGCCACCAGCGCGTTGACCCAGGTATTGCTCGACGGCCTCGGCTATAACACCAAACAAACCAGCGCCTCCCAGCAAATCATCTTCGCCGGGATCCGCGATCAGCGTCTGGACCTGTTCCTGGGTTACTGGAACCCGCTGATGACCCAGACCATTACGCCGTTCGTCGAGGCCAACCAGGTCAAGGTGCTCGAAGCGCCAAGCCTGAAAGATGCCCGCGCCACCCTCGCCGTTCCGACCTACCTCGCCGACAAAGGCCTGAAAACCTTCGCCGACATCGCCAAATTCGAAAAAGAACTGGGCGGCAAGATTTACGGCATCGAGCCTGGTTCGGGAGCCAATACCCAGATCAAGGCGATGATCAGCAAGAACCAGTTCGGCCTTGGCAAGTTCCAGTTGGTCGAGTCCAGCGAGGCCGGGATGCTTGCCGCCGTCGATCGCGCCGTGCGTCGCAAGGAAGCCGTGGTGTTCTTCGGCTGGGCGCCGCACCCGATGAACGTCAACGTGGACATGACCTACCTCTCCGGCAGCGAAAACGCCCTTGGGCCGGACGAAGGCAAGGCCACGGTATGGACCGTCACCGCGCCGAAATACGCCGAGCAGTGCCCGAACATCGGCCGCCTGCTGAGCAACCTGACCTTCTCCGCCGAAGACGAGAGCCGGATGATGCAGCCGCTGCTGGACCACAAGGACGCTTTCGAATCGGCCAAGCAATGGCTCAAGGATCACCCGCAGGACAAGAAACGCTGGCTTGAAGGTGTGACCACTTTCGACGGCAAACCAGCAGCTGAAAACCTGCAGCTGACCAGTAAGTAACCCGCTCCTTTTTCTGAACCGAACCACCGATTCGCAGCCCGACAGGGCTGCGAGCGGAACCACCACGCCTGAAGGAATCCGCCTCATGAACCACGACGTCATCATCACCTGCGCACTCACCGGTGCTGGCGACACGACCGCCAAGAGCCCACACGTGCCGGTCACCCCGAAACAGATCGCCGCTGCCGCCGTGGAAGCGGCCAAGGCCGGCGCCACCGTGGTTCACTGCCACGTTCGCGACCCGCAAACCGGCAAATTCAGCCGTGATGTGGCGCTGTACCGCGAAGTCATGGAGCGCATCCGCGAAGCTGACGTCGATATCATCGTCAACCTTACCGCCGGCATGGGCGGCGACCTGGAAATCGGCGCCGGCGAGAACCCGATGGAGTTCGGCCCGAACACCGACCTGGTCGGCCCGCTGACCCGTTTGGCCCACGTCGAAGAACTGCTGCCGGAAATCTGCACCCTCGATTGCGGCACCCTGAACTTCGGTGATGGCGACACCATTTACGTGTCCACCCCGGCCCAGCTGCGCGCTGGCGCCAAACGCATTCAAGAGCTGGGCGTTAAGCCTGAGCTGGAAATCTTCGACACCGGTCACCTGTGGTTCGCCAAGCAAATGATCAAGGAAGGCTTGCTCGACAATCCGCTGTTCCAGTTGTGCCTGGGTATCCCGTGGGGCGCCCCGGCGGACACCACCACCATGAAAGCCATGGTCGACAACCTGCCTGCAGACGCCGTCTGGGCTGGCTTCGGCATCGGCCGCATGCAAATGCCGATGGCGGCGCAAGCGGTGTTGCTGGGCGGCAACGTGCGTGTCGGCCTGGAAGACAACCTGTGGCTGGACAAGGGCGTACTGGCGACCAACGGCCAATTGGTCGAACGCGCCAGCGAAATCCTCAGCCGTCTCGGCGCCCGCGTACTGACCCCGGCTGAAGGCCGCAAGAAAATGGGCCTGACCCAGCGCGGTTAACCATCTGCATATAACCTGTAGGAGCAAAGCTTGCTCGCGATGATGTCGGTACATCCAACGCATTGTCTGCGACTTTAATGCCGCTATCGCGAGCAAGCTTTGCTCCTACGGGGTTCATCGAATCTTTCAGGAAATCACCATGAGCTTTATCACCGAAATCAAAACCTTCGCCGCGCTGGGCAGCGGCGTCATCGGCAGCGGTTGGGTATCCCGCGCCCTCGCCCACGGCCTCGACGTGGTGGCCTGGGATCCGGCGCCCGGTGCCGAAGCCGTATTGCGCAAGCGTGTCGCCAATGCCTGGGGCGCACTGGAAAAACAGGGTCTGGCACCCGGTGCCTCGCAGGATCGCCTGCGTTTTGTCTCGACCATTGAAGAATGTGTTCGCGACGCCGATTTCATCCAGGAAAGTGCCCCGGAACGCCTTGAGCTGAAACTGGACCTGCACAGCAAGATCAGCGCCGCCGCCAAGCCCAATGCCCTGATTGGCTCCAGCACCTCGGGCTTGTTACCCAGCGAGTTTTACGAGAGCTCGACCCACCCGGAACGCTGCGTAGTGGGTCACCCGTTCAACCCGGTTTACCTGTTGCCATTGGTGGAAGTCGTCGGCGGCAAAAACACGGCACCCGAAGCCGTGCAAGCGGCGATGAAGGTCTACGAATCACTCGGCATGCGCCCGCTGCACGTGCGCAAGGAAGTGCCAGGGTTCATAGCCGACCGTCTGCTTGAAGCGCTGTGGCGTGAGGCGCTGCACCTGGTCAACGACGGCGTGGCAACCACCGGCGAGATTGACGACGCGATCCGTTTTGGCGCGGGTCTGCGCTGGTCATTCATGGGCACGTTCCTGACCTACACGCTCGCCGGCGGCGATGCCGGTATGCGCCACTTCATGACGCAGTTCGGCCCGGCGTTGCAGTTGCCATGGACCTATCTGCCGGCCCCCGAACTGACTGACAAGCTGATCGACGATGTGGTCGATGGCACCAGCGATCAGTTGGGCAAGCACAGCATTTCGGCGCTGGAGCGCTATCGTGATGATTGTCTGCTGGCGGTGCTTGAGGCGGTGAAGACCACCAAAGAGAAGCACGGGATGAGTTTCAGCGAGTGATGTGTTGATCGTTCCCACGCTCTGCGTGGGAATGCAGCCCGGGACGCAGAGCGTCCCAACGACGTGACGCAGAGCGTCACAGGAGGCGTTCCCACGCAGAGCGTGGGAACGATCGTGCCTGGAGATAAACATGCCCACCCTCACCACCTACCAGACCAGAATCATCCCCGACTGGGTCGACTACAACGGCCATCTGCGCGATGCCTTTTACCTGTTGATTTTCAGCTACGCCACCGATGCCCTGATGGATCGCCTCGGCATGGACAGCAACCATCGAGAAGCCAGCGGCAACTCGTTGTTCACCCTGGAATTGCACCTCAATTACCTGCACGAGGTGAAGCTCGATGCCGATGTCGAAGTGCATACCCGGATCATCGCCCACGACAGCAAACGCCTGCACCTCTACCACAGCCTGCATCGGGTCGGTGATGACACAGAGCTGGCGGGCAACGAACAAATGCTTCTGCATGTCGACCTTGCCGGGCCTCGTTCCACGCCCTTCAGCGAACAGACCCTGGACAAGCTGCAAGCCATCGTCGCCGAGCAAACCGACCTGCCAACCCCTGAATACATCGGCCGAGTGATCGGGTTACCACCCAAAAAATAACCAGGAGATCGCCATTGAACACCGCCGCCGCTTTTGCCGACTTCCGTACTTATCCGTTGATCAGCGCGCTGACAGGCGTGCAGGCTTTGGCGGATCGGGTTCTGGTGAAGTGGGCCGACAATCGCATCAGCCCCTTCCACCACCCATGGCTGCGTGACAACTGCCCCTGCTCGCAATGCGTCTATAGCGTGACACGTGAGCAGGTGCTGGAAATTGTCGACGTGCCGGAAAACCTGATGCCGGCGCAAACCACTGTCGACGCTCAAGGTTGCCTGTGCATCGAGTGGCAGGACGGCCACTTCAGCCGCTTCGATCCAGGCTGGCTGAGGGCACATGCCTATGACGACGAGTCCCGCGCCGAACGCTTGGCCAACAAGCCCAAAGCCCGGCTTTGGCACAGCGACTTGTCGTTGCCGGTGTTCGAATATCAGGCGCTGATGACCGACAACGACGCCTTGCTGCAATGGCTGCTGGCGGTGCGCGATATCGGCTTGACCCAGGTCCGTGGCGTACCCACCGAACCCGGTTCCTTGAAGCTGATCGCCCAGCGCATTTCGTTCATCCGCGAAAGCAATTTCGGCGTGCTGTTCAATGTGCAATCCAGGGCCGACGCCGACAGCAACGCCTACACCGCCTTCAACCTGCCGCTGCACAGTGATTTGCCGACGCGGGAGCTACAACCGGGGCTGCAATTCCTGCATTGCCTGATCAACGATGCTGAAGGCGGCGAGAGTATTTTCGTCGACGGTTTTGCCATTGCCGATGCGTTGCGCCTGGAAGATCCGGAGTCATTCAAAAGCCTTTGCGAAATCCCCGTGGAGTTTCGCAACAAGGACCGTCACAGCGATTACCGGTGCCTGGCCCCGATCATCGCCCTGAATGCTCTGGGACAGGTCTCTGAAATCCGCATGGCGAATTTTCTGCGCGGTCCGTTCGATGCGTCGGTGGAGCAGATGCCCAGGCTCTATCGCGCTTACCGGCGCTTCATTGCGATGACCCGCGAGCCTCGATTCCGCTTGATGCAGCGGCTCAATCCCGGCGAGCTGTGGTGCTTCGACAACCGCCGCACCCTGCATGCACGCAACGCCTTCGACCCCGCCACCGGGGCGCGGCATTTCCAGGGCTGCTATGTCGACCGGGATGAGTTGTTGTCGCGCATTTTGGTGCTACAGCGCTAGACCGCGTCATCGTTCATCGCGGGCAAGCCTCGCTCCTACAGGATTTGCGTCGTTCGATAATAATGTGAACAACACAAGACCCTGCAGGAGCAAGGCTTGCCCGCGATGGCACCTGCACAGACACACAAAAAACCCGGATAAAAAAAGCCCCGATCAAGCCGTGACAGGATCGAGGCAGAGGGTACTGTTGAGGAGCTGCCATGCGAGGGTGACCAAACCTTCGTGAAGCGAGCTGAGTCCAGTGTGCCCACTCAGCTCGCTGGCAAGTTAGTCGAAAACGACCTGTTCATAGCCATTGCGGCCATTGCGACAAATCGCCCTTGCCCACACCAGGCACCCCCACCAGAATCGAACCACGACACCGTTCCCAGAAGAAGGATTTGCGTCATGATGCACGCCGATTTGATTGACCAGGAAGACCTGTTGGGCCAGCTCAAGTCGCTGGGTTTTCAAGTACCGATCGGTTCCACCGCCGAGCAGGCTTGCGAGTGTGCGGTGCGGGGCTTGAACGATGAACGGGCAATCGTGCTGCGTACCATGGTCAAGCAGATGTACACCAGTAGCGCGACCATCCTGCCGGCCGTGCGCCAGGCTATCGACAAACAATTGCTGCCGGCGTTGGCGCAGTATCAGCAGAGCCATAGGGCCTGATTTTCAGCACTGAGCGGCTTCTCCTTGTGGCGAGGGAGCTCGCTCCCGCTCGACCGCGAAGCGGTTGCAAAAACAGCGAATGCGGATTGTCAGAACGACCGCATTTGCCGGTTTTGGGGCTGCTGCGCAGCCCAGCGGGAGCGAGCTCCCTCGCCACAGTAGCCCGAGAGTTTTAGAGCCTTACGCTGGCAAACGTCGACTCATTGCGCGCCTGGCTCAGCGCTGACAACGGCCCGGACAGCGGCGACAGTACCAGCGCTTGTGGCAGCGGCATCATCGCCACTTGCTGTGTCGTGTTGGAACCCACACGCTCGTCACGCGGCGGTATGCCGAAGTATTCGCGGTAGCACTTGGAGAAGTGCGGCGTGGAAACGAAGCCACACACCGACGCCACCTCGATGATCGACATCGGCGTTTGCTTGAGCAGCTGCCGCGCACGGATCAGACGCAGCTTCAGGTAGTAACGCGACGGTGAGCAGTGCAGGTATTTCTGGAACAGTCTTTCCAGCTGACGACGCGAGACGGCGACATACACCGCCAGTTCGTCAAGGTCGATCGGCTCTTCGAGGTTGGCTTCCATGAGCGCAACGATTTCCTGCAACTTCGGCTGATTGGTGCCGAGCATGTGCTTGAGCGGCACACGCTGGTGATCCTGTTCGTTGCGGATACGTTCGTAGACAAACATTTCCGAGATTGCGGCAGACAACTCACGGCCGTGATCGCGGCTGATCAGGTGCAGCATCATGTCCAGCGGCGCGGTGCCACCGGAGCTGGTGAAACGGTTGCGGTCGAGGGTGAACAGGCGAGTACTCATGGCTACCCGCGGAAAAGCTTCCTGCATCGCCGCCAGGCATTCCCAGTGCACGCTGCAATCGAAACCATCTAGCAAACCGGCGCAAGCCAAGGCCCAGCTGCCAGTGCATACCGCGCCGAGGCGACGGGACTGACGCGCCTGGCTTTGCAGCCATGACACGTGTTCGCGGGTAACAGTGCGTTGAATGCCGATACCGCCGCAGACAATCACGGTGTCGAGTGGCGGTGCTTTGTGCATGGAGGCGTCAGGGGTGATTTGCAAACCGTCACTGGCCCAGACCTGGCCGCCATCGACAGTGAGGGTGGTCCAGCGATACAACTCCCGGCCCGACAACTGGTTGGCCATTCGCAATGGTTCTACAGCGGACGCCAGGGAAATCAGCGTGAAATTGTCCAGCAGCAGAAAGCCGATGGATTGAGGCGCACGGTTCTGGGGTTGGGCCCCGGAGTTGAACGACGTCATCGCAGTATCTCCTCACACAAAGCGGGTGATGGCCTCAGGCGGAGGCTCTTGTTATTGCCATCGTTCTCACGCTGGAGACGGGCTTTGTAATGACAGAGCAATTGCCATGCCTAAATTTGAATGCACGTTCAATAACTCCTAAAAACGACGTCGGAATGTGTCTATATATGACGCGCGGCGAGTAGGGGTTAAGAGTGCCATCAGGCGAGACAAGTGCTCTGCCCCGTTGCGTGTGAGCAAATCGGTAGCACTTGTGGGAACAGGGCTGGGAGCTTTTGCAAAGAGTGTCACCACAGGCGCAGGTGACGAGTGGTCAGCTTCGTTTTTCATACCTGACCGGGCAGTCACGATTTACCTGTTAGCGACGCGCCAAAAGGTGGCGCCTTTTAAATCGAGTGTTCATTTAGCGCGCAGTTTTGACTGGTCTGGCGCTATCGCTGGCAAGCCAGCTCCCACAGGAATTTATGGTGTGACCAAGACATCAGCTACACCAGAGAATCTGTGGGAGCTGACTTGCCAGGCCTCACAGGCATGATGGTGTGACCAAGGTGTCAGCTACACCAGAGAACCTGTGAGAGCTGGCTTGCCATTCCCACAGGCAATGATGGTGTGACCAAGATGTCAGCTACACCAGAGAACCTGTGGGAGCTGGCTTGCCAGCGATTGGGGTCACCTCGGTTTCAGCACTCCACGGCGCTCACCGCCAACCCACCCCGCGAGGTCTCCTTGTATTTGTCATGCATATCGGCACCGGTATCGCGCATGGTGCGAATCACCCGGTCCAGCGAAATGAAATGCTGACCATCACCGCGCAGAGCCATCTGCGCGGCGTTGATTGCCTTGACCGCGGCAATCGCATTGCGCTCGATGCACGGCACCTGCACCAGGCCGCCCACCGGATCGCAGGTCAACCCAAGATTGTGCTCCAGACCGATTTCCGCCGCGTTGCACAGTTGCTCCGGTGTTGCGCCGAGGATTTCCGCCAGCCCTGCCGCCGCCATGGCGCAAGCCGAACCCACTTCACCCTGGCAACCCACCTCGGCACCGGAGATCGAAGCGTTTTTCTTGCACAGGATCCCGACCGCTGCCGCGCCGAGGAAGTAATCGACAACATTGGCGTCGGTCACGTCTTCGCTGAATTTCATGAAGTAGTGCAGCACCGCCGGAATGATTCCCGCCGCGCCATTGGTCGGCGCCGTGACCATGCGCCCGCCGGCGGCGTTTTCTTCGTTGACCGCGAGGGCGAACAGGTTGACCCACTCCATGGCGCTGAGAGTGGAGCCGATCACGTTGGGCTTGTTCAGTTCCTGCAAGCTGCGATGCAACTTGGCCGCGCGCCGCCGCACGTTCAGGCCACCGGGCAGAATGCCCTCGTGCTTGAGGCCGTGTTCGACGCAATCCTGCATGGCGCGCCACAGCGTCATCAGGCCGCTGCGGATCTCCTCTTCGCTGCGCCAGACCTTTTCGTTGGCCAGCATCAATTGCGCCACGCGCAGGTTGTGCTTCTTGCACAGTTCCAACAGCTCGGCGGCGCTGGAAAAGTCGTACGGCAACACCGTGCGATCAAGGTCGACGACTCCGCTGGAGGCCTGTGCCTCGTCGACGACAAAACCGCCGCCGACCGAATAGTAGGTGTCACGATGCAACTCGCCTTCATCGCCTTCGACAACCAGGGTCATGGCGTTGGGATGAAACGGCAGGTTTTCGTCAATCAGGCGCATGTCCCGAGCCCAGATGAACGGCACCGACAGGCGTCCGTCGAGCAACAGCGTGTCGGTCTCGCGCAAGGTGGCGATGCGGATGCCGATTTGCGACGGATCGATCGCGTCCGGCCACTCGCCCATCAAACCCATGATCACTGCGTTGTCGCTGCCGTGACCAATGCCAGTGGCGGACAAAGAACCATAGAGCTGAACTTCAACGCGCCGCACTTGCTCAAGCAGTCCCCGCTCGCGCAAACCCTGGACGAACAGCGCCGCCGCGCGCATCGGCCCCACAGTGTGCGAACTGGAAGGGCCGATGCCGATTTTGAACAGGTCGAAAACACTGATAGCCATTACTGCCGGACTCCTGGATGTGCCAACTCCAGGCGCAAAAGCGCCCGGTGACGGAGCTGCTACGCTCAAGCTGCAATCCGTCAGGATGGCCGCATCATCAGGCTTTTGACGTGTCGTTCGACGTCTCACACCGACGCACTCATGTCCACGAACGCCGCGTGTCTTTTACGTCGCGAATTCGCCGTTTTTTTGCGACTCAGACGGACAAAAGAGCCCGAAAAAAGCTGTAAACGACGTCACTGACACTGGATGCGACCATCCCTGTACTGGTTACGACGCACCCTGTAGGCGTCAGATTTTCACTGGTACATGATCGTATCGACTCGATTGCAAGGCGCCGTGGTAGAGCTGTCTCCAAAACGCCATCCAACCGCAACCTATAAGTGCGGTGGTCCAATCGGAACACTGCCAAAAAAAACACCAAGGAGTCCATCCATGAAAGGTTCTTCGTCGTTGTTGTTGGCCGTCATGCTTAGTCTGCCGGTTCTGGCGCAAGCCGCCGAACCGGCCCAATGCAGCACCGTAAACTTCTCGGATGTCGGCTGGACCGACATCACAGCAACGACCGCGACCACCAGCGTCGTGCTCAACGCCCTCGGCTACAAGACCAAGACCACCATGATTTCCGTGCCCGTGACCTACAAGTCTCTGGCCGACGGCAAGAACATGGACGTGTTCCTGGGCAACTGGATGCCGACCATGGAAAACGACATCAAGGCCTACCGCGAGGCCGGCACCGTAGAAACCGTACGCACCAACCTCAAGGGTGCCAAATACACCCTCGCCGTTCCCCAGGCCCTGTACGACAAAGGGCTGCATGATTTCGCCGACATCGCCAAATTCAAGAAAGAACTCGACGGCAAGATCTACGGCATCGAGCCGGGCAACGACGGTAACCGGCTGATCCAGAGTATGATCGACAAGAACGCCTTCGGCCTGAAAGACGCCGGTTTCAAGGTCGTCGAGTCCAGCGAGGCGGGCATGCTGTCGCAAGTCGACCGCGCACAGAAACGCGACACCGCCGTGGTGTTTCTGGGCTGGGCACCGCACCCGATGAACAAGCGTTTCAAGATTCAATACCTGACCGGCGGCGACGACTTCTTCGGCCCCGACTTTGGCGCCGCCACCGTGGCGACCAACACCCGCAAAGGCTACGCCGAAGAATGCAGCAACGTCGGTCAGCTGCTGAAAAACCTCGAGTTCACCGTCGACATGGAAAGTGAACTGATGGGCAACATCCTGGACGACAAAATGAAGCCTGACGCGGCCGCCAAGGCCTGGCTGAAAAAGAATCCCCAGGTGCTCGATACCTGGCTCGCTGGCGTGACCACCATTGACGGTAAACCTGGCCTGGACGCCGTGAAAGCCAAGCTGAATCAGTAATCGCTTACGCCGGGCGGGCTAGCCCGCCCGGGCTGTTTATTTCCTTGCATGCGGACGTTCACTACCATGCTGATTGATCAGAAAATACCTTTAGGCCAGTACATTGCAGGCTTCGTTGAATGGTTGACGCAACACGGCGCCAACACCTTCGACGCAATTGCCGTGTCACTGGAAACGATGATCCACGGCGTGACGTTTGCGCTGACCTGGTTCAACCCGCTGGTCTTGATCGGCCTGATCGCACTACTGGCACACTTCATCCAGCGTAAATGGGGGCTGACCGCCTTCGTCATTGCTTCCTTCCTGCTGATCCTCAACCTGGGATACTGGCAGGAAACCATGGAAACCCTCGCCCAGGTGCTGTTCGCCACCCTGGTCTGCGTGTTGATCGGCGTGCCGTTGGGCATCGTCGCCGCGCATAAACCGATGTTCTACACCATGATGCGTCCTGTACTCGATCTGATGCAGACCGTACCGACCTTCGTGTACCTCATTCCTACCTTGACCCTCTTCGGTCTGGGTGTGGTCCCGGGCCTGATCTCGACGGTGGTGTTCGCGATTGCCGCGCCCATCCGCCTCACTTACCTGGGTATCCGCGATGTGCCGCAAGAACTGATGGACGCCGGCAAGGCCTTTGGCTGCTCGCGTCGCCAACTGCTCACACGGATCGAATTGCCCCACGCCATGCCGAGCATCGCAGCCGGCATCACCCAGTGCATCATGCTGTCGCTTTCGATGGTAGTGATCGCGGCACTGGTGGGCGCCGACGGACTCGGCAAACCGGTGGTCAACGCACTGAACACTGCTGATATCGCCCTGGGCTTCGAAGCAGGCCTGGCGATCGTACTGCTGGCGATCATGCTCGACCGTATCTGCAAACAACCCGACGCCAAAGTAGGGGGTGACGCATGAGCATTATTCGCTTCGAAGACGTCGACGTGATCTTCACCAAAGATCCGCGCGAAGCACTGAAACTTCTCGACCAGGGCCTGACCCGCAGCGAGATCCTGAAAAAGACCGGGCAGATCGTCGGCGTCGAAAAGGCCAGCCTGGATATCGAAAAAGGTGAAATCTGCGTCCTGATGGGCTTGTCCGGCTCAGGCAAGTCCAGCCTGCTGCGTTGCATCAACGGCCTCAACACCGTCAGCCGCGGCAAGTTGTTCGTCGAGCACGAAGGCAAGCAGATCAACATTGCCTCCTGCTCCGCCGCCGAACTGAAAATGATGCGCACCAAGCGCATCGCGATGGTGTTCCAGAAGTTCGCCCTGATGCCTTGGCTGACGGTGCGCGAGAACATCAGTTTCGGCCTGGAAATGCAGGGTCGTCCGGAGAAGGAACGCAAGAAACTGGTCGATGAAAAACTCGAACTGGTGGGCCTGACCCAGTGGCGCAACAAGAAACCCGATGAGCTGTCAGGCGGTATGCAGCAGCGCGTGGGCCTGGCCCGTGCGCTGGCGATGGACGCCGATATCCTGCTGATGGACGAACCGTTCTCGGCACTCGACCCGCTGATCCGTCAGGGCCTGCAAGACGAACTGCTGGAGCTGCAACGCAAGCTGAGCAAAACCATCGTGTTCGTGAGCCACGACCTCGACGAAGCCCTGAAGCTCGGTAGCCGTATTGCGATCATGAAAGACGGCCGGATCATCCAGTACAGCAAGCCGGAAGAAATCGTCCTCAACCCGGCGGACGACTATGTGCGGACCTTCGTGGCCCACACCAACCCGTTGAACGTGCTGTGTGGTCGCAGCCTGATGCGCACCCTGGACAACTGCAAACGCATCAACGGTTCGGTGTGTCTCGATCCGGGCGGCGATTCGTGGCTGGACCTGGCTGAAGGCAACACCATCAAGGGGGCTCGCCAGAACGGCTCGGCGCTGGACTTGCAGAACTGGATCCCGGGGCAGGCAGTCGAAGGCCTGGGTCGCCGACCGACGCTGGTGGATTCGAATATCGGCATGCGTGATGCGCTGCAGATCCGCTATCAAACGGGCAACAAGCTGGTCTTGCACGACAACAACAAAGTGGTCGGCATCCTTGGCGACAGCGAGCTGTACCACGCACTGCTCGGCAAGAACCTGGGGTAAGGCAATTGACACAAAAACGCCGCGAGAGATCGCGGCGTTTTTGTTAGTACAGATAAATGACCTGCAATACTGACAATTGTGGCGAGGGAACTTGCTCCCGCTGGGCTGCGAAGCGGCCCCATAACCAGAGCCTGCGATAGTTCAGACAGACCCCGTGAACCGGATGTACGACTGCTCCGCAGCCGAGCGGGAGCAAGCTCCCTCGCCACACAGGTCTGCGGTGCATTGATTGCACCGCAGTGCCTCACACCTTAGCTATTTTGATCGTTCGCACGTTCTGCGTGGGAACGATCATGACCTTGGAGTACTGACAACTGTGGCGAGGGAGCTTGCTCCCGCGGGGCTGCGAAGCGGCCCCATAACCAGAGACTGCGCTAGTTCAGACAGACCCCGTGAACCGGATTTACGACTGCTCCGCTGCCGAGCGGGAGCTAGCTCCCTCGCCACACAGGTCTGCGGTGCATTGATTGCACCGCAGCGCCTCACACCTTAGCTATAGACCCGGCCAAGCAGCTGCCGATGGCTTTCGAACTGATCGAGTACGTCCCGTGTGATCTGCTCCTGGGTGAAGCCCATCAGGTCGTAGTCCTGGCTGCCGTTGTGCAGGTACACCTCGGCGCGGTAATAACGCTGACGCGCCTCATCAGACTGGGCCGATTCAGTCGGCGTTGCCAGATAGCCGTCCAGGCTGACTTCGTAGACAAACGGATTGCCCTCTTCCATCTCGACCCGCACACCCATGCAACGCTTGGACTTGCCCAGCAGCGTCTGCACTTGCAGGCCTTGCGCACGCATTTGCGTGGTCGCGTCCTGCAAGGCCGGCGTCACATGCTTGTCCATGAAACGCTGGACCACCGACTGGCTCGGCTGCAGGTCCAGTTGGGTCAGGCGCTCGCTGAAGCCACGGCGACCGCGCGCGGCCAACTCCGCTTGCTCCTGTTCGATCTGCACGTCCTGGCGCATGGCCTTGTGCAGGCCGAACATGAAGCACACCAGCACCACCGAGAACGGCAGACCGGCCAGCACCACCATGGTTTGCATGGCTTCGAAGTTACCGGCGAACAACAGGCCGATGGTCACCAGAGTGATCACTACCGACCAGAAGATCCGCAACCAGTGCGGCGCATCTTCGTCGACGTTACCGCCCTTGCAGGAAAGATTCGCCATCATCACCGCGCCGGAATCCGCCGGGGTCAGGAACAGCACGAAACCGACGAAAATCGACACGCCGATCACAACCTTCGACGCCGGGTAGTGCTCCAGCAACTGGTAGATCGCCATGGACGGCTGTTCCAGCGCCGTTTTCCCAAGCTCTACCGCCCCATGGTTCATCACCAGGTCCAGGGCCGAGTTACCGAAGATCGACAGCCATGCCAGGGTGAAGCCCAGCGGAATCAGCAACACGCCGGCCACCAGTTCACGCACGGTACGCCCACGGGAAATACGCGCGATGAACATGCCTACGAATGGCGCCCAGGAAATCCACCAGGCCCAGTAGAACAAGGTCCACAGGCCCAACCAACGGTCGGACTTGGCACTGTCGCCTTCGTACACATACAGATCGAATGTCTTGAGCACCACGCCATTGAGGTAGTCACCGACGTTCTGCACGAAGCCGTTGAGCAGATGCAGGGTCGGGCCGAACAGCAGCACGAAAATCAGCAAGCCGCTGAACAGAACGATGTTGAGGTTGGACAGGCGACGAATACCGTTTTCCACGCCCGACACGGCAGCAATCGTTGCCACGGTGCTCATCACAATGATCACGATCAGCAGATTGGTATTGCTGTGCTCCATGCCGAACAGGTTTTCCAGGCCCGACGATACCTGCAGCGAACCAATCCCCAGGTTCGTCACCAACCCTAGCAGGGTGACGAACATGCCAAAGCCGTCCACCGCATGACCGGCGGCACCCTTGACCCAACGCTCGCCCACCAGCGGATACAGCGCCGAACGCAATGCCAGCGGCTGGTTATGACGGTACGCAAAATAGGCAACGGCCAGCCCCACCAGCGCATAGATCGCCCAGCCATGCAGGCCCCAGTGCAGGAACGTCAGCTGAACCGCCTGACGCGCCGCAAGGTTGCTGGCGGCTACGCCTTCCGGCGGGTTGAAGTAATGGTCCAGAGGCTCGGATGCGCCAAAGTACAACAGCGAAATGCCGATACCGGAAGAAAACAGCATCCCCGCCCAGGCGCCGTAGCTGAAATCCGGGGTATCGTCCTTGCTGCCCAGTTTCAGTTTGCCGTAGGACGAAAAAGCCAGGCCCACCACGAAAATCAGATAGGCGGCGATCACCACCATGTAATACCAGCCAAAGCTGCGTGACAGCCAGGCTTGCGCTGTACCGAGCATTCGACCGGCCTCTTGCGGGGCGATGATCAGAATGGCGGTCAACAACAGAATCAACGCGGTGGAGGTGTAGAACACCCAACCGTTGACCGTCACCTTCTCGGGTGGGGTCTTTATTAGTGAGGCAGAACTCATGGCACAGATGCTCCGGGCAGTGCGGGAGAAGATCACAAGGCAGCGCGTGACCCGACCAATCGGTTAGTTGGCAGCCGACCAGCGGGTGTTATAAAGACACCCCGAAAAAGCCCGAAACCCCAAAAGCGCCGTGGCGTATAGGTTTCGAGCCGTTTTAGATGTCGGTTTTTCGTCATTTATGCGTAGGAAAAATCTGTAAGCAGCGACGAATTGTCGCAGATCTTATTCTTTGTTGATTGAACGTTCAATCAAAACAAAATAGACTGGCCCTCAGTCCGACAGACGTTTTGCGTCTGCCGGAAGGCCTAAGGAGATGTGCAAGATGCCCAAGGTCGGTATGCAACCCATCCGCCGCCAGCAATTGATCGAAGCCACTTTGCTGGCCGTCGATCAGGTCGGAATGGGGGACGCCAGCATTGCGCTGATCGCCCGTTTGGCCGGTGTCTCGAATGGCATCATCAGTCACTATTTTCAGGACAAGAATGGCCTGATCGCCGCCACCATGGGGTACCTGATGACGGTCCTGAGCGAGAACGTCACCGCGCGCCGACAGGCGCTGAAAGATGACAGCCCGCGAGCGCATCTGCAGGTGATCATCGAAGGCAACTTCGACGCCAGCCAGGTCAATGGCCCGGCAATGAAAACCTGGTTGGCCTTCTGGGCAACCAGCATGCACCAACCGTCTTTGCACAGGTTGCAGCGGATCAACGATCACCGTCTGTATTCCAACCTGTGCTGCCAGTTCCGCCGCGTGTTGCCGCTCGATGATGCGCGTACCGCCGCCCGCGGCCTGGCAGCGTTGATTGACGGTTTGTGGTTGCGCGGCGCGCTGTCGGGAGATGCTTTCGACACCGAGCAGGCGCAACAGATCGCTTACGAATACATGGATATCCAACTGGCCAAGCGGGTGAGTTAGAGCACACATAGAACGCTCAACCACCGGACCGCGCCAATCACTGATGCACTTGCGAGGACTTTATGGCCCGTTTCGAACTGCAAAAACTCTACATCGATGGTGCGTACAGCGACGCCAGCAGCGACGCCACTTTCGAAGCCATCAACCCGGCTAACGGTGAAGTCCTCGCAAAAGTCCAACGTGCTACCTTCGACGACGTTGAGCGTGCCGTCGTCAGCGCCGAAAAGGGCCAGAAAATCTGGGCTGCCATGACCGCCATGGAGCGTTCGCGCATCCTGCGTCGCGCCGTGGAAATCCTGCGTGAACGCAACGATGAACTGGCTGCCCTGGAAACCCTGGACACCGGCAAGGCCTACTCCGAAACCCGTTACGTCGACATCGTTACCGGTGCCGACGTGCTGGAATACTACGCAGGCCTGGTGCCGGCCATCGAGGGCGAGCAGATTCCGCTGCGCACCACGTCGTTCGTGTACACCCGTCGCGAACCGCTGGGCGTGGTGGCCGGTATCGGCGCGTGGAACTACCCGATCCAGATCGCCCTGTGGAAATCCGCACCAGCCCTGGCGGCCGGTAACGCGATGATCTTCAAGCCAAGCGAAGTCACTTCGCTGACCACCCTGAAACTGGCCGAGATCTACACCGAGGCCGGCGTGCCGAACGGCGTGTTCAACGTCCTGACCGGCAGCGGCCGTGAAGTCGGCACCTGGCTGACCGAGCACCCGCGCATCGAGAAAGTCTCGTTCACCGGCGGCACCGACACCGGCAAGAAAGTCATGGCCAGCGCTTCGAGCTCTTCGCTCAAGGACGTGACCATGGAACTGGGCGGCAAGTCGCCGCTGATCATCTGCGACGACGCCGACCTCGATCGCGCCGCCGACACCGCGATGATGGCCAACTTCTACAGCTCCGGCCAGGTCTGCACCAACGGCACTCGCGTGTTCGTACCGGCGCACCTCAAAGCGGCTTTCGAAGCCAAAATCGTTGAACGCGTTGCGCGCATCCGCATCGGTAACCCGCAAGACGAAAACACCAACTTCGGTCCGCTGGTGAGCTTCGCCCACATGGAAAGCGTGCTGGGCTACATCGCCAAGGGCAAGGAAGAAGGTGCCCGTCTGCTGTGCGGCGGCCAGCGTCTGACTGACGGTGAATTCGCCAAAGGTGCGTTTGTCGCGCCGACCGTGTTCACCGACTGCACCGACGACATGACCATCGTGCGTGAAGAAATCTTCGGCCCGGTGATGGCGATCCTCTCCTACGAAACCGAAGAAGAAGTGATCCGCCGCGCCAACGACACCGACTTCGGCCTGGCCGCCGGTATCGTCACCAAGGACCTGAACCGCGCGCACCGCGTGATTCATCAACTCGAAGCCGGTATCTGCTGGATCAACGCCTGGGGCGAGTCCGATGCGAAGATGCCGGTCGGTGGCTACAAGCAGTCGGGTGTCGGCCGTGAGAACGGCATCAGCTCGCTGAACAACTTCACCCGCATCAAATCGGTACAGGTCGAACTGGGCGATTACGTCTCGGTGTTCTGATCTGACGCAGTTCTGAAGTTGCGGCCCTTGTGGCGAGGGAGCTTGCTCGCGCTGGGCTGCGAAGCGGCCCCAACTTCAGACACCGCGTTCATGCAGACACAACACAGTCGCTGACTTTGCGACTGCTGCGCAGCCGAGCGGGAGCAAGCTCCCTCGCCACAACGATCGGCAACTCGGCGCGCGACCTGAACCAACATCAAAGAGGGTGCATTCAATGTCCCAAGAATTCGACTACATCATCATCGGTGCCGGCTCGGCCGGTAACACCCTGGCGACCCGTCTGACCGAAGACGCAGGCGTCACCGTCCTGCTGCTCGAAGCCGGCGGCCCGGACTACCGTTTCGACTTCCGCACGCAAATGCCTGCGGCGCTGGCGTTTCCACTGCAAGGCCGGCGTTACAACTGGGCGTACGAAACCGATCCAGAGCCACACATGGACGGACGTCGCATGGAGTGCGGTCGCGGCAAGGGTCTGGGCGGTTCCTCGCTGATCAACGGCATGTGCTACATCCGCGGCAACGCCATGGACTACGACGGCTGGGCAAAACTGCCAGGCCTGGAAGACTGGTCGTACCTGGACTGCCTGCCCTATTTCCGTAAAGCGGAAACCCGCGACATCGGCCCGAACGACTACCACGGTGGCGACGGCCCGGTCAGCGTGACCACGCCAAAAGCCGGCAACAACCCGCTGTTCCACGCCATGGTCGAAGCCGGCGTGCAGGCCGGTTACCCGCGCACCGAAGACTTGAACGGTTATCAGCAGGAAGGCTTCGGTCCGATGGACCGCACCGTAACGCCGAAAGGCCGTCGTGCCTCCACCGCTCGCGGTTACCTGGACGTGGCCAAAAAGCGTTCGACCCTGACCATCGTTACCCACGCCCTGACCGACAAGATCCTGTTCGAAGGCAAGCGTGCGGTCGGCGTGCGTTACCTGGTCGGCGACGCCGAAGAACGCGTTGAAGTCAAAGCACGCAAGGAAGTGCTGCTGTGCTCCGGCGCCATCGCTTCGCCGCAGATTCTGCAGCGTTCCGGCGTCGGCCCGGCCGAGTTGCTGAACAAGCTCGACATTCCGGTGGTCCACGACCTGCCGGGCGTCGGTGAAAACCTGCAGGACCACCTTGAGCTGTACCTGCAATACGCCTGCACCCAACCGGTCTCGCTGTACCCGTCGTTGCTCTGGTACAACCAGCCGGCGATCGGTGCCGAGTGGTTGTTCAACGGCACCGGTATCGGCGCCAGCAACCAGTTCGAAGCCGGCGGTTTCATCCGTACCCGTCCGGAATTCGAATGGCCGAACATCCAGTACCACTTCCTGCCGGTGGCGATTAACTACAACGGCAGCAACGGTGTGAAAGAGCACGGTTTCCAGGCGCACATGGGCTCCATGCGTTCGCCGAGCCGCGGGCGCATCCAGGCCAAATCCAAGGACCCGCGCCAGCACCCGAGCATCCTGTTCAACTACATGGCCACCGAGCAGGACTGGCAGGAATTCCGCGACGGCATCCGCCTGACCCGTGAAATCATGCAGCAACCTGCACTGGACGCCTTCCGCGGTCGCGAAATCAGCCCGGGCATCGAGGTGCAAACCGACGAGCAACTGGACAAGTTCATCCGCGAACACGCCGAAACCGCGTTCCACCCGTCCTGCTCGTGCAAGATGGGCACCGACGAGATGGCCGTGGTCGATGGCGAAGGTCGTGTACATGGCCTGCAAGGCCTGCGCGTGGTCGATGCCTCGATCATGCCTATCATCACCACCGGCAACCTCAACGCGCCGACGATCATGATGGCCGAGAAAATCGCCGACAAGATCCGTGGCCGCAAGCCGTTGCCACGCAGCACTGCCACTTACTACGTGGCGGGTGGCGCACCGGTGAAGGGCAAGCCAATGCGTGAAGTTACCCAGACCGCTTAAGACGCTCCACCGCACCCTGATCGTTCCCACGCTCTGCGTGGGAACGCAGCCCGGGACGCTCCGCGTCCCAAAGCGTGACGCGGAGCGTCACAAGAGGCGTTTCCACGCAGAGCTAGGGAACGATCATCAATCTGCTCCCTCCTTGATCCCACCCCCCGCACAGGCCTACTCTAGCGCCACGCAATCGTTTCGCTCCTCCCCCTCGCAACACCGCTTCGCCGTCACTCCATACCAAGGAGGTTCCCGAATGTTCGATTTCCAACCCCAGCTCATGCAGCGTTTTGCTGCGTTGCGCACGGGCGCTGAATTCTTTTCCCTGCGTTACGTGCGCGAGTCCGGCCAGTACCTGTCGGTACGCAAGAACGTCGCCGAGCCACCGAGCCTGAGCCGTGACGAAGGGGCGATGCTGACTGCCCGGGTCAATGGCGTCGAAGCCTACGCCGCGACCAATGACCTATCGCAACAAGGCCTGCAAGCCGCGCTCGAACGCGCCGAACAGCAGGCTCGCCGGCTCAAGCCTCATGCCTTGCTGGACCTGCGCGAACAAGGCGTTTCCAGCGACCGAGCCGATTACTTTTCACCGAACCTCGACCAGCCCTTCCCGTCCCTGAGTGACTGCTACGCATTGCTCAGCGCCGAATCCGCTTCCGTGCCCAAGGACGATCGCCTGGTGAACTGGCAGGTGAGCATCGGCATCACCAATGTCGAGCAGATTTACCTCAACAGTGCCGGCGCCGAACTGCGTCAGGCCCAGCGCTTCGTCTACCCCGGTCTTGATGTCACCGCCTACGACGGCAACGACAGCCAGACCCGAACGCTCGGCCGGGAAAACTTCGGCCAACAGGGCGGCTTTGATGTCATCAGCCGCTGCGGACTGATTGGCGCCGGGGTAAAAGTTGCCGATCAAGCCTTGCAGTTGCTGCTGGCGCCGAACACACCGCAAGGTCCGCGCGACCTGCTGCTGATGCCCGACCAGATGATGTTGCAGATCCACGAATCCATCGGCCACCCGCTGGAACTGGACCGTATCCTGGGCGACGAACGCAATTACGCCGGCACCAGTTTCGTCAAGGCTGAAGACTTCGGTCACCTGCAGTACGGCTCGAAGTTACTCAACGTGACCTTCGACCCGGACATCCCCGAGCAGCTCGCCAGCTACGGCCATGACGACGACGGCACGCCGGCCAGCAAACAATTCCTGATCCGCGAAGGCCGGTTGCTGCGCCCATTGGGCGGCGCGCTGTCGCAATTTCGCGCCGGCATGGACGGCGTCGCCAACAGCCGCGCCTGCGGCTGGAACCGTCCGCCGATCGATCGCATGGCCAACCTCAACATCGAACCGGGCGATCAGCCGCTGGAGCAACTGATCGGCGGCATCGAGCACGGCATTCTGATGAGCACCAACCGCTCATGGTCCATCGACGATGCGCGCAACAAATTCCAGTTCGGCTGCGAATGGGGCCAATTGATTGAAAACGGCGAACTCAAAGGCGTGGTGAAGAATCCCAATTACCGGGCGATCTCCGCGCAGTTCTGGAAGAGCCTCAGCGCCGTCGGCGATGCCAACACTGTCAAGGTCCTCGGCACGCCGAATTGCGGCAAGGGTGAACCGAATCAGGTGATCCGCGTCGGTCACGCTTCGCCGGCCTGCGTATTCAGCAACGTTGATGTATTTGGGGGGGACGCCTGATGAGCACTGCGAAATCTCAGGTCGAATCATTCAAGGCCCTGGTCGCCGGATTGCGCGCAGCCCTGCGCGAACCGGAACAGTTCACCCTCAGCTACGCCGCCGAGTCATCGGCCTTTGTGCGTTTCAACCACGCCAAGGTGCGGCAGGCCGGGCAAGTGCAGCAGGCGAGCATCGGTTTGAAGCTGATCAACGATGGCCGTCACGCCGACCTGCAAATCACCCTGGCGGACGATCCGGTAGTCGACCTTCAGCGTCTGACCGAAGGCCTGCAACAGCTGCGTGAAACCTTGCCGCTGCTGCCCAAGGATCCGTACCTGCTGCTCAACTACAACGGCTGGCAAAGCAAGAACGTACAGGAACAACCGTTGCCGGACACCGAGCAGGTGGTCGCCGAAATCACCCAGGCCGCTGAAGGCCTGGATCTGGTCGGCTTCTATGCCGCCGGGCCGATCAGCCGTGGCTTCGCCAGTTCCGTCGGCGCGTTCGGCTGGCATCAGGCCAACAGCTTCAACTTCGATTTCAGCCTGTTCCATGAAAACGGCCAGGCAGTGAAGGCCAGCTATGCCGGGCATCACTGGAGCAGCGAAGGTTTTGCCAAGCGTTTTCAGCTGGCTCGCGAACAACTTGAGTTTCTCGGGCGACCGCTGCGCACATTGGCGCCCGGTCAGTACCGCGCTTATCTCGCCCCCGCCGCGCTGGAAGAAATCATGGGCATGCTGTGCTGGGGCGGTTTTTCCGCGCAGTCGATTGCCAGCAAAAGCAGCCCATTGCAGAAGCTCTATGGCGGCGATCAACACTTCAGCCCGCTGGTCTCGCTGGAGGAAAAGGTCAGCGGTTCGCTGAGCCCGGCGTTCTCGGATGAAGGTTATCCGCGCAGCGATCTCAAATTGATCGTCGAGGGCCAGGCCGGCGCACAACTGGTCGGTTCACGCAGCGCCGCCGAATACGGCTTGACCGCCAACGGCGCCAGCGGCGGCGAATCGCCGAGTGCGTTGGATTTGAAGGCCGGTGATTTACCCGAAGCAGACGTCCTCAAGCAGCTCGGTACCGGTTTGTACATCAGCAACCTGTGGTATCTGAACTTCTCGGATCAACCGGCGGCACGCCTGACCGGCATGACCCGCTTCGCGACCTTCTGGGTGGAGAACGGCGAGATACAGGCGCCGGTCAGCACCATGCGTTTCGATGACAGCGCTTTCAGCCTGCTCGGTTCGCAGCTGGAAGCGCTGACCCGGGAGCGCGAGTTGCTGTTGTCGGCCAGTACCTACAGCCAACGCGCGACGGCCTCGGCGTTGTTGCCGGGGGCGCTTGTCAGCCGGTTGACCTTGACCCTCTGAACCTGCTCGTTCCCACGCTCTGCGTGGGAATGCAGCCCGGGACGCTCCGCGTCCCAAAGCGTGACGCAGAGCGTCACAAGAGGCATTCCCACGCGGAGCGTGGGAACGATCATTACCGACAACCAGAGGTCCCATGCCCAACCGCCCGCCTCTCGATCCTGTCACCGCCCGCTGGGTGCCTTGGGTCGTCGCCATCGCGTTTTTCATGCAGTCCCTCGACGGGACGATCCTCAACACCGCCCTGCCAGCCATGGCCCGGGACCTGGCGGAAGATCCGCTGCGCATGCAAGGCGTGATCATTGCCTACATGCTCACCGTCGCATTGCTCATCCCCGCCTCGGGCTGGATCGCCGACCGCTTCGGCACCCGGAAAATCTTCTTCAGCGCGATTCTGCTGTTCAGCCTCGGCTCGCTGCTCTGCGCATTGTCGACCAGCCTGACCCAGTTGATCGGCGCCCGGATCATCCAGGGCCTGGGCGGCGCTCTGATGCTGCCGGTCGGGCGGCTGGTGGTGCTGCGCGCTTACCCGCGTTCGGAACTGGTGCGGATCATGGGCTTCATCACCATTCCCGGCCTGCTCGGCCCGCTGATCGGCCCGACCATGGGCGGCTGGATGGTGCAGTTTTTGACCTGGCACTGGATCTTCCTGATCAACCTGCCGGTGGGCCTGATTGGTTGCTACGCCGTGTGGAAATTCATCCCTGACCTGCGCGGCTCCGAGCGTACGCGCTTCGATAGCCTGGGGTTCTTGCTGTTCGGTGCGGCGATGATCCTGATCACCATCGCCATGGAAGGCCTGGGCGAACTGCACCTGCCGCACCTGCGGGTGATGTTGCTGTTGTTCGCCGGCATGGCGTGCCTGGCGGCGTATTGGCTGCGCGCCGGGCATATCGAGAATCCACTGTTTGCGCCATCGCTGTTCAAGACCCGGACCTTCGCCGTCGGTATCCTCGGCAACCTGTTCGCTCGCCTGGGTAGTGGCGCGCTGCCGTTCCTGGTGCCGTTGCTGCTGCAAGTGGCGTTGGGGTATTCGCCGTCCCAGGCCGGGATGAGCATGCTACCGCTGGCAGCGGCGGCAATGATCGCCAAGTGGGTGGCGCGGCCGTTGATCGAACGTCTGGGCTACCGCATCGTGCTGACCGGCAACACCCTGGCACTGGGCATCATGCTGGCGAGCATGGGCCTGGTCAGCGAGCAGACGCCGTATTGGCTACTGCTGTGCGCGCTGGCGATCCTTGGCGCGATCAACTCTTTGCAGTTCACGGCGATGAACACCGTGACGTTGATCGACCTCGACGACGCCAGCGCCAGCAGCGGCAACAGCCTGCTATCGGTGGTCGCGCAATTGTCCCTGAGCCTGGGCGTGGCCTGTGCCGGTGCGTTGCTCGGCGGGTTTAGCGCGCAAATCGGAAAAGACGGCGTGGACACGGTTCTGGGCGCGTTCCAGCTCACATTCGTGACGGTGGGAATCATGGCCATGCTGGCGGCTACGATCTTCTCCCAACTATCGAGAGAAGACGGACGGCGAGTCAAACGTCCGGAAGAACACATCGAGCCTTAGGGCTAAAGGCCATCGGACTGGTACACTGCGCGACATTTTGTTTTGCAGGCCAGTCCCGTGACCACCATCGCCACCGAATTTAATACTTTGCCGCTGTCCGCCGCCATGCTGGCTAACCTCGACTCCCTCGGTTATGCCCAGATGACGCCGATCCAGGCGCAAAGCTTGCCGGTGATCCTCAAGGGAATGGACCTGATCGCCCAGGCCAAGACCGGCAGCGGCAAAACCGCAGCCTTTGGTATCGGCCTGCTGAACCCGATCAATCCGCGCTACTTCGGCTGCCAGGCACTGATCCTGTGCCCGACCCGCGAGCTGGCCGACCAGGTCGCCAAGGAAATCCGTCGCCTGGCCCGTGCCGAAGACAACATCAAGGTCCTGACCCTGTGCGGCGGCGTGTCCCTCGGCCCGCAGATCGCTTCGCTGGAACACGGCGCGCACATCATCGTCGGCACGCCGGGGCGCATCCAGCAGCACCTGCGCAAGGGTTCGCTGGTCCTGCACGGCCTGAACACGCTGATTCTCGACGAAGCCGACCGCATGCTCGACATGGGTTTCTACGACTCCATCGAAGAAATCATCATGCAAGCCCCGGAGCGCCGCCAGACCCTGCTGTTCTCCGCCACGTACCCGGTGGGCATCAAGCAACTGGCCTCGAAGTTCATGCGCAACCCGCAGCAAGTGAAAGCCGAGGCGTTCCACGACGACACGCAGATCGAGCAGCGCTTCTACGAAATCTCTCCGGAAGAGCGCATGAGCGCCGTGACCAAGGTCCTCGGCCACTTCCGCCCGGCGTCCTGCGTCGCTTTCTGCTTCACCAAACAGCAGGTCCAGGAAACCGTCGATCACTTGACGGCCAAAGGCATTTCCGCGGTCGGCCTGCACGGCGACCTGGAACAGCGTGACCGCGATCAGGTGCTGGCCATGTTCGCCAACCGCAGCACCTCGGTACTGGTGGCCACCGATGTCGCGGCCCGCGGCCTTGATATCGATTCCCTGGACATGGTGATCAACGTCGAGCTGGCCCGCGATTCGGAAATCCACATCCACCGCGTCGGCCGTACCGGTCGTGCCGGTGAGAAAGGCATCGCGATCAGCCTGGTCGCGCCGTCCGAAGCCCAGCGTGCGCAGGCGATCGAACAGTTGCAGAAATCGCCGCTGACCTGGGATCAGGTGGACAACCTGACCAATCAGGGCGGCGGCCCACTGCTGCCGCAGATGAGCACCCTGTGCATCGGTGCTGGCCGCAAAGACAAGGTTCGGCCAGGCGACATTCTCGGCGCACTGACCGGTGATGCCGGCATCCCGGGCGCGCAGGTTGGCAAGATCGCGATTTTTGACTTCCAGGCTTACGTGGCCGTGGAACGCGGGATCGCCAAGCAGGCCTTGCAGCGCTTGAACGACGGCAAGATCAAAGGCCGCTCGCTGCGCGTGCGTATCCTGTGACCCTGATCATTCCCACGCTCCGCGTGGGAATGCATCCCGTGACGCTGCGCGTCACATGACGGCGGACGCAGAGCGTCCATGGCGGCATTCCCACGCAGAGCGTGGGAATGCTCGAGAACAGTTGAGGACACCGTTTTGCGCTCTACCGAAGTCGTGATCATTGGCGCTGGCGCCGCAGGGTTGATGTGTGCGCTGACCGCCGCCGGGCGCGGACGCAAGGTGTTGTTGCTTGACCATGCCAACAAGGCCGGCAAGAAAATCCTGATGTCGGGCGGTGGCCGCTGCAATTTCACCAACATGTACACCGAGCCGAGCAATTTCCTGTCGCATAACGCGCATTTCTGCAAATCGGCGCTGGCTCGCTACACCCAATGGGACTTCATCGGCATGGTCGCCAAGCATGGCGTGCCATATCACGAGAAAAAACTCGGTCAGTTGTTCTGCGATAACAAGTCCAGCGACATCCTGGAAATGCTGCTCAACGAGTGCGATCAGGTCGGCGTCAGCCTGCACCTGGACACGTCGATCCAGAGCATCGAGAAACTCGAGAAGGGCTATTTGCTCGATACCACCCTCGGTCAGGTGACGTGCGAATCGCTGGTGATCGCCACTGGCGGCCTGTCGATCCCAACCCTGGGCGCCACCGGTTTCGGCTACCAGGTGGCCAGGCAATTCGGCCACGAACTGCTGCCCACCCGCGCCGGCCTGGTCCCGTTCACCATCACTGATCAACTCAAGGAACTGTGCAGCGAACTGTCCGGTACCTCGGTGGATTGCCTGGTGAGCTGCAACGACCAAAGCTTTCGCGAGAACATTCTGTTCACTCACCGCGGCCTCAGTGGTCCGGCGATTTTGCAGATTTCTTCGTTCTGGGAATCCGGCGATACGGTCGAGATCAACCTGATGCCCGACCATGACGCAGCGCACTGGTTGCAACAGCAACAGGCCGAACGTCCCAACAGCGAGCTGAAAACCCTGCTCGGGGAAATCTTCACCAAGAAGATGGCCAACCTGTTGGCGGACAACTGGTTCGTCTCCAAACCGATGAAGCAGTACACCCACGCAGAAATCGCCGCCATCGCCGAAAAACTGGCGAGCTGGAAAGTCGTACCTGCCGGCACCGAAGGCTATCGCACCGCCGAAGTGACGCTCGGTGGCGTGAATACTAACGAAGTGTCGTCCAAGACCATGGAATCGCTGAAAAGCCCGGGCCTGTATTTCATTGGCGAAGTGCTGGACGTGACCGGGCATCTGGGCGGCTTCAACTTCCAGTGGGCGTGGGCTTCCGGCTACGCGGCCGCACAGTACGCCTGACGACCGTCTTTCAAATGTGAAGCACCATCCCTGTGGGAGCTGGCTTGCCAGCGATGAGGCCAGTACATCCGACATCTTTATTGACTGTCAGTCCGCTATCGCTGGCAAGCCAGCTCCCACAGGGTTCCTTGTTGACTTTAAAGAATGCGCTCGGCGGAGGATCTCAAAGGAACAAATTTTGCTGCCCAATGTGATCGGCGCCATTGCGTCGGCGTCATTAGTGGCTCAATTTAGCGTCATTGCCTCGGAAGGCCTTCGCACTTCATGTCATCGACTTCATTCCGTCAGTCTCTGCGTCGCCTTTGGGCGCTGGATAAATTCAGTTACAGCGTGCGGGTGTTCATCGCCCTGACCGGTACCATGGCGCTGTGTTGGTATCAGGATGAAATGGGGTTGCTGATCCCGTTGTTCCTCGGGATTATCGCCAGCGCCCTGGCTGAAACCGATGACAGTTGGCAGGGCCGTCTCAACGCCTTGGCGGTGACGCTGGTATGTTTCGCCGTTGCCGCGCTGTCCGTCGAACTGCTCTTCCCCTACCCCTACCTCTTCATCATCGCCTTTGCGCTCGCCGCGTTCTGCCTGACCATGCTCGGCGCGCTGGGCGAACGCTACGGCGCGATTGCCTCGGCGACGCTGATCCTGTCGGTCTACACCATGATCGGCGTGGATCAGCGCGGTGGCGCGGTCACCGATTTCTGGCACGAGCCACTGCTGTTGGTGGCCGGTGCGGCCTGGTACGGCGTGCTGTCGGTGTTGTGGCAGGCGTTGTTTTCCAACCAGCCAGTACAGCAGAGCCTGGCACGGTTGTTCCGCGAACTGGGCTTCTACCTGAAGCTGAAATCCTCGCTGTTCGAGCCGATCCGGCAGATGGACGTGGAAGCCCGTCGCCTGGAACTGGCGCAACAGAACGGTCGCGTGGTCGCCGCACTCAACGCCGCCAAGGAAATCATCCTGCACCGGGTCGGCAACGGTCGGCCGGGCTCGAAAGTCAGCCGTTACCTGAAGCTGTACTTCCTCGCCCAGGACATCCACGAACGCGCCAGTTCTTCGCACTACCCTTACAACGCCCTGGCCGATGCGTTTTTCCACAGTGACGTGCTGTTTCGCTGTCAGCGCCTGCTGCGCCAGCAAGGCAAGGCCTGCCGGGCTTTGGCCGAATCGATCCAGATGCGTCAGCCGTTCACCTATGACGCCAGTTTCGCCGAAGCGCTGAGCGACCTGCACGCCTCTCTCGAACATTTGCGCATCCAGAGCAACCCGGCGTGGCGCGGGTTGCTGCGCTCATTGCGGGCGTTGGCGGCGAACCTTGGCACCCTCGATCGCTTGTTGAGCGACGCCAGTAACCCCGACGCGCTGGCGGACGCCACGGACAGCAGCCTGCTCGACCGCTCACCGCGCAGCTTCAAGGATGTCTGGACCCGTTTGCGCACCCAACTGACGCCGACGTCGCTGCTGTTTCGCCATGCCCTGCGCTTGCCCCTGGCCTTGAGCATCGGCTACGCGATGGTGCATTTGATCCATCCGTCCCAGGGTTACTGGATCATCCTGACGACCCTGTTTGTTTGCCAGCCTAACTACGGCGCCACCCGCCGCAAGCTCGGCCAACGGATCATTGGTACCGCCATCGGCCTGACCCTGGCCTGGGCGCTGTTCGACCTGTTCCCGAACCCGCTGATCCAGTCCTGCTTCGCCATCGCCGCCGGGATCGTGTTCTTTACCAACCGCACCACCCGCTACACCCTGGCGACAGCGGCGATCACCTTGATGATTCTGTTCTGCTTCAACCAGGTGGGCGACGGCTACGGACTGTTCCTGCCACGACTGTTCGACACCTTGCTGGGCAGTCTGATCGCCGGGCTGGCGGTGTTCCTGTTCCTGCCGGACTGGCAGGGTCGACGCCTGAACAAAGTGCTGGCCAACACCCTGACCTGCAACAGCATTTACCTGCGCCAGATCATGCAGCAATACGCCGCCGGCAAAAGCGACGACCTGGCTTATCGCCTGGCCCGGCGCAACGCGCACAACGCAGACGCAGCGCTGTCGACCACCCTGGCCAACATGTTGATGGAGCCTGGGCATTTTCGTAAGGAAGCGGATGTGGGTTTCCGTTTTCTGGTGTTGTCGCACACTTTGCTCAGTTATCTGTCTGGTCTGGGTGCGCACCGTGAAACCCAGTTACCGGCGGATGTGCGCGAACAACTGATCGAAGGCGCCGGTGTGAAACTGGCTGCCAGCATCGACGAAATCGCCCAGGGCCTGGCGAGCAAATCCGCCATTGCGATTCAGAGCGACGAGGAAGAGGCGCTGGCCAATGAACTCGAACAGATGCCCGATGAAATCGATGAAGGCCAACGGCTGGTGCAGACGCAACTGGCATTGATCTGCCGGCAACTGGGGCCGTTGCGCACACTGGCGGCGCATTTGATCAAGGATACGAGCGAAGACTGAGATTTGCGGTGGCTAGTCGGGCCTGATCGCTGGCAAGCCAGCTCCCACAGGGAATTGAGTCAGGCACTGATCTGTGTAAACCATCAAACACTGTGGGAGCTGGCTTGCCAGCGATCAGGCCGCCAGCCCCACCTACATCCCGTGCTGCCTGAGCAATCGCTCGTAACTCCCGTCCGCCTTCATCGTCGCAATCGCCCGATCGAAGCCTGCGACGATCTGTTCATTGCGTGGATTCTTCAGGCTGACCAGGATGTGCAGACCATTCTCGCTCAGTGGCTTGGGCAGAAACTCCACGGCGTTGCGCACTTTGACGGGCTCACGAGCCAAGTAGTACCGCGCGACGTATTCGTCTTCCAGGGTCAGTTTGACCCTGTCGGCGGCAACCATTCGCACGGCCATCGCGAAACTGTGCACCGGGATCTTTTGCAGGGACTGGTCTTCGTCGAACGCTGGTGAATAGGCATAACCTCGCACCACGGCTATCGGATAGCTGTGCAGTTGCTGCAAATTGCTGTATTCGATGGGCGCATCTTTGCGCTTGAGAAAACGGATGCGATTGACCAGATACTCACCGGAAAACTTGCCCAGTTTCGTCCGCTCATCGGTGTACCAGGCATTGACCAGTACATCGTATCGGCCCTCGCTCACGCCCAGCAATGCGCGCGCCCAAGGCACCTGCTCGAATTCACTGGCATAACCGGCCCGCGCCAGTGCGGTGCTGACAATGTCGGTGGCCAACCCGCCGTTGACCAATGTTGCGTCGGTAAACGGCGGCCACGCATCAGCCACCAGCCGCAGCTTCTCTGCTGTCGCACTTTGCGTCAGCAACAGCAATCCGATCAAAGCAAAGGCTCGATGCAATCGCGGCATGCTAGAAAATCCTTAGCGGGCGGCTACCCGACGTGTTTTCAGCCAAAACCCAAGACCCGGTACCCGCACCAACAGGCACTAAAACGGTAGCTCATTCAAGCCACTGCGCATCGCTTGATCCCAGATTACACAAAGAAGACAACCCCGCGAAAAATGAATGATGGCATTTTGGTCTTTGTCACAGATTTCTCCGCCATAAAGACATCCATCGTCTGGACGCTTAGTATCGGGGGAGACGTTTTCAGGGAATCAGAACATGACAATCGATTGGGTCTGCAAACACCATAGCGATCTGGGCAAAGAACAGCTGTACGCCATTTTGCAGTTGCGCAGCGAAGTGTTCGTCGTTGAACAGAAGTGCATTTATCAGGACATCGATGGCCAGGATCTGGAAGGTGATACCTGCCATGTGATGGCGTGGGACGGGGATCGACTGGTGGCGTACCTGCGCTTGCTCGATCCTGAACTACAGGGCGGCGACGTGGTGATCGGACGCGTGATCATTGCGCCCCAGGCTCGCGGCACCGGGCTCGGCCATGAGCTGATGGCTCAGGCATTGAAACAGACGCAAAAACGCTGGCCGGATATGCCGGTGTATCTCTCGGCGCAGGCGCATTTGCAGGGGTATTACGGGCGGTACGGATTTGTGGTGGCAGGAGAGGAGTATGTCGAGGATGGCATTCCACATATCGGCATGCGTCGCTCCTGAGAGCCCTATCGCTGGCAAGCCAGCTCCCACAGTGATTGCCGGTGCATCGCAAATTTGCAGTCCGCCTCGGAACCTGTGCGAGCGGGCTTGGCCGCGATAGCGTCAGCACTGCAGCGAAAATCTCAGGGATACTCCAATACGTTTTTTATCTGCCGCAAATTTCGCTCGATCCACCCCCGATCAATCGCGCCCCAATCGCGAATCCGGTAACGGCCGGCATGATTGCGTGCGCCTTCTTCCTGCTCGAATTCGCAAACGATATCCAGGTCCGCCAGCGCTGCGATGGTGTCCTGCGCGGTGCGTCGGGGCATACCGGTGATATCGGTCAGCGCCGGAACACTGCTGGCCAGGCCGCTGTCGATCAGGTACGCCACGTACAAGCGGCGGTAGAAGCTGCTCTTGGTCTTGCTAACGTCCGTCACGCTTGCTCCTTTTTGTAGATCTTTCATTGCATGTCGCGCCACGTCAGGTACACCCGCACATCGAACTCCACCTGGTGATACCCCGGTAGCATGTGTTCGCACAACTTGTAGAACGCCTTGTTGTGATCGGACTCTTTGAAATGCGCCAACTCGTGAACCACGATCATTTTCAGAAACTCCGAAGGCGCTTCCTTGAATAGCGAGGCGATGCGGATTTCCTTCTTCGCCTTGAGCTTGCCGCCTTGCACCCGGGAGATCGTAGTGTGCAGTCCGAGGGCACGATGCGTCAGGTCCAGCCGGTTGTCGAACAACACCTTGTCGATGGCCGGAGCGTTGCGCAGGTATTGCTGCTTGAGATCCAGTGCGTAGGTGTACAGCGCCTTGTCGCTCTGCACACCGTGCGTGTCCGGATAACGTTTGCTCAGGTACTCGCCCAGGCGACCGTCGGCGATCAGTTGGCGCACCTGGTCCTGCAAGGAAGCGGGATACGCCTGGAGGTATTTCAAAGCAGTCATCGCAGCGGCAACACAGATCGTGAACAGGTCGCCAGTGTAGCGAATTCAAATGAGCAACGCGCTCCAGTCGAACGGTTGCGCAAAGTGGCCAGTGTCTTCTGCCATCATCGGACGCGCCACCAGAAAGCCCTGCACATACTCGCAGCCATTGGCTTGCAGCCATTGGAACTGGGCAACGGTTTCAACCCCCTCGGCGATCACCAGCATGCCGTACTGTTTGCACAAGCCGATCACGTTGCGCACCAGCACCGCGTCCCGCGCCGACCCGGGCAGGCGAGCGATCAGATGGCGATCAAGCTTGAGCGTGTCCAGTTCCAGGTCACGTAAGTGGGCCATCGAACAAGGGCCAGAACCGAAATCATCCAGCGCCACCCTGACCCCCAGATTACGCAGCAAGCGTAGCTGTTTGCGGGTTTCCTCCGGATTGTGCGTCAGGGCTTCTTCCGTCACTTCGACTTCCAGCTGGCGCGGCTGCAAGCCGTGCCGCTCCAACACCTGACGCAACTCAGTCACCAGGTTGGGCATGGCGAACTGCGTTCTGCTCAAACTGATACCCAGTATCAGATCTTCGGCAAACAAGGTTTCCCAGGCTTTGCGCTGTTCGGCGCCGCGTTGGTAAATCCAGCTGCCCAGGCGGCTGATCAACCGCGCCTCTTCCAGCAATGGCAGAAACAGTCCCGGCGGTACGTCCCCGACACTCGGATGCTGCCAGCGCAAGAGTGCTTCAAAGCCGCGAATGCGCCCGTCGCAGATGGCCACCTGCGGTTGATAGACCAGGTTGAAATCACGACTCTCGATAGCGTCACGTACGCTTTCTTCAAGCATCAAGCGCGAACGCGCCCGGCCATTCATCTCATGATCGTAAAAACGATACTGCTGACGACCGGCACGCTTGGCCTCGTACATCGCGATGTCCGAGGCTCGCAGCAAACCGTCCAGGTTGGCACCGCAATCGGGAAACGTGGCAATGCCGATGCTCACGCCCAAAGCGATATCCAGACCGTCGATCTGCTGACAGATCGACACGCGCTCAATCAGCTTTTCGGCGATCTTGGCCGCCTGTTCGGGAAACTCCAGATCGAGCAATGCCGTGAATTCATCGCCGCCCATGCGCGCCAGAATGTCAAAGGAGCGCAAGCAGGCCTTCAACTGCTCGGATACCCAGCGCAACACCCGATCACCGGCATCGTGGCCGAGGGAGTCATTGACGCGTTTGAATCCGTCGAGATCGAGGTACATCAGGACCCAGGCACTGTCGGGTCGCTCGCCACGCAACAGGAGGTTTTCCACGGTCTGGTAAAAACCCCGGCGGTTGAGCAATCCCGTTAGCGGATCGGTCACCGCCTGGTATTCCAGTTGCTGGTGCAGGTGGCGCACCACCGACATGTCCAGCACGGTGACCACCATCGCACGCTGCTCGGCAGGCAAGGGTGCGCAGGACAATGCCACTGGCACCTGCTGCCCCGGCGCGGTCCGCAGCAATGCGTCGTGCAGGCGCAATGTTTCACCGCGTTTGAAGCCGGCCAGCAAGTCCGAGTCGGCCCATACAGGAATGTGTGGCTTTTGCAGGAAATCCAGAAACTCCTTGCCTTGCAACTCTTGCACGGTGGCACTGAGCAGACGCGACATTGCCGGGTTGGCGAAGCGGATCAGACCGTCCTCGTTCACCACCAGAATGCCTTCGGCAGCGTTGTCCAGCACCGAGGCATTGAAGGCGCGAGCGACCTCCAGATCGTGGCTCAGGCGCTGCAAGGCGCGGCGATTGCGCTGGTGCTCCAGCAACGCCTGGACCTTGGGCTTGAGAATCTGCGGGTCGAACGGTTTGAACAGGTAATCCACGGCGCCACTGGCATAACCCTTGATTACGGCGTCCTGGGACTGTTCGTTGGCGGTCAGGAAAATGATCGGCGTCAACCGTGTCCGTTTGCTGCCGCGCATCAGGCGCGCGACTTCGAACCCGTCCATGCCCGGCATCTGCACATCGAGCAGCACCAGGTCGACATCATGCTCAAGCAGCAGGCCGAGAGCCTCGAACCCTGAGGCAGCGGTGATGACCTGCCAGTCCTGGCGCTGCAACAACGCGCGCATGCTGATCAGGTTTTCAGGGTAATCGTCGACGATTAAAAGTGTTGAGTTGCCTTCAGCTGGCGGGGGGTGCACGCATTCCATGCTGCTTCTCTATTTTCTGGACGTCAGGCCGGTTTTTTGTGAAAACCGGACAAATACTGTGCCTTCACTCTAGACCGGGATCAACTAAATCAGAAGCTGTCAGTACGCCATCATCTAACTAAAGGGTTAATTCGCCGACTAACGGTCGTGCGTGAAGGCGGCTAAAACCGGGAAAGATGGCGTTTTGACAGGATTTTGACGTCATCCATCTGTCAGTCCACCATTAACAAACATCTCACCTACGATTATAAAGATCGCCCTCCGAGGCGCGTACTAGAGCTTCTGGCACGCCCGTGCAGCTAAATCTGTGGAAGCATTTTTATGATCGACCTCGCAACCTGGAACCTCAGCGTTCCCGTCGGCAGCCCGCCGTACACTGTTGAAACGTCCAAACTGGTAGACGGCTTCAAGGATCAATACTTCCACTCCGACACCGGCACTCTGTTCTTCTGGTCGCCCGTGACCGGCTCCAAAACCGAAAACGCCATCTACCCGCGCACCGAGCTGCGCGAAACCTACAGCAACGGTACGCTGCGCAATTGGTATTACCCGGATGCCGACAACCTGCTGCGTGCCACCCTGACGGTGCACCAGGTGCCGAGCTCCGGCAAAATCGTCATCGGGCAGATTCACGCGTACAAGAGCCAGAGACCAATGGTCAAACTCGAGTACCAGTACAAGACCAGCAGCGAAACCGGCAACCTCGTCATCAAGGTCAGAATGCACCCCGACGACGCCGAGAGTCGCGTCATCACCCTCGCCACCGGCATCAAGCTTGATCGTGAATTCAACTACCTCATCCACCTGAGCCCCGGCGGCGCGCTGGGCGTCAGTGGCGCAGGTTACCAATGGGACACCAATATCAGCGCCAGCTGGCGCGACAAACCGCTGTACTTCAAGGCCGGGGTTTATGTGCAGGACAACACCGGGTACACCACTGAAGGCGGGAAAGTGACTTTCAGCAAGCTGGATATCGATCACGACCAATAAACAGCAAAAGATTGCAGCCATAAAAAAACCCGCATGTTCATGCGGGTTTTTCTTGCGACTCGAACGCTGAAGGCTTAGTTGACCTTGGCGTTCAACTCACCTTTGAGGTAACGCTGGTACATCGCTTCCAGAGAGATCGGCTTGATCTTCGAAGCGTTGCCCGCGGTGCCGAAGGCCTCGTAGCGAGCGATGCACACGTCGCGCATTGCGGTCACGGTAGCACCGAAGAATTTACGCGGGTCGAACTCGCTCGGGTTGGTGGCCATCAGGCGACGCATGGCGCCGGTGGATGCCAGACGCAGGTCGGTGTCGATATTGACCTTGCGTACGCCGTGCTTGATGCCTTCGACGATCTCTTCAACCGGTACGCCGTAGGTTTCTTTGATGTCGCCGCCGTACTGGTTGATGATCGCCAGCCACTCTTGCGGAACCGAAGACGAACCGTGCATCACCAGGTGAGTGTTTGGAATGCGCTTGTGGATCTCTTTGATGCGGTCGATCGCCAATACGTCGCCGGTAGGCGGCTTGGTGAACTTGTAGGCGCCGTGGCTGGTGCCGATGGCGATGGCCAGGGCATCGACCTGGGTACGCTTGACGAAATCAGCGGCTTCTTCCGGGTCGGTCAGCATCTGGCTGTGGTCCAGAACGCCTTCGGCACCGATACCGTCTTCTTCACCCGCCATGCCGGTTTCCAGCGAGCCCAGGCAGCCCAGCTCGCCTTCTACCGATACGCCGCAGGCGTGAGCCATGGCTACGGTTTGCTGGGTAACGCGGACGTTGTAGTCGTAGTCGGTCGGGGTCTTGCCGTCTTCGCCCAGGGAACCGTCCATCATGACCGAGCTGAAGCCCAGCTGAATGGAACGCTGGCAGACGTCAGGGCTGGTGCCGTGGTCCTGGTGCATGCACACCGGGATGTGCGGGAATTCTTCGATGGCCGCCAGGATCAGGTGACGCAGGAACGGCGCGCCGGCGTATTTGCGAGCACCGGCCGAGGCCTGGACGATCACCGGGGAGTCAGTCTTGTCAGCGGCTTCCATGATGGCGCGCATCTGCTCAAGGTTGTTGACGTTGAAGGCTGGAACGCCGTAGCCGAACTCGGCTGCGTGGTCCAACATCTGGCGCATGCTGATAAGTGCCATTGTGTGTGTCTCTCCCGGTTTGGGTCGTTAATCGTGCCAGCCTGCCGTAGCGGCGGCGGCTATTCAAGTTATTGCAGATCGGGGGTTGGTCCGGCCTGCCAATTCGGTGTTACCAAAATCTCAAAAACTACAAAGACCCTGTGGCGAGCGAGCTTGCTCGCGCTCGGCTGCGAAGCAGTCGTAATCCGGCTATCTGATCGGGAACGCTTCGCGCTCCAGCGGGAGCAAGCTCCCTCGCCACAAAAGCCCAGCGGGCGGCATTTTCATTGCGCTTTACAGCCACGCCCAATCAAATCATTGGTGGCGACCCAGTAAACCAGGCCTTCCTCACCTTTTATGTGAAACGCCAGCATGTTGTCGCTGTACAGCGAGCCCGAAGCGCCCGGCTCTTGCTTGAGGCGATAGACCTGATCGGCGCCGCCCAGGCGGACATCGACTTGCGTACGACTGTCGTCGGTATAACGCCAGAGCACTTTGGCCTGGCTGTCGCAGGTCCAGGTGGTCCAGTTATCCGCCGGGGCGGACGACTGGAACGGGTTCATGTTGGCGCACCCGGCCAGCAGTGCCAGCGCCGTAATGGCGATAAAACCTTTCATCCGTGTTCCTCGACCGGCAGCGCACGCCACCGGCCCTGAGTAAAGAGTCAGACCCGTCAAGGGCAACCATGTTCCTTGGCGGGGGTCTGTGACTCGTATTTGTCCAGGCCTTCAGGCCCGGAACGCTTGTTGAGCACCGGATTGGTTTCTGCCTGCCAGTCAGCCTGGTAGCAGCCGCTCCGGGGTGACGGCGCAGGCTCCGGAGTTGCTTTGGGGGTGCTCCCACAAGCCACCAGCGAACCCGCGACGATCAACAGCGCTAACGTCCTGACCATAAAAACACTCCCTTGCCTGGCCAAACGGGGCGGCCTCAGGCCTTGGCCCGGGTTTCCAGGACTTCAACGGCTGGCAACACCTTGCCTTCGACGAATTCGAGGAACGCGCCGCCGCCGGTAGAAATGTAGGAGATTTGCTCGGCAACGCCATATTTGTCGATGGCTGCCAGGGTGTCGCCGCCGCCTGCAATGGAGAATGCCGCGCTGTCGGCGATGGCCTGGGCCAGCACTTTGGTGCCGTTACCGAACTGGTCGAATTCGAACACGCCGACCGGGCCGTTCCACAGGATGGTTTTCGACGACTTCAGCAGTTCGGCGAAGTTGGCCGCGGTTTGCGGGCCGATGTCGAGAATCATGTCGTCGGCAGCAACGTCAGCGATCAGCTTGACGGTAGCGGCAGCGCTTTCAGCGAATTCCTTGGCAACCACCACGTCTACCGGCAACGGAACGCTGACTTTGGCGGCGATGGCGCGCGCGGTGTCCAGCAGGTCCGGCTCGTACAGCGATTTGCCAACCGGGTGACCGGCAGCGGCCAGGAAGGTGTTGGCAATGCCGCCGCCGACGATCAGTTGATCGCAGATCTGGCTCAGGCTGTTGAGCACGTCGAGTTTGGTCGAGACCTTGGAGCCGGCAACGATGGCCGCCATCGGTTGGGCCGGGGCGCCAAGGGCCTTGCCCAGTGCGTCCAGTTCAGCGGCCAGCAGCGGGCCGGCAGCGGCGACTTTGGCGAACTTGGCCACGCCGTGGGTCGAACCCTCGGCGCGGTGAGCAGTGCCGAAGGCGTCCATGACAAATACGTCGCACAGTGCGGCGTATTGCCGGGCCAATTCGTCAGCGTTCTTTTTCTCGCCCTTGTTGAAACGTACGTTTTCAAACAGCACGATGTCGCCGGCCTTGACGTCGACGCCACCCAGGTAATCAGCCACCAGCGGCACTTCGCGGCCCAAAGCCTTGCTCAGGTAGTCGGCGACTGGCTTGAGGCTGTTCTCGGCCGAGAACTCGCCTTCGGTCGGACGGCCAAGGTGCGAGCAGACCATCACGGCCGCGCCTTTTTCCAGAGCCAGCTTGATGGTCGGCAGCGAAGCCAGGATTCGCGCATCGCTGGTGACAACACCGTCCTTGACTGGGACGTTGAGGTCTTCGCGAATCAGTACGCGCTTACCTTGCAGATCGAGGTCGGACATCTTCAACACGGTCATGGGTCGCATTCCTGGAGTTTCTGTTTTAGAGAGCAGTTTTTTTCGAAGCGGCTGTTTGCAGATAGTGTTCTGCAACGTCCAGCATTCGGTTGGCAAAACCCCATTCGTTGTCGAACCAGGCCAGGATGTTCACCAGCCGGGGGCCGGAAACACGGGTCTGACTGGCATCGACGATCGCCGAATGTGGGTCATGGTTGAAATCACAACTGGCGTGGGGCAACTCGGTGTAAGCCAGAAGGCCTTTGAGCGGGCCGCTGGTGGCAGCCTCGCGCAGGATCCGGTTGACCTCGATGGCGTCCGTGTCGCTTACCGTCTGCATCGTAATGTCGAGGCAAGACACGTTAACCGTCGGCACACGTACGGCTTTGGCCTGAATTCGCCCGGCAAGTTCCGGCAGCAGGCGTTCGATGCCGCGTGCCAGACCAGTGGACACCGGGATCACCGACTGAAACGCCGAACGGGTGCGGCGCAGGTCTTCGTGGTGATAGGCATCGATGACTGGCTGATCGTTCATGGCCGAGTGGATCGTGGTGATCGACACGTACTCCAGACCAAGCGCCTGATCCAGCAGGCGCAACAGCGGCACTCCGCAATTGGTGGTGCAGGACGCGTTGGACACCAGCAGCTCATCGCCGCTCAGGCAATCCTGGTTCACGCCGTAGACGATGGTGGCGTCGACATCGGCCTCGCTGGCCATCGGCTGGGAAAACAGCACCCGTGGCGCACCGGCGTTGAGAAAACGCTGGCCGTCTTCGCGGGTGTGGTACGCGCCGGAGCACTCCAGCACCAGATCGACGCCCAACGACGCCCAATCGATGCCTTCGGGTGTGGCACTGCGCAGGACCTTCACGCAGTCGCCATTGATATGCAGACAATCGCCGTCGACCTTCACCTCACCGGGAAAACGCCCGTGGGTGGAGTCGAAGCGTGTCAGGTATTCGATGCTGGCCATGTCGGCCAGATCGTTGATCGCGACAATTTCAAACCCGGCCTTTTCGCCTCGCTCGAACAACGCACGCAAGACGCAACGACCAATCCGGCCGTAGCCGTTGAGTGCAACTTTGTAGGGACGCGGTTGAGGCATGGGGTTCTCTATTACCGTGGTGAATCCGATAGTGAAGCATCGCCTGAACTATCGCTATCGCGGGCAAGCCCGCTCCCACAGGTTTTTCTGGTGCTCACAAAATCTGTGTTCACTGGAAATTCCTGTGGGAGCTGGCTTGCCAGCGATGGCGTCAGATCAGACGCACATCTTCTGGATCAGTCTTCCAGCAGCTCTTCAGCCTGACCCAGGATGTTTTCCAGGGTGAAGCCGAACTCTTCGAACAAGGCAGGCGCAGGCGCCGACTCGCCGTAGGTGGTCATGCCGATTACGCGACCTTCCAGGCCCACGTACTTGTACCAGTAGTCCGCATGAGCGGCTTCGATGGCGATACGGGCGCTGACCTGCAACGGCAGGACCGATTGCTTGTAGCCGGCATCCTGGGCATCGAACACGCTGGTGCACGGCATGGACACCACACGCACCTTGCGACCTTGCTCGGTCAGCTTGTCGAAAGCCTGAACAGCCAGGCCGACTTCCGAACCGGTGGCGATCAGGATCAGCTCAGGCTCGCCGGCGCAGTCCTTCAACACATAACCACCACGGCTGATGTCGGCGATCTGCAGCGCGTTGCGGGTTTGGTGCTGCAGGTTCTGACGCGAGAAGATCAGGGCCGAAGGACCGTCCTTGCGTTCCAGTGCGTACTTCCAGCTGACTGCCGATTCAACGGCATCGGCCGGACGCCAGGTATCGAGGTTCGGCGTGCAGCGCAGGCTGGCCAGTTGCTCGATTGGCTGGTGAGTCGGGCCGTCTTCGCCCAGACCGATGGAGTCGTGGGTGTAGACGTGGATCACGCGCTGTTTCATCAAGGCCGACATGCGCACGGCATTGCGGGCGTATTCCATGAACATCAGGAAGGTCGCGCCGTAAGGCACCAGACCGCCGTGCAAGGCAACGCCGTTCATGATCGCGGTCATGCCGAATTCACGCACGCCGTAGTACATGTAGTTGCCGCTGGCGTCTTCGGCGGTGACGCCTTTGCAGCCTTTCCACAGGGTCAGGTTGGAACCGGCCAGGTCAGCCGAACCGCCGAGGAACTCAGGCAGCAGCGGACCGAACGCGTTCAGGGCGTTCTGGCTGGCCTTGCGGCTGGCGATGGTTTCGCCTTTGGCCGCGACTTCGGCGATGTAGGCGTCGGCCTTCTCGGAGAAGTCGGCCGGCAGTTCGCCGCTCAGACGACGCACCAGTTCATTGGCTTCGCTCGGGAATGCGGCGGAGTAGGCAGCGAAACGCTGATCCCAGTCAGCCTCGACCGCGAGGCCGGCTTCCTTGGCATCCCACTCGGCATAAATGTCAGCCGGAATTTCGAACGGACCGTGGTTCCACTTCAGCGCAGCGCGGGTCAGGGCGATTTCCGCGTCACCCAACGGGGCGCCGTGGCAGTCTTCCTTGCCTTGCTTGTTCGGCGAACCGAAGCCGATGGTGGTCTTGCAGCAGATCAGGGTCGGTTGCTCGCTCTTGCGGGCCGTCTCGATCGCGATCTTGATTTCTTCCGGATCATGACCGTCGACGTTGCGGATCACTTGCCAGTTGTAGGACTCGAAGCGCTTCGGCGTGTCATCGGTGAACCAGCCTTCGACTTCACCGTCGATGGAGATGCCGTTGTCATCGTAGAAAGCGATCAGCTTGCCCAGGCCCAGGGTGCCGGCCAGGGAAGCGACTTCGTGGGAAATGCCTTCCATCATGCAGCCATCACCCAGGAACACGTAGGTGTGGTGATCGACGATATTGTGGCCAGGACGGTTGAACTGCGCCGCCAGGACTTTTTCTGCCAGGGCAAAACCCACGGCATTGGCCAGGCCTTGGCCAAGAGGACCGGTAGTGGTTTCAACGCCCGGGGTGTAGCCCAGCTCCGGATGACCCGGGGTGCGGCTGTGCAGCTGACGGAACTGCTTGAGGTCTTCGATCGACAGGTCGTAGCCGGTCAGGTGCAGCAAGGAATAGATCAGCATCGAGCCATGGCCGTTGGACAGCACGAAGCGGTCACGGTCAGCGAACGATGGGTTGCCTGGGTTGTGCTTGAGGTAGTCGCGCCAAAGCACTTCGGCGATATCTGCCATACCCATCGGGGCACCGGGATGGCCGCTGTTGGCTTTTTGCACGGCATCCATGCTGAGGGCACGAATGGCGTTGGCACGCTCACGACGGCTAGGCATCGCTGTTCTCCTGCGGGTTCTGAAACGAGAGTGATAAAAATGAAACGGAAAAAAGGCGAGCATTTTCCCTCACCCGGACGCCTCGGGGCAATGACAGATAGTCATCTGGGGGCGTTTTTCCAATCGATATCGACGGATTCGGTGGGTGAAACCTTTCCGCCATTCGTTTGTTGACTGACGCTAACGTTAAGAAGTGCCATCTATCGTGCAATATCAAAACTTTTTGATATTGCCCTTGCGGTGCTTCCTGTGCGTGACTAGACTGCCGGCCTTATGAATCTACGCATGCCTTCCATTCGCCACGACGATTGCGATGAACTGGCGGCCCTGTGCAAGGCCGGCGGCGATCCTCTGCGGCTGAATGTTTTACGTGCATTGGCCAACGATTCTTTTGGCGTGCTGGAACTGGCGCAAATCTTCGGCATTGGCCAGTCGGGCATGAGTCACCACCTCAAGGTATTGGCCCAGGCCGACCTGGTGGCAACCCGCCGCGAAGGCAACGCGATCTTCTACCGTCGCGCCCTGCCCCACAGCGACTTGCTGGGCGGCAAATTGCACGCAGCCTTGCTCGAAGAAGTGGATGACTTGAGCTTGCCGGTCGAAGTGCAGGCACGGATCGCCCAGGTCCACGGGCAACGTGCCGCGGCCAGCCAGGATTTTTTCTCGCGGGTCGCGGAGAAATTTCGCGCCCAGCAAGACTTGATCGCCGGCCTGCCGCAATACCGCGATAGCGTGGTGGCGCTGCTCGACAAGCTGGGTTTCAGTGAAGGCAGTACAGCCATCGAAGTCGGCCCGGGCGACGGTTCATTTCTACCGGAACTGGCGGGGCGCTTCTCTCAGGTCACCGCTGTGGATAACAGCCCGGCGATGCTTGAGCTGGCGCGCCAGGTCTGTGAGCGCGAAACGCTGACCAACGTCAGCCTGCAACTGGCCGATGCCTTGAACGGCGTCAGCCTCAAGGCTGATTGCGTTGTATTGAACATGGTGCTGCACCATTTCGCCGCACCGGCCGATGCGCTCAAGCACATGGCCAATCTGCTGCAACCAGGCGGCAGCCTGTTAGTGACCGAGTTATGTAGCCACAACCAGAGTTGGGCCAAGGAGGCCTGCGGTGATCTCTGGCTGGGGTTTGAACAGGATGATCTGGCCCGTTGGGCCACCGCTGCGGGACTCGTTCCCGGGGAAAGCCTGTACATAGGCTTACGTAATGGTTTCCAGATTCAGGTCCGACACTTTCAACGGCCGCCTGGCGACACTCACCATCGGTAAACTCAGGAAAACATCGAGATGAGCGAATACTCCCTTTTCACCTCCGAGTCCGTGTCTGAAGGGCATCCGGACAAAATCGCCGACCAGATTTCTGATGCGGTGCTGGACGCCATCATTGCTGAAGACAAACTCGCCCGCGTGGCTTGCGAGACTCTGGTGAAAACGGGCGTGGCCATCATCGCCGGCGAAGTCACCACCACCGCGTGGGTAGACCTGGAGCAAATCGTTCGTGATGTGATCACCGACATTGGCTACACCAGCTCCGACGTTGGCTTCGATGGCGCGACTTGCGGCGTGATGAACATCATCGGCAAGCAGTCCCCCGACATCAACCAGGGTGTCGACCGTGCCAAGCCTGAAGATCAGGGCGCCGGCGACCAGGGTCTGATGTTCGGTTATGCCAGCAACGAAACCGACGTATTGATGCCGGCGCCGATCACCTACTCGCACCAACTGGTGCAGCGTCAGGCTGAAGCCCGCAAATCCGGCCTGCTGCCATGGCTGCGTCCGGACGCCAAGTCGCAAGTGACTTGCCGCTACGAAAACGGCAAGGTCGTGGGTATCGACGCCGTTGTTCTGTCGACCCAGCACAACCCGGAAGTCTCGTACAAAGACTTGCGCGAAGGCGTGATGGAGCTGATCGTCAAGCACGTGCTGCCTGCCGAATTGCTGAGCAAGGACACCCAGTTCCACATCAACCCGACCGGCCAGTTCATCATTGGCGGTCCGGTAGGCGACTGCGGTCTGACCGGTCGCAAGATCATCGTCGACAGCTACGGCGGCATGGCTCGTCACGGCGGTGGTGCGTTCTCCGGCAAGGATCCATCGAAGGTTGACCGCTCGGCGGCCTACGCCGGTCGCTACGTGGCCAAGAACATCGTCGCCGCCGGCCTGGCCGAGCGCTGCGAGATCCAGGTTTCCTACGCGATCGGTGTCGCCCAACCGACTTCGATCTCGCTGAACACCTTCGGCACCGGCAAGATCAGCGACGACAAGATCGTCAAACTGGTCCGCGAAGTGTTCGACCTGCGTCCGTACGCCATCACCAAAATGCTCGACCTGCTGCACCCGATGTACCAGGAGACCGCTGCGTACGGCCACTTCGGTCGCACCCCGACCACCAAGACTGTTGGCGAAGACACCTTCACCACATTCACCTGGGAAAAAACCGACCGCGCCGACGACTTGCGTTCCGCTGCCGGCCTGTAAGACTTCCCTGGCTGCACCAAAAGCCCCGCACGGTTCGCCGTGCGGGGCTTTTTATTGCCTTGCGCTTGCGCTGCTTTCGCGGGCAAGCCAACAGAAATACCCGGCAAAACACCTGCCCTTTGTGCCAGTCGATACTGACCTAGCCTTCAAGCATCCCAATGAGCAAGGACGCTCTCGATGCTCCTCAACCTTCGCCTGTTTCTTCCCGGCTTGCTGGCCTGCTGCGTTAACGTCCATGCGTCCCAATGCCCCGACTGGCCAGCCGAACGCGCAACGAACGAAATCAGCGCACTGCAAAAGCAGATCGACACCTGGGATGACAGCTATCATCGCGGCGGACAATCGCTGGTCGCCGACGAACTCTATGATCAGTCACTCGCGCGACTGAATGTATGGCGCCAGTGCTTCAACGTGAGCATCACCACAGATCCACTGCGCACTGCGCGCGGCACTCGGGTGCATCCCGTCGCCCATACCGGCCTGGAGAAATTGCGCGATGCGCAGGCAGTCGACCACTGGCTGCGCGGTCGTACGGACGTCTGGGCTCAGCCCAAAGTTGACGGTGTGGCCGTAACCCTGATTTATCGCCAGGGCTTGCTCGCTCAAGCCATCAGTCGCGGCGATGGGACACAAGGCCAGGACTGGACGGCTTCGGCACGCCAGATCGCTGCGATTCCCCAACAATTGTCCGAGTCGGTGGATCTGCTGGTGCAAGGCGAGCTCTATTGGCACCTGACCGATCACGTACAGTCACGCAACGGCAGCCTCAACGCACGCGCCATGGTCGCCGGTTTGATGGCCCGCAAATCAGTGAGCGTCGCAGAGGCGAGCGCAGTTGGCCTGTTTATCTGGGAATGGCCAGAAGGCCCGGAAAACCTGGCGGATCGCATCACCAAGCTCGCCGGCCTGGGCTTTGCGCAAACCATCCTTTATAGCCAGCCGATCAGCTCGCTCACCGACGCCGAACGCTGGCGCGAGCACTGGTACCGCTCGCCCCTGCCGTTTGCCAGCGACGGGATCGTTTTGCGCCAGGGCAAACGCCCCTCCGCCGAGCGTTGGCAGGCCAAACCGCCCTATTGGAGCGTCGCCTGGAAATACCCTTTCGCCCAGGCTTTGGCCGAGGTACGCAAGGTGAACTTCAACATTGGCCGGACCGGGCGGATCACGCCCGTGCTGGAGCTTTCGCCGGTGATGCTCGATGACCGACAGATCAAGCGAGTCAGCGTGAGCTCTGTGCAGCGTTGGCAGGCAATGGACATTCGCCCCGGAGATCAAGTCGCCATCAGCCTTGCCGGCTTGACCATCCCCAGGCTCGACAGCGTGGTGTTACGCAGCAGCGAACGGGCGGAAATCAACGTGCCGCGGGCGCAGGATTTCCATTCATTGAGTTGCTGGCAGCCAACACCAGGCTGTACTCAACAATTTCTTGCCCGCCTGACCTGGCTCAGCAGCAAACAGGGGCTGGGCTTGCCCCACATCGGTCCTGGCACCTGGGAAAAACTTCTCGCCACGGGGCGCCTGAACAGTCTTCTGGATTGGTTGACCCTCGATGTACAAGAGCTTGCTAACATTGATGGTTTCGGCGAGCGCAGCGCTGCTCGTCTGTTGAACAGTTTTCACGCTGCGCGGCAACGTCCTTTCGCCCGCTGGCTGAAAGCCTTGGGCCTACCCCCCACAGGGCAGGCGCATTTGGGCGATTCATGGCAGGCACTGGCACAACGAGACATTGAACAATGGCAGGCCGAACCCGGCATTGGTCCGGGGCGGGCGGCGCAGTTAAGGGCATTTTTCCGCGACCCGCAGGTCCTGGCTCTGAGCGAAATCCTGAGTGAGGCAGGCATTGACGGATTCAAGCCAATGCCGACGTCAGCCGATCCGGGAACCCAATAGTACCGATGGGCTCAAACAAGCCATCGCCGCATCGACAAGACTGCCTTTTCTCCTGGAGTTTTTATGAAATTTCTTCCACCGCTGGCCCTGTTGACCCTGTGCAGCGTAATGGCCGCTCCATTGATCGCTGCCGAAGACGCACCAGGCCTGACCGGTTGCGCAGCCAAGAAGCAAGGCATCATCAACCAGATCGAGCTGGCAAAATCCCACGGCAATGCCGAGCAGCAGGCCGGCCTGGAAAAGGCGCTCAGCGAAGTCACCGCCAACTGCACCGACGCTTCGCTGAAAAAGGAACGGGAAAACAAGGTACTGGAGGCCAAGCACGAAGTCAGCCAGCGTCAGGCCGACCTCGACAAGGCCATGAAAAAAGGCGACCCCGAGAGGATCAACAAGCGCAAAGACAAACTCGCTGAATCCCGCAAGGAACTGCAGGAAGCCGTGGATGAGCTGGATAAATAAAGATTTTCAAGATCAAAAGATCGCAGGCTTCGGCAGCTCCAACGCTGCGATCTTTTGAGCATTCAATGATCCCGAAACTCTTTATGGCACGCACTACAGGTGTCTTCGACCCTCTGCATCGCCGGCCCCAGAAGACTGGCCTTGTAGGGCTGAACCTTGCTGGCAATCACCAACTCACCGGTGGCGGCTTCAAGGGTGCGAGCCAGTTCCTGAAAGCGAGCCTGTTTCTCCCAGACATCGTTCGTGGCGCTGGTATGGTCTTGCTCTCGCACCTGTGGAAAGTGTTTCCACGGTTCGTGGGACAGCGCGTCGAGTTTCACCGCGCCGTCAGCGAATTTTTCCCCATCGAAGGGAATACGGCCACGCAACATGCCACCCAGGTCTTCGCCGGTCTTGAGCATTTGCTTGAAAATGGCCTTGCGCTGGCCAAGTGGCGAATTGGGGTCGACGCCGCCACAAGCGGACAACGTCAGGCAGGCCAGCAATACAATGGAAAGTCTTTTAAAAGTCATGGTGGCTTCAGGTCACGGGAAACGGCGGCCAGTATCCCCGCGTCATCGGCAAACACCAATAGCCCTAATATCAATACGGGTTGCATGAGCGCATGGAGCACTCTGGCAATCGGTAAAGGAATCACTCCATGAACAGCCGTTTCAAGGCATGGCGTCACAGCCTGACCTGGACGTTGCCGATGGTGGCCCTGCTTGCAGGTTGCACCGGTGGCGACAAGCAACAACCGAAAACCCATGCGCTGGCCACTTACTCCAGTGCCACATGGGAAGCTCTGCCTGCGGTAACCGACAGCGACCTGGTGGCCGGTTTCGGTTCCTGGCGCAGCGCCTGCACCCGGCTCAAAGCTGATCCGGTTTGGGGAAGCACCTGCGCGGCGGCGGCCAACGTACCGCAAACCGCGAATGAAATTCGCGGCTTTCTCAAACAGAACCTAGACGTCTACGGCCTGCGCGCTGCCAATGACAATCCCAACGGTTTGATCACCGGTTACTACGAACCGGTCTATCCCGGCAGTCTGACCCAGACCAGTGTTGCCAATGTGCCGGTATATGGCGTACCCGATGACATGATCATCGTCGCGCTGGACAGCCTCTACCCTGAACTCAAAGGCAAGCGCCTGCGTGGTCGCCTCGAAGGGCGAGTGCTCAAGCCTTACGACGATGCAGCGACCATCGAAACCAAAGGCGTCAAGGCCCCCGTAGTCGCCTGGCTGACCGATCCGATGAACCTTCAATTCCTGCAAATCCAGGGTTCCGGTCGTATCCAGCTCGACAACGGCCGCCAGCTACGCATTGCCTATGCCGACCAGAACGGGCATCCGTATCGGCCCATCGGCCGCTGGCTGGTGGAGCAAGGCGAGCTGAAAAAAGAAGAGGTGACCATGGGCGCGATCAGCGATTGGGCCAAGGCCAATCCGTCGCGCATCCCCGAACTGCTCGGCAGTAACCCCAGTTACGTGTTCTTCACCCGAAACCCGGACAGCAATGAAGGGCCGCGCGGCTCGCTCAATGTTCCGTTGACCGCTGGCTACAGCGCTGCGGTGGATCGCAAAGTGATTCCGTTAGGCAGCCTGTTATGGTTATCCACCACCAAACCGGACGGTACCGCTCTGGTTCGACCGGTCGCAGCACAAGACACTGGCGGCGCGATTACCGGTGAAGTGCGAGCGGACCTGTTCTGGGGCACCGGCGAGGCGGCCGGACAACTGGCGGGGGACATGAAGCAACAGGGACAAATCTGGATGCTCTGGCCCAAAGGTGCGGCGCTGCCGCAAGTGCCACAGGTGGCCGACAAGCTCTAAAAGCAAAGAGTCGCAGGCTTCGCCCGGACGATGCACGAGCTGGCGCAGCCTGCGATCTTTTGATCTTGTTATTTAAGCCGACACCACAAAGAAACTCACAATCAACCCCATCCCGACAAACCACATCAACGACCGCAGCATCGCCAGATCCGTCAGATAGAAAATGATGTAAAGCAGACGGCTGGTGATGAACAACACCGACAGCACGTTGATCGTCACCAATTCGGCATTGCCGGCCAGGTGCGCCACGATCACTGCCGCGGCAAATGCCGGCGTCACTTCGAAACTGTTCAACTGCGCCGCGTTCGCCCGCCTGCCCAAGCCTTCCAGAGAATCGAGAAACCCGCGTGGATCACGATTGTGTCTCAAACCGTACCCGCCGCTGACTTTCGCCACAGCCGTACACACGTAAGGCAGGAAAATCGCGATCAAAATGCACCATAGAGCAACCGTCATAAAGCAGTCCCTTTTTCACGTTTTCAGAACAGTCAGAATTTCATGACCAATATGCCGATCAGCACCAGCCCACAGGCTAAGAGGCGCGGCCTGCCAAAAGGTTCTTTCAGGTACCGCATGCCGAACAGCACCACCAGTATCACGCTGATCTCGCGCAACGCCGCCGCCTCGGCAATCGACCCCAACTGCATGGCCCACAGCACCAGAGCGTAGCTGAACAGCACACAAAACCCGACGGCCAATCCCAGCCGCCACTGTTCACGCCAGAACAACCTGAACGCTGGTCGCTTGCTTACCCAGGCCAACAGAGGAAACGGCCAGGCGCTGAGCAGCGTCACCCAGACCAAGTAATCCAAGGGGTGTGACCAACGCCGCAGCGCCTGACCGTCAATGAAGGTGTAGCAACCAATGCACAGACCGATCAACCCCACCACCGGGAGCATCGACCACGGCAGACGCGCACCACCTCCGCCCTGCCAGAGCAGGCACAGCATGCCGAGTGGGATCAGCAGGATTCCGAAGATTTGCTGGTGGGTCAGTACCTCCCCGGCAAATATCAGCGTCAGTGCCAGCACCACCAGGGGTGACAATCCGCGCATCAGCGGATAGACCAACCCGAGATCGCCAACCCGATACGCCTGGATGAGCAAGTAACGGTAGAGCAACTCGAATGCCGCGGAAGCCAGAATCCACGGCCAGATCTCCAGCGGCGGCAACGCCACGAACGGCAGCATCACCACAACGAACAGCAAAGCCACGCTGTCCATGCAGGCCACGACCAATAGCCGTTCGGCGCTGAATTTGATCAGGGTATTCCACGCCGCGTGCAACAGCGCCGCCACCAACACCAGTGCTGTTGCAAGCACGGCCCACTCCTTCTTGTTTTCACCGAAAGCTCCCGTAGGAGCGAGGCTTGCCCGCGAACCAGTCGCCTCGGTGCAAATCATAAACCGCGTTATCGTTCTTCGCGGGCAAGCCTCGTTCCTACGAAGAGCAGGTAGAGAATTGATTCGCGATATGTCAGTGGCTGTTTATACTGCAGGCGACCACGCCGCACTCAGTTGCGCACAGACTAATTCCAATAAAATCTGCCCTGGCCGCTCTCATCGAGAACGGACCCTGGCATGCGTATGCCTGATCAGAGCGTCAAGACTACCGACAGAGACCTTGCGCATGCCACTCGCTTTGCTTGCCCTCGCTGTTGCCGCATTCGGCATCGGCACCACCGAATTCGTCATCATGGGCCTGCTGCCCGATGTCGCCCGCGACCTTGCCGTGAGCATTCCCCACGCCGGATTGCTGATCACCGGTTATGCCTTGGGCGTGGTGTTCGGTGCGCCAATCCTCGCAATCGGCACCGCCAACATGCCCCGCAAGGCCACGCTGCTGGGCATGACACTGATGTTCATCCTCGGCAACATGCTGTGCGCCCTGGCACCGAATTACGCCACGCTGATGGCCGCTCGGGTGGTAACGGCGCTGTGCCACGGAGCGTTCTTCGGCATCGGCTCGGTTGTAGCCGCCGGACTGGTCGCACCGAACAAGCGCGCCCAGGCGATTGCCATGATGTTCACCGGCCTGACCCTGGCCAACGTGCTGGGCGTGCCGTTAGGCACCGCACTCGGACAATATGCCGGATGGCGCTCGACGTTCTGGGCGGTGTCGGTCATCGGTGTCATTGCCGCCCTTGCCCAATGGTTGTGGCTGCCGAAAAACATCGCAATGGACAAAGCCAACCTTGCCAGTGAGTTCAAGGTGCTGGGCAAGCCCAACGTGCTGTTGGCCCTGGGCATGAGCGTCTTGGCCTCGACCAGCCTGTTCAGCGTGTTCACCTACATCGCGCCGATCCTGCAAGACATCACTGGCGTCAGCCCCCATGGCGTGACGATCATGTTGCTGCTGTTCGGTGTGGGTCTGACTGTGGGCAGCATGCTCGGCGGACGCTTGGCCGACAGTCGCTTGCTGCCTTCGCTGGTCGGCATGGCATTGGCTGTGGTGCTGGTACTGGCCGCCTTCAGCCAGACCAGCCATTCGGTCGTCCCGGCAGCGATCACGCTGGTGCTGTGGGGAATCTTTGCCTTTGCCCTGTGCCCGATCCTGCAACTGCTGATCATCGATCAAGCCCATGAAGCGCCCAACCTTGGCTCGACGCTAAACCAAAGTGCGTTCAATCTCGGCAATGCGGCGGGTGCCTGGATTGGCGGACTGGTCGTCGCCAGCGGAGCCGATCTGGCAGACCTGCCCTGGACCGGCGCACTGGTGAGCGGCTTGACCGTGCTGACCGCGCTGTTTTTCATCTACCTGCAACGACGCCATACCGCCACAGTCAACGTTCCCGGCTGATCACTTCTTGACGTCCTGCGGATCCGAGGTCTGTTTTCGATCCGCAGGCTCCTTGGGCGCTCCGCTTTCACTGCGAATTTGCGCATGGCTGATCAAGGCGAAGATAAAACTGCCACCGACGATGTTCCCCGCCAGTGTCGGTCCGGCAAACACCAGCCAGAAATCACTCCACGGCAATTCGCCGGCAAATACCAGGTAAGAAACCTCCAGCGAACCCACCACGATGTGAGTGAAATCTCCCAAGGCCATGAGATAGGTGATGAGGATGATGATCCACATCTTGGCGCTCTCCATGGACGGAATCATCCAGACCATGGTGGCGATCATCCATCCGGAAACAATGCCTTTGGCGAACATCTTGCTGGGGTCGTTTTCCATGATCTTGCGGCCGATGTCGAGGAAGGCCACATCGGTTTTGCTGTCGAAGATCGGCAGTTCCAGCATGACGTACGCCACCAGCAAGGTGCCGCAGAGATTGCCCACCAGCACCACCCCCCATAACCGCAGCAATCGACCGAAGTTGCCCAGCGTGGGCTTGCTCATGATCGGTAGCACGGCGGTCAGGGTGTTTTCGGTGAACAGTTGCTGACGGGCGAGAATGACCGCCAGGAACCCGGCACAGTAGCCGAAACTGGCGATCACCTTGAACCCTTCGCCATCTGGCAGGCGTGAATTGAGCAAGCCCATGGCCATGAGCGACAGGCCCATGGTCAGGCCTGCGGCCAGCGCCGACCACCATAGCGCGGCCACGCTGCGTTCGAGTTCCTGATCGCCCTGGGTGCGGATGATTTCGTGAAGTACCGCCGCACGTGGCGGCTGGTTTTTTTCGACCTCATGCTGCTCTTTTGGCGAGAGGTCGGGGGTCTTGCCGTCTTTTTTAGTGTCCATGGGGCTCCTGAACCGCAGGGGTGCGATGTTGTTACGACCCGCGTGGTTCAGGTTCCGTTCTGCTGGCCCGCCGTTATTCGACGCTGGCGTCATCCTTGAACTGATCCTTGACGTACTTGATCTCGGTCCGCCCATGGGGCGCGGGCAAGCCGTCCTCACCCAGGTTGACGAAGACCATCTTCTCGACCGTCAGAATGCTTTTGCGGGTGATCTTGTTGCGCACTTCGCAGGTCAGGGTGATCGAGGTGCGGCCGAATTCGGTCGCCGTGATGCCCAGCTCGATAATGTCGCCCTGGCGCGAGGCACTGACGAAGTTGATTTCTGAAATATATTTGGTGACCACGCGCTGGTTGCCCAACTGGACGATGGCGTAAATGGCCGCCTCTTCGTCGATCCAGCGCAGAAGACTGCCCCCGAACAACGTGCCGTTGGGGTTGAGGTCTTCGGGTTTAACCCATTTGCGTGTGTGGAAATTCATATTCACTCCCGAGCGTCTTGCCGAATGATGCCCATCATCATGGCAGAGCCCGACCTGGAGCTCTATCAGGCATCGCCTATGGCGTCGATTACCGTTCGGACATTGACCAACAGAAACGCTTTGGAAGATCAGCATAGCCCGCTATAATCGCCCCCGTTTCAAAACGGTAATCTTCACTTGCTACCGTTTTCCCGCCACCTGTCCGAGGGGCGCTGCAGCAGGTTCGACCTGTCAGGCTCGGATGGGGCGTTGCCTGGCCTTCAATGGCTGGACACTAAACGCACAACGGCGCCCATTCGCATACATTACGAATGGAGGCTCTTCATGAGCGCTGTTATCACGCCTGCAGATTTTAACGATTACAAAGTCGCCGACATGTCCCTGGCTGCCTGGGGCCGTCGTGAAACCATCATCGCCGAATCGGAAATGCCGGCACTGATGGGTCTGCGCAACAAGTATTCTGCCGAGCAACCGCTCAAGGGCGCGAAGATCCTCGGCTGCATCCACATGACCATCCAGACTGCCGTGCTGATCGAAACCCTGGTTGCCCTGGGTGCCGAAGTACGCTGGTCGTCCTGCAACATTTTCTCCACCCAGGACCAGGCTGCCGCCGCCATCGCCGCTGCCGGCATCCCGGTCTTCGCCTGGAAGGGTGAAACTGAAGAAGAGTACGAGTGGTGCCTGGAGCAAACCATCCTCAAAGATGGCGCGCCATGGGATGCCAACATGATCCTCGACGACGGCGGCGACCTGACCGAACTGCTGCACAAGAAATACCCGCAGGTGCTGGATCGCGTCCACGGCGTGACCGAAGAAACCACCACCGGCGTGCACCGTCTGCTGGACATGCTGGCCAAGGGCGAGCTGAAGATCCCGGCCATCAACGTCAACGACTCGGTCACCAAGAGCAAGAACGACAACAAGTACGGCTGCCGTCACAGCCTGAACGATGCGATCAAGCGTGGCACCGACCACCTGCTGTCCGGCAAGCAAGCGCTGGTCATCGGCTACGGTGACGTGGGCAAAGGCTCCGCTCAGTCCCTGCGCCAGGAAGGCATGATCGTCAAGGTCTCCGAAGTCGACCCGATCTGCGCCATGCAAGCCTGCATGGACGGTTTCGAGGTGGTATCGCCGTTCATCGACGGTATCAACAACGGCACCGAAGCCAGCATCGACAAAGCGCTGTTGGGCAAGATCGACCTGATCGTGACCACCACCGGCAACGTCAATGTTTGCGATTCGAACATGCTCAAAGCCCTGAAGAAGCGCGCTGTCGTCTGCAACATCGGCCACTTCGACAATGAAATCGACACCGCTTTCATGCGCAAGAACTGGGCATGGGAAGAAGTGAAGCCACAGGTTCACAAAATTCACCGTACCGGCGCCGGCGATTTCGACCCGCAGAACGATGACTACCTGATCCTGCTGGCTGAAGGCCGTCTGGTTAACCTGGGCAACGCTACCGGTCACCCAAGCCGCATCATGGACGGTTCGTTCGCCAACCAGGTTCTGGCGCAGATTTTCCTGTTCGACCAGAAGTACGCCGACCTGTCGCCAGCCCAGAAAGCCGAGCGTCTGACCGTTGAAGTACTGCCGAAGAAACTCGACGAAGAAGTGGCCCTGGAAATGGTCCGTGGCTTCGGCGGCGTCGTGACTCAACTGACCAAGACCCAGGCCGACTACATCGGCGTGACCGTTGAAGGTCCGTTCAAGCCGCACGCTTACCGCTACTGATTGGTTCCTGCTGTCCGCTTCCTCAAGGGGAGCGGACTCATGCAGGAAACACGCGCGCTCTGTAGGAGCGAAGCTTGCTCGCGAACGCTTCACCCCGGGGTTTCTGAAACGCCGCGGCGCCTGCTTCGCGAGCAAGCTTCGCTCCTACAGAGAACGTAGCGTCCTGCAAGGCTTATACGCTTCCAAGGATATGACCATGTCCCAAGACCGTCGCTACAGCTTCGAATTCTTCCCGACGAAGACCGATGCTGGGCATGAAAAGCTGCTCGCCACTGCTCGCCAGCTGGCCACTTACAATCCCGACTTTTTCTCCTGCACCTACGGCGCCGGTGGTTCGACCCGTGATCGCACGCTGAACACCGTTTTGCAGCTGGAAAGCGAAGTCAAGGTACCTGCCGCTCCGCACCTGTCTTGCGTCGGCGACAGCAAGGCCGACCTGCGCGGCCTGCTGAGCCAGTACAAGGCGGCCGGCATCAAGCGTATCGTTGCCCTGCGCGGTGACCTGCCTTCCGGCATGGGTATGGCCAGCGGCGAAATGCGTCACGCCAACGACCTGGTTGATTTCATTCGTGAAGAGACCGGCGACCATTTCCACATCGAAGTCGCGGCTTACCCGGAAATGCATCCGCAAGCGCGCAATTTCGAGGACGATATCGCTAACTTCGTGCGCAAGGCCAACGCTGGCGCCAACAGTGCGATCACCCAATACTTCTTCAACGCCGACAGCTACTTCTATTTTGTCGAGCGTGTGCGGGCGTTGGGCGTGAACATCCCGATCGTCCCGGGAATCATGCCGATCACCAACTACAGCAAACTGGCGCGTTTCTCCGATGCCTGCGGGGCGGAAATCCCGCGCTGGATCCGCAAGCAACTGGAAGCCTACGGTGACGACACGCCAAGCATTCAGCGCTTCGGCGAGCAGGTCATTACCGAAATGTGTGAGCGCCTGTTACAAGGTGGCGCACCGGGCCTGCATTTCTATACCCTGAACCAGGCAGAAGCCAGCCTGGCTGTGTGGAACAACCTGAAGCTGCCTCGCTGACAGGTCCCATGCGCGTACACAGGCCCTCTACGGAGGGCCTTCTACTTTCAAAAGAACCACGGAAACCTGCAGTTCAATGATGACCGCGCCCTCGACTTCACGCCCACAACTCGTCTATCTGGTTTTCGGTTCCGAGACTTACCACCAGGAAGCCGTGTTCAGTATCTCCAGTGCCCTGAGCTGGTTGCGTGAAACACCGGAAGTGGCGCTCGACATCCAGGTCTTCAGTGACAACCCGCAACCTTACGAACACCTGCCGGTGCGCGTTCGTCACCTCGACGCAGAGACACGCAAACGCTGGAGCGAGCCACACGGCTATCACTTCCGCGTCAAGCATGTGGTGTTGCGTACGGTGCTCGAAGAGGCCGAAACTGCGCTGCTGATCGACACCGACACGTTCTTCCACTGCTCGCCGCTCAAGTTGTTCGAGCGCGTGCAACCCGGCACCCTGCTATGTAACGACTACTACACGCACTACGGCAACAACAAGGAAAACGTCCTCTACAGCGCTCTGTCATCCAGACTCATGGAGAAAGGCCTGGCGGACGACCAGATGATGCTGCTCAACTCCGGCGTCATCGGCTTGCACCGTCAGGATGCTCAGGTGCTGGATCGCTCGATCGCGCTGATCGACGAACTGTTTCCATTCGCACAAGGCGCATACACCCTCGAGGAATTCTGCCTTTCAGTGGCGGCCTATCGGACACTGGACATCAAAAAGTGTCCCGACCTGATTCATCACTACTGGAGCCGCAAGCAATTGTTCAGGGCCAAGGTTCAGGCCTGGGTTGCCAAACATGCCGCACAGCCAACCAGCCAGGCCGCTCTCGACGATACCCGCCGCGTATCGGCTCAGCTTCCAAGACCTCCACGATCGCAGCGGATGATTTACAAAGTCATCACACTGGCACTGCCCGCACATTTGCGGCAGTTCATTCGTGAAATCCTCTATGGCTGCTATGAACACCCTAACGAATTCGACAAGGCCTGCGGGCCGGTCTGGTGGGAGAAGGCGCTGCAAAACCAACAGGAACGACTCGGCACTCCGGTTTGTCGACATTTGCTCGAAGATTGGTTCACCAATCGCCTGGTCAAGCTGATTCTTGGGCAGCGGCGCGCTGCAATCCACGAGCATCTGCTCAATTCGCCGAGTAAATAGTGACGTTGCGCCCAATCTATCCAACACGGCGTTAAACATGCACGCCAGAGCTTCTCATTAGGCGGCAGGCGTACTAACCTCAGACCATGCCCGCCATTGCCCAGTTGCTCACCGTTGTGCTTTTCACTTGCCTGAGCTTCGCCGCCCGGGGCGAGAAACTGCGCATTGTCACCGAACCATGGGCGCCTTACGTCTACGAAGAAAATGGCGAGGCCCTTGGGCTGGACTACGAAACCACCGCCATTGTCTTCAAGCGTCTGGGCATCGAAGTGGAATGGCAATTCCTGCCATGGAAGCGCTGCCTGTCGATGCTCGAGACGGGCCAGGCAGATGGTGCGCTGGATATTTTCCACAGCGATGAACGCGATGCTACCTTGCTCTATCCCAGCGAACCGCTGTCGCAAGTGCAGTTCGTGATGTTCTACGCCAACGAGCGACCTCACCCCTTCCGCACCCTCGATGAGCTGCGCGGCCTGACCATCGGCACCTCACCCGGTTACCTGTACAGCCCGGATTTCCGCGAGTCGACGCTGTTCACTCGCGAACCGGCCCCCAGTCATGAAGCGAATTTCGGCAAGTTGGTTCGCGGGCGGATCGACCTGTTGATCACCGACCGCCGCGTCGGCCAGCATCTGCTCGACGAACTGAACATCCGCGACAAGATCACCGAAAATCCGACCATTATCAGCCAGCAAAGCCAGTTTCTGGCGGTGCGACGCAATGCCGGCATGGACCTTTTGGTGCAGCGTTTTGGCGCCGAGCTCAAGCGCTTCAAGCGTGAGCCCGCCTACGCGGAATTGAGCGCCCGGTATGGCGCGGCACCGCCCAGCGCCTTGAATTCCGCACGGGCCACGGCCACCACCGCAAAAACCGTTGAGCAGCAGGAAAGCGGCGCGCAGTGATTGCTCTGTTATACTCCGGCGTTCCCGCCAGGCTCACGCCCGGACGCTCGGAATCGTAAAGGTATCTCGACCCCGCTACGGCGCAGCTTTTCAGCCCGCGCGAGCGCTCCAGACGAACCTTCGTGACCGAAGCAGGACCGGACGGGATTGCGTTCCTCTAAACGCTATTCGCGCCAGGCAAGACTCCCATTGGGCCAAGCCCTAACTTAGAACAGGATTACTCATGTCCTTTGCTTCCCTCGGTCTCTCCGAGGCTTTAGTCCGCGCCATCGAGGCAGCGGGCTATACCGAGCCTACTCCGGTGCAACAGCGGGCCATTCCCGCCGTGTTGCAAGGTCGCGACCTGATGGTTGCGGCACAGACAGGTACCGGTAAAACCGGCGGTTTCGCCCTTCCGATCCTGGAGCGGTTGTTCCCCAACGGTCACCCGGACAAATCCCAGCGTCACGGCCCGCGCCAACCACGCGTGCTGGTCCTGACCCCGACCCGCGAACTCGCGGCGCAAGTGCATGAAAGTTTCAAGGTCTATGCCCGTGACCTGAAATTCGTCAGCGCCTGCATCTTCGGCGGCGTCGGCATGAACCCACAGGTTCAGGCCATGTCCCGCGGCGTCGACGTACTGGTCGCCTGCCCTGGCCGTTTGCTCGACCTGGCCGGCCAAGGCAGCGTCGACCTGTCCCACGTGGAAATCCTCGTGCTGGACGAAGCCGACCGCATGCTCGACATGGGCTTTGTCCATGACGTGAAGAAAGTCCTTGCCCGTCTGCCAGCCAAACGCCAGAACCTGTTGTTCTCGGCGACGTTCTCCAAGGACATCACCGACCTCGCCGGCAAGCTGCTGCACAACCCGGAACGCATCGAAGTCACGCCGCCGAACACCACGGTCGAGCGTATCGAGCAGCGCGTATTCCGTCTGCCGGCCAGCCACAAGCGTTCGTTGCTGGCGCACCTGATCACCGCCGGAGCCTGGGAACAGGTACTGGTCTTCACGCGCACCAAGCACGGCGCCAACCGTCTGGCCGAGTACCTGGACAAACACGGCCTGAGCGCCGTCGCGATCCACGGTAACAAGAGCCAGAACGCCCGCACCAAAGCCTTGGCCGACTTCAAGGCCGGCACCGTGCGCATCCTGGTTGCAACAGACATCGCCGCTCGCGGCCTGGATATCGACCAGTTGCCACACGTGGTCAACTTCGAACTGCCGAACGTCGATGAAGACTACGTACACCGCATCGGCCGAACCGGCCGTGCCGGTCGCTCGGGCGAGGCGATTTCGCTGGTCGCCCCGGACGAAGAAAAACTGCTGAAAAGCATCGAACGCATGACCAAGCAGAAAATCGCCGACGGCGACCTGATGGGCTTCGACGCCAGCGCCGTGGAAGCCGAGAAGCCTGAAGCACGCGAGCGTCCGGACATGCGCAACCCGCGCAATCCGCGTGGCCCGCGTGGCGACGGTCCGAACGGCGGTGGTGGCGGTGGCGGTCGTAAAGACAAGGGCAAGGACAAGGGCAAGGAAAAACCGGCGTCAGGTGAACGTGGCGAGCGTCCAGCGCGCCAGCAAAAGCCACGCGAAGGCACCCCGGCTCGCGAGCAGCGTCAGCCAAGCCAGCCGCCACGCCCGGCAGCCGACCGGGCTCCGGATGAGTTTCTGGACGACGATATCGATAACTTCGGTAACCGCGTCGACTACGTGCCTCAGCAAAAACCAGCTCAGGGTCGTGGCCGTCGTCCGGGGGCTCCGGCACAAGGCACGGCTGCTGGCTCGGGCGCACCCCGTGGCGGCAAGCCACAAGGTCGCCAGAACGGTCCACGCAACAGCGATGGCGCCAGCACCGGCACACCACCAGCCAAGCGCAATGGTCCACGCAACGGTGCGCCGCGTGACGGCCAGGCCCGTCGCGAAGACTCGCGCAACCGCCGTCCGGCCCGTGATGACCAGCCGCGTTCGGAACCTGCCGTACAGAACCCGCGCGGTCCTGCGCCGAAGATCATGCACAAGGAGTCAAAGGCTGACCGCTTCCCGACACCTGAGCAGCTGGATCAACTGCCAAGCCGTCCTCGCGGTGAAAAGCCGGCGCTGTTGACCCGTAACAGGTAAGCAACAAGCTCACCCGGGTTAATGATTGTGGCCGAGGACACTGCGAGAGCAAGCGTTGCTCAAGCAATGTCCAGCTAAAAAAAGAGCCCCGACTCACCAGAGTCGGGGCTCTTTTTTTTGCTTACGATTTGTTCCGAATCCCTTCAAAGGTGATGTACAGATCTACGAGGCTCGAACCCGGCGCGAGCTTGCCTGTCTGGCCAAAATCTTCACGCTTGATGGTCGTGCGACCCTCGAAGCCTGCCCGGTACCCACCCCATGGATCAGCGCCCTCGCCTAAAAACACACCTTTGACCACGACCGGCCTGGTGACGCCGCTCAGGGTCAGATCGCCTGTCACGTCAGCCGTTGTCTTGCCCTCGGCGTTCTTTCCGGTTGCCTTGATAGCGGTCGACACAAACTTCGCTGCCGGATACTGACGGGCATTGAGGTATTCCTTGTCGAGCAAATGCTTGTCACGCTCGGCATGATTGCTGAACAGACTGGCCGTACGCACATTCACTTCAAGCTTGCTGTCTTCAATGTTTTGCGCGTCGAAACTGAATGTGCCGTCCAGGTCCCTGAAAGTGCCAGTGATGAAGCTGTACCCCAGATGACTGACCTTGAAATCAATAAAGGCATGCTGCCCTTCCTTGTCGATCACATAGTCAGCGGCCGTCGCTTGCCCCATAAAAGACATGAGGGCACCGACCGCCAACCCACAAATCGATTTTCTCAGCATAGTTGCTTCCTTACCCGACAAAACGAGAGCGAATGCTCCTCGACATGGAGGTAAAGACTGAGAACCACGTATTAAGCAGGAATTAATGCGGTCTGTAGGACGCAGCGTAGGAATAATGCCTATTCCGAGTACGACAGCACGTAAAAAGCACACCCCGTCGAGACGGCTCTTACCCTTTTCACGGACAAAAAAAACGCCCCGCCGACCAATGATCTGCGAGGCGTTTTTTTGTCAGGCGAAAAGATTACTTCGCTTTGACGCCTTCAAAGCTCACGTACATATCAACTGCATCGGAGCCTGGCCCCAGGTCTTTCTGCTTGCCGAAATCGGAACGCTTGATGCTGAAAGTACCCTCGAAGCCAGCACGGTAGCCGCCCCATGGATCCTTGCCTTCACCCAGGAAAGTGGCCTTGACCACGATTGGCTTGGTTACGCCGAGGATGGTCAGGTCGCCCGCCACGTCAGCAGTATCCTTGCCTGCGGCGTTTTTGCCGGTCGGTTTGACGCTGGTCGAAACAAACGTGGCTTTGCTGCCGTTCAGGAAATCTTTGCTGGCGATGTGCTTGTCACGCTCAGCGTGGTTGGTGAACACGCTGGCGGTGTTGACGTTGAACTCGATCTTGCTGGCTTCAGGCTTGGCAGCGTCGAAGCTGAACTTGCCGTCGATGTCCTTGAAAGTACCGGTGATGAAGCTGTAGCCCAGGTGGCTGATCTTGAAGTCGACGAAGGCGTGCTGGCCTTCTTTGTCGACCACGTAGTCAGCGGCCATTACGTTACCGGCGGACAACAGGGCCGAACCAATTGCCAGAGCGGCCAGAGTCTTTTTCAACATGCTTTGTTTTCCTTTGGAGTCGAGGTTGAACTTCAGGCTTTGCGACCCAGCATTCGCTTGAGGGTCACATCACGGTCGATAAAGTGGTGCTTCAATGCTGCCAACGCATGGAGGCCGGAAAAAATTACCAGCACCCACGCCAGGTAGAGATGAATCACGCCAGCGGTATCTGCCTGGTCCGGCAGTCCGGATACCAATGCAGGCACTTCAAACAAGCCAAACACCGGGATACCGACACCGTCTGCGGTGGAAATCAGGTAACCGGCAATCATCACAGCGAACAGACTGAGATACAGAAAGCCATGGCCGAACTTAGCGCCGAGACGCGTCATGCGGCTGTAGCTGGACAAGGTTGGCGGTGGCGGACTTATGAAACGCCACAGCACCCGCAACACCATCACACCCAGCAACACCAGGCCGATGCTTTTGTGCAGGTCCGGCGCGTCTTTGCGCCAGGTGCTGTAGTAATCGAGCCCGACCATCCACAGCCCGAGCGCGAACAGCGCGAAGACCGCCAGCGCCACGCCCCAGTGCATAAAGATGCTGACCCAGCCGTAGCGGGAAGAAGAGTTACGTAGCTGCATTGCCTAGATCCTGTAAGTGCTGGCCCAAGACTATCGATTTATCTATCGAATTAAAGCCGAAAATTTCGCTATGAAATATCGAGAAATGCGATCAAGAGCCTGGAGCAGCCAAATTAAGAAAAGATTAAAGTCCAAATTGTTAAAACAAGTGAATACAAACCAGAGAACACCTGTATCAAAAGGTTTATTCAATGGCTAGCTGCGATTTTCTCCGGGCAAAAAAAAGCGCGACCCTCTGGGCCGCGCTTTTTTTCACCTGAAGATTACTGAGTCTTGGCCTCAGTGGTCGCCACAGGTTTGGCCGCTGGCTTCTTCGCCGGTTCGGCCTTTTTCACCGGGGCCTTGGCCGGGGCTTTTTTCGCTTCGGTCTTGGCTGCTGGCTTGGCTGGAGTTTTTGCCGGTGCCTTCTTCGCAGGTTCAGCTTTCACCGGCGCCGCAGGCTTGGGTGCTTCAACCGGCGCCGGAGCAGCGACCGGTGCTGGAGCAGGTGCCGGCGCTGGAGCTACCGCGGGCTCTGGTGCCTTGACCGGTTCCGGTTTTTTCTCGTCATCCGAGCCGCCGAACAGGTTCGTGAAGAAGTTGCCCTTCTTCGCGGCTACCGCGCCGGCACCTGCCGCCGCCGCAACGGCCGGAACCACTTTCGCCGGCTCGAACGACTTGCCTGCCGCCAGATCTTCGACCTGGCTGGCCGCACGTTGACCGGTGCGCAATGCGCCTTCCAGCGTGCCCGGATACAAGGTGTCAGTGTGTTCGCCAGCGAAGGCTACGCGCTGAATCGGACGCTCCCACAAGCGCCAGAACTTGCTGATCTGGCCCGGGCCGAAGGCCAGGTAGGCGCCACCCATTGAAGGGTCGGTGCTGTAGCGACGGATTTCATAACCGGTGAACGAGCCACGCGCCTGTGGATAAAACGCGTGCAGGCGAATCAGTACCTGGTCGACCATCTGCTTGTCGCCAAACGCTTGCATCACCCGGGCATTGTCGCCGGACAGGTTGATTACCACGTTGGCACCGCCCTTCAGCGCTGGCTCGATCCACAACATGCCCAGACCGGCGTTGCTGTAGATTTCGCCGGACATGCGCGATTTGGATTCCCAAACCGGGGTCTTGAACTTCAGCATGATCTGGTCGCGCCAACCGTAGTTGGTGCCCTTGATCGCCGCCAGGTGCTGGGTGTCCAGCGCTGGGGTCATCTGAATCTTGTTCAGGGCGCGCAACGGTACAGCCAGGACTACGTAGTCCGCCTGATAGCCAACGCTGCCGACTTTGACAGTCACACCGTCCTTGTCCTGGATGATCGCCGAGACCGGGGAGCTGGTCTTGATGGTTTTCAGCTGTTTGACAAAGGCCTGGGCCAGCACCGGGCTGCCGCCTACCAGGCGCGACGCACGCAGGTCGCGGTCGGAAACACCACGGTAGACGCGGCTCTGCTGAGCAAAGTAAAGCAGCGAGATACGCGAAGGTTCGTCATAACGGGTACGAATCTGCTGGTTCACCAGTTGGCGGGCCGTGGCTGGCAGGTTCAGGCGATCGAGCCAATTTGACACGTTGATCTGGTCCAGGGCGTGCAGCGTGCTGTTGGCCGCCGGATTTTGCGGGTCGTCGATCGAACGCGCCAAGTCATCCAGGGTTTTCTCGTAGCGCTTGAGCGCTTCAGCGGTGGCCGGTTGCTTGGTCGTCAGGTCGGCGGCGGAGACATACTCGCCATCGATCAGGTAGCCCGGCGTGCGCACGAACTCGGGGGCCGGCGTGGTGCTCAGTTTGAAGGTCGACACGTATTTGTTCAGGACCGGCTGAGTCTTGTCGTTGCCGATCCATTCGCTGGTGGCCATGCCGGAACGACCGCCCAGACTGGATTTGGCTTCCAGCAGCGTGACCTGCCAGCCTTTGTTCTGCAGCTCATAAGCCGCCGTAAGGCCCGAGACCCCGCCGCCGATCACGATCGCGGTTTTATCCTTGGCCAGCGCAGACACGCTGAACAGCCCCAACATCACCAGCGCACAGGCGCGCAGCCAACCGACAGACATTCAGCGAACTCCGGAAATACACGAAAAATAGCGGTTTTGCGAGCCAGACGACTCAAGAGCCGAGAAGGATACGTCAGGCTTCAGAAGCCCGCCAGCAACGTCTATCGGCCTGTGCAAAGTAGCTCAATCGACACAATGGGTTGTCCCGGTGGCGTGCATTGCATAGGCTTGCGCGATTGTTTGTTCGCGCCTGCCGCGGACCGCCTCGAGGAGAGAGAAAATGGGCCTGAATAATCAGTGGATGCAACGCGACCTCGCGGTGTTGTGGCATCCCTGCACCCAGATGAAAGATCACGAACAACTGCCGCTGATCCCGATCAAGCGCGGTGAAGGCGTCTGGCTGGAAGATTTCGAAGGCAAGCGCTACCTCGATGCGGTCAGTTCCTGGTGGGTCAACGTGTTCGGCCACGCCAATCCGCGAATCAACCAGCGGATCAAGGATCAGGTGGATCAGCTGGAGCACGTGATCCTCGCCGGTTTCAGCCATCAGCCGGTGATCGAACTGTCCGAACGCCTGGTAAGGATGACGCCGCAAGGCCTGACCCGGTGCTTCTACGCCGATAACGGGTCATCCTGTATCGAAGTCGCGCTGAAAATGAGCTTTCACTACTGGCTCAACCGTGGTCAGTCGAACAAGAAACGCTTTGTCACGCTGACTAACAGCTACCACGGCGAAACCATGGCGGCGATGTCGGTCGGCGACGTGCCACTGTTCACTGAAACCTACAAGGCCTTGCTGCTGGACACCATCAAGGTGCCGAGCCCGGATTGCTACCTGCGTCCCGACGGCATGAGCTGGGAGGAACATTCGCGCAACATGTTCGCCGCGATGGAGCAGACCCTGGCCGAGAACCATGACAGCGTCGCAGCCGTGATTGTCGAGCCGCTGATCCAGGGTGCCGGCGGCATGCGCATGTACCACCCGGTGTACCTCAAGCTGCTGCGAGAAGCCTGCGACCGTTATGGCGTGCACCTGATCCATGATGAGATCGCGGTGGGCTTCGGCCGCACCGGAACCATGTTCGCCTGCGAACAGGCCGGCATCCGCCCCGATTTCCTCTGCCTGTCCAAAGCCCTGACCGGCGGCTACCTGCCGCTGGCGGCATGCATCACCACCGACGAGGTGTACAGCGCCTTTTACGACGATTACCCGACCCTGCGGGCCTTCCTGCACTCGCACAGTTACACGGGTAATCCACTGGCCTGCGCGGCGGCGTTGGCGACGCTGGATATCTTCGAAGAAGACAACGTCATCGAGAACAACCAGGCCCTGGCCCAGCGCATGGCCTCCTCCACCGCGCATCTGGCCGATCACCCGAACGTCTCGGAAGTGCGCCAGACCGGCATGGTGCTGGCGATCGAGATGGTCAAGGACAAGGCGAACAAGGAAGCCTATCCGTGGCAGGAACGCCGGGGCTTGAAAGTGTTCCAGCATGCGCTGGAGCGCGGGGCTTTGCTGCGGCCGTTGGGCAGCGTGGTGTATTTCCTGCCGCCGTACGTGATTACTCCGGATCAGATCGACTTCCTGGCCGAAGTGGCGAGCGAAGGCATCGACATCGCCACTCGCGACAACGTCAGTGTGGCGGTGCCGGAGAACTTCCACCCTGGCTTCCGTGATCCGGGTTGATTGGCAACGCTCGTTCCCACGCTCTGCGTGGGAATGCAGCCCGGGACGCTCCGCGTCCCAAAAGCGGACGCAGAGCGTCCGGTGAGGCATTCCCACGCAGAGCGTGGGAACGATCAAATTAAAGAGAATCCGCATGAGACTGTCCCGCTTCTTTATCGACGCCCCCCTGAGCATCGGCGAGCACGAACTGCCCGAGGCCCAGGCCCATTACATCAGCCGTGTGCTGCGCATGGCCGAGGGTGATGCGGTGCAATTGTTCGACGGCTCGGGCCATGAGTTTCGCGGCACGCTGACGGAAGTTGGCAAGAAGCGTGTCGTGGTGAGCATCGATGAGAGCTTCACCGGCCAGGTCGAATCGCCATTGCAGATTCACCTCGGCCAGGGCTTGTCCCGGGGCGAGCGCATGGACTGGGCGATTCAGAAAGCCACAGAATTGGGCGTCAGCGAAATCACGCCGATTTTCAGCGATCGCTGCGAAGTCCGGCTCAAGGACGAGCGCGCCGACAAGCGCTTGCAGCACTGGCGCCAGGTGGCGATCAGCGCTTGCGAGCAATGCGGTCGTTCAAGGGTACCGGTGATTCATCCACCGCTGTTACTGGCCGATTGGTTGAAGCACACGGACGCTGAATTGAAGCTGGTACTGCATCCGGTGGCCGAGCCGCTGGTGAGTCATGCCAAACCTTCAAGCCTGGCATTCCTGATCGGCCCGGAGGGTGGGTTGTCCGATGCCGAAGTCGATCAGGCCAAGGCCGGCGGCTTCCATGCCGCCCGCCTCGGCCCACGGGTGCTGCGTACTGAAACCGCGCCGGTAGTTGCGCTGGCAGTAGCCCAGCAACTGTGGGGTGATTTCTAAGCTATTGCACCGGATCACTCACCGGTTTGGCAATGATCGCCTTGAGTTCGCTGGTCATCGGGAATTCAAGGTTCAACCCCTTCGGCGGGATCGGCTGCTCAAACCAGCGTTTATAGATGCCATTGATCTCGCCTGAACTGTACAGATCCGCCAACACACCGTTGACCAGCGCCAGGAACTGCGGATCGTCCTTGCGCACCATGCAGCTGTAGATCTCCCGTGACTGCTCTTCCCCGACGACCACCCACTTGTGTGGGTCATGGGCCTTCGCGCGTTCCCCGTAGAGCAGCGCGTCGTCCATGTAGAAGGCCGCCGCCCGTCCCGATTGCAGCATCTGGAAGGCTTCGCCGTGGTCCTTGGCGCTGATCACAAACATGTCGATCTTGTGATCGACGTTGTAGCTTTTCAAGAAGCGCTCATTGGTAGTGCCGGCGGTCGTCACCACGTTCTTGCCGCGCAGGTCGGCGAAGCTCTTGATTCCGCTGTCCCTGGCCGTCAGCAACTGGCCTTTGACGTAGATGAAGCCGTAGGAGAACGCCACTTGTTTCTGCCGCTCGGCGGTCACGCCGGTGGAACCGCACTCCAGATCAACCGTGCCGTTCTGCACCAATGGAATGCGGGTTTGCGAGGTCACCAGGTTGTACTTCACCTTCAACTCCGGCAGGGCCAGTTGCTGCTGGATGCGCTCGACGATCTTGCCTGCCAGATCCACCGAGTACCCCATCGGCTTGCCGCTATGATCACCCACATAAGAGAAAGGCACCGAAGCATCGCGATAGCCCAGAGTGATGCTGTTCGCGCTGGCGACCTTGCTCAGGGTGCCGGTCAAAGGCATTTCATTGGCCAGAACCTGACTGCCGAGCAACAGGCCAAGCGTACAAGTGAGCAACGTGATTTTTTGCATTGTTATTCTCCGTTGTGGGTATTGGTTTATCGGACGCGTGCCGCGATGACGGTGATTTCCACCAGCACCTGCGGTCGGGCCAGTTCGGCCTGCACGGTGGTGCGACTCGGCGCTTGACCCGGTGACAGCCAGGCCGACCAGACCTCGTTCATCGCGGCGAAATCTTCGTTGATGTTCTTCAGGTAAATGGTCGCGCTGAGCAGATGGTCCTTGCCGCTCCCCGCCTCGGCCAGCAGCGAGTCGATTTTCGCCAGCACCTCGCGGGTCTGGCTGGCTGCATCCGTGGCGTCGCCGGGCACCTGCCCGGAAAGAAACACCAGATCGCCAAAGGTCACGGCGCCGGACAGGCGCGGGTTGCTGTGCAGTCGGGTAATGCTCATAACAGTGTCCTCTTCAGAAGTCAGTATTCAGGCGGCGCGGTGGTTGAAACCCTGCAGGTCGATGGAAGTCCGACGCTCGCCAATCAGTTCACTGAGCAGGCGCCCGCTGCCGCATGCCAGGGTGAAACCCAGCGCGCCGTGGCCAAGGTTGAGCCACAGGTTGCGATACGCGGTCGCACCCAGCAGCGGCACTCCGTTAGGTGTAGCCGGGCGCATGCCGGCCCATTCGACAGCCGCGTCGTAGGCACCGGCATCGGGAAAGGTCTCACGGGCCTGACGCTTGATCAGCGCCAGTCGCTTGGGGTCGAGCGCAGGGTCGAAACCGACGATGTCGACCATCGCCGCCACCCGCAATTGCTCGCCGATACGCGCGTAGACGATCTTGCGGTCGTAGTCAGTGATGCTCACGTCCGGCGCCCGATGACCGACGCCAATTGGCACGGTCAGGCTGTAGCCCTTAAGTGGATACAACGGCAGTTGCAGCCCGGGCAGAGCCAACAATGGGCTGCGGTGGCCGGCGGCGATAACCAGGTGCTCGACCGGCAGCACTTGCTCGCCGAGTTCGATGGCGTTGACGCTGCCGTTGTTGTGGCGAATGCCGGTCACTGTTTGCCCGAGACGGAACTCGCAACGGCCGGAGGCCTGCAACCGGGCAGCCAGTTGCTGGCAGAAACCATGGCAATCGCCGACCTCTTCGTCCGGGGTGTAAATCGCGCCGACGAAGGGGGCATCGGCCAATGCCGGCTCCAGCCGCGTACATTCGGCAGGCGACAACACCTGCTGTTGCAGCGGGTCGGCCAGACCTCGGCACGCATGCTCGAAGCTGCTGTTCTGGCGGAAGGTCACCAGTTTGCCGTTGCGCCGCCACTGAAATCCCGTCAGTCCATCGTCCTCGCGCCAGGACTTCAAAGTGTCCTGGCTGAGCAGCGCCAGGCGCAGCAAGTGTGCGGCGTTCTCACGGTTGACCGAGCGACGGCAGGCGCCGAGGAAAGACGCCATCCAACGCCACTGGGCCGGGTCGAAGCGCGGGCGCAACTTCAGCGGTGAATCGCCGCGCAACATCCAGCCGATGGCCTGCAAAGGCACACCCGCGTCGGCCAGCGGCGCGACATAGCGATAGGAGAGCTGGCCGCCATTGGCGAAGCTGGTTTCACTGCCCAGCGAATCCCGGGCTTCGATCACTGTCACCTCGACGCCGTCGCGCACCAGCGCATAGGCCGTTGCCAGGCCGATCACGCCGCCTCCGATGATGCACACACGCTGAGCCATGTCCGTCCTTAAAGCCGTTGAGAAGACGATGCCAAGGTTAGAGCCAGGTGACAGACGTTGAACAATGCATAAAGATGGCAACCCCATAAACAAAGGTTATGGACTTGCCATGCGCCTGCGCCACATCGAGATTTTCCAGGCAATTCGACAAACCGGCTCGATCAGCGCTGCCGCGCAATTGCTGCACGTTTCGCAGCCGGCGGTGAGCAAAGTGTTGCAGCATGCCGAGCAACAACTGGGCTTCGCGCTGTTCCTGCGCGTACGCGGCAAACTGCAGCCGACGCCGGAAGCATTGGAGTTGGAGCGCGAGGTCGACAAGGTCAGCGAAAGCCTGCAAGGCGTGCGACGTCTGGCCCAGAGCCTGCGCCGCGAGCCTGGTCACAGTCTGCGGATCGGCGCCACGCCGGCGCTGGCCCTTTCATTGTTACCGCCGGCCATTCACGAGTGGACCAGACGCTACCCGGACATTGCCTGCGAACTGTCCAGCGCCCACAGTCGCGAACTGGTGCAGAACCTGTTGATGCGCGAAGTGGATGTCGCCCTGACCCTGCAACGCCCGGATCACCCAGGGCTCAAGGCACAGGCGCTGGCTTCGGGAGTGTTGGTGGCGCTGGCACCGGCAAGTTACTGGCCGGCGACGGAGGCAGGAACGCCGCTGCCGCTGATGGCGCTTGCCGATGCACCCTTGATCGGCCTGTCCAGCGCCGACCCATTGGCTGCCCGGCTCGATAGTTACCTGGAAGCGGTTGATCCACCGCCGCGGATACGCATCGCCGTGCAGACCTATTCACTGGCTCGGGCCATGGTGGAATCAGGTGCCGGTCTGGCGGTGATCGACCCCTTCACCGCCCTCGGCGCCTCACCGGGCACCACGACCCTCCGCCCGCTGGCCCCGCCATTGCCGATTACCCTGTATGCCGTGACTCGCGCCAGCGAACCACCGCCGCACACACTTGATGAACTGCTGCAGATCTTCAGTCACCGTGCCCGGGAGCAATTGGACAACCTGATGCCTGGGCAACCCTGAAGTCTGATCAAGCCCCCTTGGCGCGTTACAGGACGTAGAACAAAATCGCCACAAAGTGCAGCAGACTTCCGGCGATCACGAACAGATGCCAGATCCCGTGGGCATGTCGCAATCGGTGATCGAGGGCGAAAAAGATAATCCCGACGGTGTACAACACGCCGCCCGACGCCAGCCAGGCAAACCCTGCGCTACCCAGTGCAGCCAGCAATGGCTTGACCGCCACCAGCACGATCCAGCCCATCACCGCGTAAATCACGATCGACAGGATCCGCGCTTCGGAACGCGGCTTGATCTCTTGCAGGATGCCGATCAGCGCCAACCCCCAGACAATCCCGAACAGCGTCCAGCCCCACGGTCCACGCAGCGTCACCAGACAGAACGGTGTATAGCTGCCGGCGATCAACAGGTAGATCGAGAAGTGATCGACTTTCTGCATGATCGCTTTCTTGCGCCCGCGCACGCTGTGGTACACGGTCGATGCGCTGTAGAGCGACATCAAGGTAAAACCGTAGATCGCCACGCTGACGATTTTCCATGGGCTGCCGTCCATGCTGGCGATCACCAGCATCCACACCACACCAACCGTTGCCGCCACTGCCCCGACCAAATGCGTCCAGGCGTTCAATCTTTCCCCGTGATACATCGTTTACCCACCTCATCAATCATTGCCGCAACACACAAGGCTCAGGCCTGCAGTCTGAAAGCGCAATATTTCAGAACATAACACCCCCCTGTAGGAGCCGGCTTGCTGGCGATAGGATCTCAAGTTTCACGTTGATCTTCAGGGCCTCATCGCTGGCAAGCCAGCTCCCACAAAGGTCTGCGTGCCCGAACGTAATTAGGCACAATCAAGCGATTCCAAAAAGAGTCCGCCCCATGCTGATCGATGAAGAGTTGACCCTGAAAAAACTCGAGGTGTTCCTGGCCTTCATGCGCACCGGCAACCTCGCCCGGGCCGCCGCCGAGTTGCAGACCAGCAACGTCAGCGTTCACCGCGCGATCCACTCTCTGGAAAGCGCCCTGCGCTGCCCGTTGTTCAAACACGAAGGCCGCAACCTGACACCGCTGGAGAGCGCCTATGTGCTGGAAGAGCGCGCGCAAAAGCTGATTCAGGACGTCGTCGAGAGCGTGCGCCTGACCCGTGAGGCCGCCGGATTTTCTGCCGAGCGCTTCAAGTTGGGTTCGCTGTATTCGTTGACGGTGAAGACCGTGCCGCAACTGATCATGGGCCTTAAGATCCGCCGCAGCGAGCTGAATATCGATCTGATTCTCGGCTCGAATTTCGACCTGTTGTACAAGCTCAAGAACATGGAAGTCGACGCGATCCTGGTATCACTGGACGACAGCATCATCGACCCGGACCTGGAACATATCCCACTGTTCTCTGACGACATCTTCCTGGCCACGCCGGCCGACTCGAAGTTCGCCCAACGGACCGAAGTCGACCTGGCCGAGGTCCGCGACGAAACTTTCATCACACTGACCCAAGGCTTCGCCACCCATCAGGATGGCAAGCGGGTATTCGAGCAGGCGGGGTTCGAGCCAAAGGTGGCGATGCAGGTCAACGACATCTTCACGCTGCTGAGCATGGTCAGCTCAGGCGTGGGTTATGCGTTGCTTCCGGGGAGGATTGCCGCGGTGTACGAGAACCGGGTGAAGCTGATTCCGTTGCAGGAACAATATCGCTTGCAGCAGCACATCGGCGTGGTGTTCCTCAAGGCCAAGGAGCGCGATCCGAATCTGCTGGCGTTGCTGGCGGAGTGTCGGATGTATGCCAATCGCCAGGCTTGAGTGTGGCGAGGGAGCTTGATGATCGTTCCCACGCTCTGCGTGGGAATGCTTCAAGGGACGCTCCGCGTTCCAGCTTTCGAATGGGACGCGGAGCGTCCCGGGCTGCATTCCCACGCAGAGCGCGGGAACGATCAGTTAGCCCACAATCCCGCGAACAATGAAGTACAACAGCGAAGGCCCCAACAGGCAGCCCAGCCCAGTGTGAAAGGTCGCCGTCAACGCCCCATAAGGCACCAACCGCCGATCCGTCGCCGCCAGCCCCGCCGTCACCCCGCTCACAGTGCCGGCCAACCCGCCAAACACCATCGCCGAACGCGGGTTATCCAGGCCCATCCAGCGCGCCGCCACCGGCGTGCCGACCATCACCAGAATCGCCTTGATCAACCCCGTGGCAATCGACAGCGCCATCACATCCGAGGTCGCGCCGATGGCTGCACCGGTCACCGGACCGACGATGTAAGTCACCGCGCCGGCGCCAATGGTGGTCATGCTCACCGCATCGCGATAGCCGAACACCCAGGCCATGCACGCACCGACAATGAACGGCAGCACCGTGCCGAGCAGCAGCGCGATCACCCCGATCAACCCGGCCTTCTTCGCTTCGGTCGCCTGCACTTCGAACGCCGTGGCAACGATGGCGAAATCGCGCAGCATGGCGCCGCCCATCAAGCCGATGCCGGAGAACAGCGTCAGGTCCGCCAGGCCTTTTTGCCCGCCGGTCATGGTGCCACCGACCCAGGCCAGCACCAGGCCGATGACGATGGCAATCGCCGAGCCATGAATGCGCCCGAAAGTCAGGCGTTTGGAGAGAATCACCGATACCCACATGATCACGCCGACGAAGGCGAAGGCAGTGACCAGACCGTTGTGTTCCAGACCTTTCTCGATGAGATCCCACATGTCAGCGACCTCCTGCCGGTGCGCCGACCGAGGTTACATCCGCCGGTTCATCGGGCAACGGTTCGCCTTTGTGGGTCCGGCTGATCAAGGCAATGGTGCAACCGCAGACCAGCACCGAACCGATCGCCGCCAGCACCGCCACCGGGCCGCCATGCAATGCCGTGACCACGTTCTGTTGCGCGGCCATCGCCACCACCACCGGAATGTACATCGCGCCCCAGAAGCCGACGCCCATCTCGCAGTCCTTGGTCATGCCGCCACGTTTTTGCATCCACAACCGCGCGCAGATCAGCAGGATCATCGCGATCCCGACCCCGCCGACGTTGGATTTGACGCCCAGCAATACGCCGAGCATGTCACCCATGATCACTCCTGCCAGCGTACAGATCGCGAGCAGCGCCACACCGTAAATAATCATTGTTGTTGTCCTCAAAGTGCATCGTCGGATGTTGTTTTTGTTGTTCGAAGCCTGACTCGCGGATCTAAGGGTGGCGGCTTCCCTCCTCTCGCATCAGCGCCTGCAAGGTATCGAGCCGTGCACCGTCGAATGCAATCACGGTGCCTTGCTCGAATACCCGGCGCGCCAGCCCGGTCAACACCGCACCGGGCGGCAGTTCGATCTGTAGACGCACGCCACGCTCGTAGGCGCTTTGCACAGTGCCGCGCCAATCCACCACGCGGCACATGTTGAAAGCGAGGTCGTCGCGCAGCGCATCAACCTTGAACACCGGCCGCGCGCGACTGCCGCTCAGGTAACCGATCTTCGGGGTTTGCAGTTGCACCTTGGCGAAGGCTTCGGCGAGGGTTTTTGCAGGCATGTCCAACAGCGGGCAATGCGAAGGCACGCTCACCGCCAGACGCTTGGCCAGCCCTGCCCCGCGACTTCTTGCCAGCTCAGCCACTGCCTTCATCGCAGCGTCACTGCCGGCGATTACCACCTGGTTATCGGCGTTGATGTTGGCCAGGTAAACCGGCGTGTCGACGTTGTGCACCTGCGCCAGCAAACCTTCCACGGTGGCCAGGTCCAGACCGATGATCGCGGTCATGCCATAGCCCTGTGGATACGCCCGTTGCATCAGCTCACCGCGCAGGCTGACCAGATGCAACGCATCGCTGAACGCCAGGGCTCCGGCCACCACCGCTGCCGGATAGGCACCGATGGAAAGCCCCGCGACATGATCCGGGTCCATCGCCAACTGCCGTGAAGCTGCCACACCGGCGATCAGCAGGCAAAGCTGCACGGCCCTTGTCGACTGCAATGCTTGCGCAGAATCCAGCAGCAAAACATCTTCACCAAGAATGTCGCTCGCCTCGCTCAAGGTTTGCCGAGGCAACCGCTGGAGCATGCCCGGCTGTTGCGCGCCTTGTCCCGGGAACACCAGCAAGCTGCTCATGCTGCTTGCTCCTGCGGGTTCCATGGGTCAATCACCAAGCAGGCTTCGCGGGTGTTTTTCAGTAGCACACGATTCGAAGTGCCGGCCCATTCGCGCAAGGCAACACCACCCGACGGCGTCTGCAATTGCATGTCCACGACACATGGCGCCGTATCGAGCAACGCCAGCAACTCCCGAGCCTGCTCACGCGCCAGAGGTTGTGGCGTACGCAAAATCAGATCCAGATCACTGCCCTGATGCAGCGCTGCAAAGCCGCTGGCCAATTCGAAGCCGGCACTGCCGCTGACGCCCCAGACCCAGCCGCACGCATCAAGCGCAGGGCGCAATTGCGCCAAGGCTTCAAGTGCCGGCAAGTCACGGGCGATATCGACACGGCAGAGTTCCTCGGGCGCTACGCGACGGGTAATAGAAGCCATCGCCATCGACGTCGCATAACGCTGCTCACGCAAACGCCCGCGCACGCCGACCGCAATCCGCTGCGCTGCCGACAGCGCGCGGCGCACCACCACCGGTTGCCCCGAGTTGAGCGACTCGACTGCCCACGCAGGCGCATTCGCAGGCAACTGCGCCGGGGTCATGCCCCAGAGCAGGTCGTGGGCCAGGGGCGCGTTCACCACTGCTCACTCAGCAATTGGCGGACCTTGCTCGAAGCGGCACGATTGGTCGCGCCGAGACGACCGCTGAGGTCGGCGCCCTTGTGCGCAACATCGTCAATCGCTTGCGTCAGGCATTCAGTCACCCGCGCCAGATCCGCCGCCGTCGGCTGTTCGATCTGTTCCACCGCCAAGGTTTCCCACAGCAGGCCAAGGCTGGCATAGCTGTCGATGTCATAGGCCATCGGCGGCACGCTGGCGGCCAGGGCTTCCAGCTCTTCGACACTGCGCATGGTCACCCGCGCCGCCGACGCCTTGCCCATGGCATGCACCATCACCCCCGGATCACGCAGGGCGATCAGTCGATTGGCCTGATACCCGTGGGCCAGGAACGCCCCGGACATCGCCTTGCCCACCAGCAAACCGATCACGGCATGACCGGCGAGGCGTGCACGAGCATAACTGTCCGCTGCAGCTGCCAGCGCCTGATGAATGCCCAGCGCTTCTTCGCGTCGACCATAAGCCTGGCTCGGCACATCGACGATGGCGATCAAGGCACGTTTCTGCGCTTTGTCCTGATCCGCCGTAATCACTTCATCCACAGCCTTGGCCAGGCCCCAGCCTTCGAGCAATCCGACCTCGCCATGACGGGCGCGGACAAAACGGTTTGCCGGGTCGGCCACCACGGCGATAAATCGCACCGGTTGCCCGGCGAAAAAACCATCGGCGACTTTCAGCGAGGCCGGCAATCCGTCGACGGGTTTCGCATCGGCGCTCAAGGCCTCGAACCAGTTCAAGCCTCTGAGGGAATACGCACTCATGAACGCTCTCCTTGATACAGGTCGCGAACCACGCAGGGCTCGATTTGCGGCTCGGCATTCAGACGCGCCAGGCGTTGCAGGTACAGATCGGCTTGTTGACTGCGTTGCCGTGTCGGCAGACCCAATTTGAACAAATCACCGATTTGCTGGCGGATCTGCGCCGCATCGTCAGCGACATAACGATCCACCAGGCCGCTGGCGAAGCGTTGCTCGCCACCGGTCAGGCTCCAGATGAACGGACGGTCCCGCGAATCGTATTCCTCCAGCCCGGCTTCTTGCTCGATCACCTGTGGACCGTTCAAGCCAAGTCGTGCTTCCTGCGTCACCAGCAAATAGCTGCACAACCCGGCAGCGATCGACATGCCGCCAAAGCAACCCACGCTGCCCGCCACCACGCCCACGACCGGTTGGTATTGGCGAAGATCGACTATCGCCGCATGAATATCGGCAATCGCCGCCAGGCCGAGGTTGGCTTCCTGCAACCGCACGCCACCGGTTTCCAGCAGCAGCACGGCACGGGTCGGGATGCCTTTGCGGTTATCTTCGGCGGCCAGTTCCAGTGCGCCGGCAATCTTTGCCCCGCCGACTTCGCCAAGGCTGCCACCCTGGAAAGCGCCTTCGATGGCGGCGATCACCACCGGCAAGCCATCGAGGCTGCCTTTGGCGATGACTACGCCGTCATCGGCTTGCGGCACCACGCCCTGACGCGCCAGCCAGGGCGACATGACGCGCTGGAACGGGTCGAGCAATTCACGGAAAGTACCGGCATCGAGCAAGGCTTTCGCCCGTTGCCGGGCACCCAGTTCGACGAAGCTGTGCTTGTTGAGCAACGAGGCGCTGTCAGTCATGGCCGATCTCCTCGAAGCCTTGTTCCAGACGCAGGCGTACCACACCGGGGGTTGCGCCGAAATCGTGGATATCAATGTCCATGGCGGCTGGCATCTGGCCCTCGAACATCCGTGCAAACAGATGCTGCCAGCGTTGTTCACTGCCGTTGACCGAGGTCTGCACGGTGATGGTCAACTTGCCGGACTGACCCGGTTCGATCAGTACTTCGAGATCGCCGGAACCGACACAGCCCACCAGCGTGCGACCGCGTGGCGGCTGTCCGGCGGGGAATTCGAAAGATAAGGTTTCCATCAAAAAACTCCCTTTTGCAGGCTGTCGCCCGACTCGATACCGTCGATCAACAGGCAGGCTGCGAGCAGGTCGGCAGCACCGCCGGGCGAGGCATTCAACGCGATAAGTTGTTGGTCCAGCTGGTGCAGCCGGCGCCGTCCGGCGAGGCTGGCACTGCCACCGGCATCGAGTACCGCCTGGGCGCCGATTTGCATGGTGCGCAGGCCCTGTTCGCCGGCGCGGTACAGCACGCAGGTGTCGGCCAGATCGGTCATGATCGCCAGCAGCGCATCGAGCCGAGCGTTCGGTTCGCCATGCCCGTTGGCGCGGCTGCGCTTGAGTTGCGGCAGCGCCCGTTGGATAACTGCCGGAAATCCCAGTTGGGCTTCTTCCCGGGCACCGCGCGCACCGTAGCGTTGCGCGACTTGCGCGCCGTGGCTGAGGGGACGTGGCGCGAAGCGGTCATCGAGCAAGGCCAGCCTTGCCGCGCGCAACGCGATGGAACCGGCGGCGGTGGATTCAGGCTCCAGCGCGGCAGCGGCGACCAACAAGCCCAGCGCCCAGATCGCCCCGCGATGAGTGTTCACACCGTTGGTGGTGGTGAGCATCGATTGCTCGCCTTGGCGACCGATCAGACCGATCGCTTCGCGCAGCGGCAAACCGATCTCGCCGATCTCGACAGCGGCTTCAGCCATTTCCTTGAACGCTGGCCACAAGGCCAGCGCCGAAGCGTGCATAAGCCCGAGGTGCAAATCGGTATGGGCGCCATTGCCGCGACGGTCGACCAGCGCCGGTTTCGGCGACAGGTCCGCTTCGTCGATCAGCGCGTCCACGGCCAGGTCCGCCAGCCGCTCGGCCAGGCTCAGGGTTTTCGCTTGCAGGTTGAGTGCGTGCATTACCAGCTCCTGAACTTGGCGGGTGGGTTGTAAAGGCCGCCGGACCACTCGACCAGATCGGCCACGCTCTTGGCGGCGAGCAGTTCGCGGGTGGCGTCGGTGCGGCGGATGCCGAGGTCTTCGGGCAAGGCGATCAAGCCTTCGCGGCGCATGCGTGCGGTGTCTTTCGGGTTGTGGCGCAGGCCGATGGCAGTGACGCCAGCGACCGCAGCAATCATGGCCTGACGTTCTTCGAGCGAGCGCGCCTTGTACAAATAGGCGATGCCTTCTTCGGTCAACAGATGGGTTACGTCGTCGCCGTAGATCATGATCGGCGCCAGTGGCATGCCGCTTTTCTTCGCCACTTCAATGGCGTCGAGGGTTTCGACGAAGGTTGGTTTTCCGCCCTCCTGGAAGGTCTCGACCATTTGCACCACCAGTTTCTTGCCACGTTCGAGCATCGGCTCGGCGGCATCGGCGTGGCGCATGTCCAGCCAGGCTGGCGTACCGTGGCGGCGACCCCGCGGGTCGTGACCCATGTTCGGTGCGCCGCCGAAACCGGCCAGCCGTCCACGGGTCACGGTGGAAGAATGGCCATCGCCATCGACCTGCAGCGTGGCACCGATGAACAGGTCCACGGCGTACTGTCCGGCCAATTGGCTGAACATCCGGTTGGAACGCAGCGAGCCGTCGCGTCCGGTGAAGAACACATCGGGCCGGGCGGCGATGTAGTTTTCCATGCCCAGCTCGGTGCCGAAGCAATGCACACTTTCAACCCAGCCGCTTTCAATCGCCGGGATCAGCGTCGGGTGCGGATTGAGCGTCCAGTTGCGGCAGATCTTGCCTTTGAGGCCGAGGGACTCGCCGTAGGTCGGCAGGATCAGCTCGATAGCGGCCGTGTTGAACCCGATGCCGTGATTGAGCGACTGCACGTTGTGTTTTTCGTAGATGCCACGGATCGCCATCATCGCCATCAACACGTGCACAGGCTTGATGTGCCGTGGGTCGCGGGTGAACAGCGGCTCGATGTAGAACGGCTTGTCGGCCACCACCACGAAATCGACCCACGACGCAGGAATGTCCACACGCGGCAAGTCGCTGACGTCGTCCACCAACTGGTTGACCTGGACGATGACGATGCCATCGCTGAAGGCCGCCGGTTCGATCAGCGCTGGAGTGTCTTCGGTACTTGGGCCGGTATAGATGTTGCCGGCACGGTCGGCCATGAAGCCGGCCGAGAGCACGACGTTGGGAATCAGGTCCACCACCAGTCGCGCATAGAGTTCGATGTAAGTATGGATCGCGCCGATTTCCAGCAGGCCGTCTTCGAGCAACTGGCTGATGCGCAGGCTCTGGGTGCCGGCGAAAGAGAAATCGAGCTTGCGGGCGATACCACGTTCGAACAGGTCCAGATGCTCGGAGCGGCCGACGCTGGGCATGATCATGTGCAGGTCGTGGAGCTTGCCCGGATCGACCTTGGCCAGGGAGCGCGAAAGAAAATCCGCCTGCTTCTGGTTGTTGCCCTCCAGTACCACGCGATCGCCCGGCAAGATCAATGCCTCAAGCGCCGCGACGATCTTGTCGGTGGGCAGCACCACCCCATCAGCCAGGGATTTAACCAACTCCAGACGCCGCTGCTTTTCGCTGCGCCGCCGCGTCCATCGCGAGTCGGGGGATATTGTTGTAGTCATGACCACTCCACGGGTTCGCTTTCGTGGGGGTCACATTAGGAGCGTGGGGTGGGGAGGATCAATCAAGCAGCGTGGTGGATTGTTACGGTCAGGGTAATGATTTGGTTGTCTGAACTGACGCCATCGCGAGCAAGCTTTGCTCCTACAGGTTTTGTGTCATATGCAACCGCAATCAATCAAAAAACTGTAGGAGCAAAGCTTGCTCGCGATGAGCCCGGTCAGGTCAACCCGGCAGTTACAAGCAACTCTTCAAGCGCCAGCAAGTCCGGGACCTTGGCCACTTGATCAGCCACCTGCACCGCCGCTTTCTCCAGCGAACACAACGGCACATCCACATAGCTCAGCTGACTGTCGAGCTTGTACGAACGCGGAATCCCCTGCACCAGCATGGCAATGAATTTCAGCTCGGGCCGCCCTCCCAGGGCATTGAGAATGACGATTCGCGCCCGCTCGCCAATGACGATTTTCTGTCCGCAGGCCGACTCGAAGCTGAGCAGCGGAATCTGCCGATTGCGCCACGTTACCCGCCCCAGGTACCAAGGTGGCGTATCCAGGTCGAACGCCGCAGGCTGGTAATCGATCAGCTCGGCCACCGCAACGTTGGGCAAGATCAGGTGACGGTCGGCCAGCGGTAGCAACAGGCCGGTGAGGTTGCTGGTGCGCTGGCTGATCAGCCGCTCAAGCATGGGTTTTGCTCCACAGGGCAATGCTTTCAAGCAATACCGATTCCTGGTACGGCTTGCCAAGATAGTCGTTGACGCCGATGGCCATTGCCCGGTCGCGGTGTTTCTGGCCGGTGCGTGAGGTGATCATGATGATCGGCAGGTGCTGCAAGCGCTCATCGTTGCGGACCTGGGTCGCCACTTCGAAGCCGTCCATGCGCGGCATTTCGATGTCCAGCAGCATCAGGTCGGGCATGTGCTCTTCGAGCAACAGCATGGCGTCGACTCCGTCCTTGGCGGTCAGCACGTTCATGCCGTGACGTTCGAGCAAGCGGCTGGTGACCTTGCGTACCGTGACGGAATCGTCGACCACCATCACCAGCAATGGCCGTTGCGGCTCGGCTTCGCCTTCGTGGCTCGCCGGGCGCTGCGGCACATGGGCCTGCATCGCACGGATCGGCGCCAGCAAGTCCAGAATCAGCACGACCCGGCCATCCCCCAGAATCGTCGCGCCGGAAACGCCCTGCACTGCGGCGAACTGCGGACCAAGGCTTTTCACCACGATCTCGCGGGTGCCGGCCATGGCGTCGACCAGCACGGCAATGCGGCGCTCGTTGCATTGCACCAGCAGCACCGGCAACGGCAGGCTCTGGCCCAATAGTTTTGGCCGGGCACTGGTTTTCAGCAGCTCGCCCAGATAGCACAGCTCGTAGCGTTGCCCGGCGTATTCGTAGGTGGGCGGATCGAGGCGGAAATGCCCTTCAAGCTCGTTGGGCAATACGCGGACAATGCCGTCGATGGTGTTCAGCGGGATCGCATACTGATCATCAAGACATTGCACCATCAGCGCCCGATTGACCGACACGGTGAACGGCAGGCGAATGCGGAAATGCACGCCCTGCCCCGGCACGGAATCGATGCTCATGGTGCCGCCCAGTTGCCGCACTTCTTCGTGCACCACGTCCATGCCGACACCCCGCCCGGAGATCTGGGTGATTTTCTCGGCCGTGGAAAACCCCGGTTGCAGGATGAATTGCAGAACGTCACGGTCGCTGATGTCGCTGTCCTGATCGAGCAAGCCGCGCTTGATCGCCTTGCGCCGCACAGCGTCCAAAGGCACGCCGGCACCGTCGTCGCGGATATCGAAAATGATGTCGCCGCCCTCGCGCAACAAGTCGAGGGTGATTCGCCCTTGCGCCGGTTTCCCCGCCGCGATCCGCACTTCGGCAGGCTCAAGGCCATGGTCCACGGCATTGCGCAGCATGTGCTCGAGGGGCGCCGCCATGCGTTCGAGCACGTTGCGATCCATCTCGCCTTCGGCGTTGCCGACGATGAACTCGACGTCCTTGCCCAGCTCGCCGGCCACCTGACGGACAATGCGCTTCAAGCGTGGCAGCATCCGTTCGAACGGCACCATGCGCGTGCGCATCAGGCCTTCCTGCAACTCGGTGTTGATGCGCCCCTGCTGTTGCAGCAGGTTCTCCGCATCCTGATTGCGCCGGTCGAGGGTTTCCTTGAGGTCGAGCAAGTCAGAGGCGGATTCGAACAGTGCCCGCGACAGTTGCTGCAACTGCGAGTGACGGTCCATCTCCAGCGGATCGAACTCTTCGTAACCCAGGCGCTCGGCGTCGACTTGCTGGCGGCTGAGAATCCGGCCCTGGGTTTCGGTGTCGAGGCGGCGCAACTGGTCACGCATCCGCTCGATGGTGGTTTCCATTTCGTTCAGCGCCACTTGGGCGTCGCTGACCTGCTGTTCGATGCGGCCGCGGAAGATCGAGGTTTCGCCAGCCAGGTTGACCAGGTCATCGAGCAGCTCCGCCGAGACCTTGACCATGTCTGCACCGGCATCCGCTTGCAGCAACGGCGTCTCGGGTTTTGCCGCCGCGGGCAACGCGGTCGTTGGCGCAGCTTCAGGTTCCGCCGGGTGGCTGAAGTTTTTGATCGCATCGATCAATCGGTCCGCCGGTGGCAGCGGTTCGCCGGCGCGAGTGGCGTCGAGCATTTGTGCCAGCCGGTCATGACTGCGTTGCAGCAGCTCGAACAACGCCCCCGTAGATTTCAGTTCACCGCTCGACAAGCCTTCGTAGAGAAATTCCAGCTCATGGGCCAGGTCGCCAATCGGACCGATTTCGACCATGCGCGCCCCGCCCTTGAGGGTGTGCAGGTCGCGCAGCAGGGTTTCCACTTCCTGACGGCTCGAAGGCTCAGCCTGCCAGCGCAACAGCGCCGCGCCGGAGCTTTCGATGATGTCGAAACCTTCTTCGAGGAAGATGTCCAGCAGTTCGCCATCGTGATGCGCCGAGTCATTGCTGGCTGCCGGTTCGACCATGTCGGCGTTACCGGCATGACCCAGGCGGAACGCGCGTATCGCCTCGATCAGCTCACTCGGATCGCCCAACAGTTGATGCTGCTGCAATTGCTTCAGCAACTGTGCCATGCGCTCATGACTGTGTTGCAGCAACTGCGCCAGGACGTCGCTGTAGCTGTAGCGACGGTCCACCAACCCCTCGTAAAGGCTTTCCAGCTCATGGGCCAGATCACCGACCGGCTCGACCTCGGCCATCCGTGCGCCGCCCTTGAGCGTATGCAAATCGCGTTGCAGCGACGACAGCGGCGCAGCACTTTGCGGATCGTTCAACCAGCGCTGCAAGGCCTGGTTGGCGCTGTCGAGGATGTCCACCGCTTCTTCGAGGAAGATTGAAACGATCTCGTCTTCCATATCGTTAGCGCGGTCCCCTGTGGGAGCTGGCTTGCCAGCGATGATCTCGCAGGCGACTTGGTTATCCAGTGAATGCGCGTCATCGTTGACGTCCATCGCTGGCAAGCCAGCTCCCACAGGGTGGAGTGTGTTTTCAAGTTCAGCGGTGACATCACCCAACTCGCGAATGCTCAGGGTGCGGCTGCCGTCACTGCGGATCAGGCCCATGGCCGATGGGTCGAGGCTCTGATCAAGCAAGCCATGCAAGGCACGAATCCGTTCCGGACGCGGGCTGACTTCCTGGCCAGCGGCCAATTCGTCGAGCATGTTGATCAACGCTTCATGGGCACTTTGCGCCTCGTGGAAAAACGCCTCGCTGACGGCCAGGCTGCTTTCTTCCACGGCACCGTAGAGGTCGAGCAAGGCTTCGCATAGTTCATCCACCGGATGCAGATCGGCCAGGTGCGCGCCCTCGCCGAGGGTGGTCAGCTCGTCCAGCAGCGCACTGAGTTCCTGGCGCTCGCCGGGGTGCTGCTGCCAGCGCTGCAGCAGGCTTTCGGCATCCAGCAGGATGTCCATGCCCTGGGCCAGGAAGTTGTTGATCAACTGCGGATCGCGCTTGACCCGCAACCCGCTGCTCGGCGCGTTCAAGAGGTTTTGCAAACGCTCGCCGAGCATGGCCTGGGCCCGCTCGATCAACGCTTTGGCACGGGGTATTTCGGCCAACGGCTCGCGCCTGAGCTGGCGCAAGCCAAGCCGGAACAAGCCTTCGGCTTCCAGCAACAATTCGACTTCATCCAGCTCCAGTGCCACCTGATGCGCCTTGTACTCGCGCAACAGTTGGTCCAGCGGCGCGGCCAGTTCGGCAATCGGCAACACACCCGCCATCGACGCACTGCCCTTGAGCGTATGCAAGGCTCGCTGCAACTCGTCACTGGCCTGCAGCGGCAGATGCTCGGCCGCCTGTTCGAGAAAGCGATTGAGGCTGCTCAAATGGCTTTCGGCCTCCTTGCGAAAGATCTCCAGCAACAGCGGATCAAGGGCCGAAACGTCTTGAGTGTCTTCCTCACAGGCCGGTTCCTCGCCCTTGGCCAAGGCATGGGCGCGGGCAGCCAACTGGTCGACATCGTTGCGCTGACGCTGAGCATTGGCGGTGTATTCGGCCACCAGTTCAGGCAACAGGTTGAGCACATCACCGAGCAGTTGCTGCACCGTGGCGCCTGGTTCCACGCTGTTTTCCAGTACGCGGTTGAGCAGGTTTTCCACGGCCCAGGCCAGCTCACCCAGCACCAATGCGCGAACCATGCGGCCGCTGCCCTTGAGGGTATGGAAGGCGCGGCGCAATTCAATCAAGGCCGAATGGTTATCGGGATTGACCGACCAGCGCGGCAGGTATTCGCGCAGGACTTGCAGGACTTCATCGGTTTCTTCGAGGAAAACCTCGCGCAACTCATCGTCCACCGGCTCTTCGCCGGGCGGAGGCGGCAGCAGGCTGCCGGGGGTAGTGACAGCGGGCGGATTCAGGGCGGACACCGGACTGGCCAGCACATCGGCGAGGGTCTGGACGATGGCTGGCCCATCAAGCTCCTGGCGTTGCTGCATGACCTGCGCTTCGCTGGGGCTCAGCACATCATCAAGCACCGGCACATGCTGTTCGCTGGACTTTTCATCAGGGAAGAAGCCGAGCGACGCCAGGCTTTTTTCGGCGACGTCGAGCAGTTGTTCGCCGGGTGCTTCAGGGTCATCGCTCAAGCGTTCCAGATAATATTCAAGACTGGTGATGACGTCGGCCAGGCTGTCGAGCTCCTGCCAGCCGGGCTGCCCCGGATCCAGCAGCAAGTGTTCGCGGATGAAATGGTTGCAGGTTTCGATCAGGCTCGCCGCGCGGTTCAACGGAATCATCGCCAACGCACCGCGCACTTGGGTCAGCAACGCTGGCAGTGCCTGCAAATGCTGGCGGTCCCAGTCGGCGTCGATGTAGTCGACGATCATGTCCTTGGCCTGTTGCAGGCAGATACGCGTTTCCTTGATCACGATCTGGTGGATCTGTGTCAGGTCGGTAGTCGGCAGGCGGCTGTCTTCCTGGCTTTCGGGCTCCACCGTGCCGACCATGCCGGCCAGCGTGGCTTCGACATAAAGCAACGCCCCGGCAACGTCCATGAGGATCGCATCGTCGGGCGCGCGCTGGCCCTGGACGAGGCTCAGCACCACCGCCAGTTGATCAATGATGACCTTGCGTGGCTGACCAAAGCCCAATACCGCCAGGGTGTCAGCGATTTGCCGCAGGGGTGCCAGCAGGCTGTCCAGATCGGAAGTGTGTTGCCGGTCGCTACGCACGAACAGGTCAAGGCGCTCCTTGACCCGTACCAGCTCTTCGCACAAGGCGGCCAATACCGAACGCATGGCGTCGCGGTCAGGACCGGCCAGCCGTGCGCGTTCTTCGTCGACCATTGCGCTGTCGGGCAGCGCGTCGTCCAGTCCGTAGCGATCTTTCATGGTCAGCATCTGCCCGGTGGGATGTTCGGCCTTGGCAATGTAGAACAGCAAACTCTTGAGCAACTCCGGTGGCGGAGGCTGATTGACGCCGTGCATGCCCTGCTCCAGCAGGCGCTTGAGCTCTTTGTCGGCATCCTTGAACAGGCTGCGCAACGCCGGACTGTTGGCGATGGCGCCAGCGCGCATGCCTTCGACCAATGCCGAAGCGACCTGCCACAGCGGGGCCAGAGGCGCGTTGGCACACAAGCTTTCGAGACGGGCAAAGACTTTCGCCAGAAAACCGAGATGGGTGTCGTCATCCTGCTCGCGCAACAGACCGACCAGTGCCATCTGCAACATCTGCCGCAGCTTGCGCAGCACGTTCGGCAGTTCGGCCGGTTCCAGCAGCGCCAGGGATTGTTCACTCAACGGCGGCAGGTGCGGCAGTTGCGGGCTGAACAGGCTGGTTTCCGACAACAGGCTTTCGCCACGGGCACTGCGCAAATCGTTGATCAACGGCAGTACGACCAAGGGTAGATCACGGCGGGCACCTTGCACGCGGTCAAGGTAGATCGGCAGTTGCCCCAAGGCCTGCAGCATCAGGTGCAATGCTTCGTCACGGTGACTGACGCGCCCCTCTTGCAACGCGATGACCAGTTGCTCCATTTCTTCGGCGAGCAGTGCCGCGCCGTAGAATTCGACCATCTGCAGGCTGCCGTGAACCTGATGGATATACGCCAGGCATTCGCTCAGGGCGTGCGTCGCCTGCGGATCGTCAAGCCGGGTTTCGATCGCGTGATGAGCCTGCTTCAGCGTTTCGGCAATTTCGCCTTTGACCCATTCGAGGGCCACATAGTCGTGCCGATCACCCATAACCACTCCAGTCCCCACTTCGTTCAAGATGCCTGCACCCGTGGTCCGGTTCAAGCTTTGTCCGCCACCGGCGCCTTGGTGGCGGGCAAGGTGAAACCAGACACCGAACGCCGCAACTGGCTGGCCATTTTCGCCAGGTTGCCGATGCTCTCGGCCGTTGCGGTAGAACCGGACGAGGTCTGCGTGGTGATCTGCTGGATCACGTTCATCGTCAGGGAAATCTGACCGGCAGACGACGTCTGTTGTTGTGCCGCGTTGGAAATGCTCTGGATCAGTGCCGCCAGGGTTTTCGACACCCCTTCGATCTCTTCCAGGGCCACACCGGCATCCTGCGCCAGGCGGGCACCACGCACCACTTCGGTGGTGGTCTGTTCCATGGAAATCACCGCTTCGTTGGTGTCGGTCTGAATCGCCCGTACCAGGGTTTCAATCTGTCGCGTGGCCGCCGATGAGCGTTCGGCCAGGCGTTGCACCTCGTCCGCGACCACCGCGAAACCGCGTCCGGCATCGCCGGCCATGGACGCCTGGATCGCCGCGTTGAGGGCGAGGATGTTGGTCTGGTCGGCAATATCGTCGATCAGGCTGACGATATCGCCGATTTCCTGGGACGACTCACCCAGGCGCTTGATCCGCTTGGCGGTGTCCTGGATCTGTTCACGGATATTGTCCATGCCGTGGATGGTGTTGTGCACCACTTCGTTGCCCTTGTTGGCGATTTCCACCGAACGCTCGGCCACCGCCGAGGATTCAGCGGCGTTGGCCGACACCTGATCGATGGACTGGGCCATGTCATTGATCGCGGTGGAGGCTTCGGAAATCTGCTGAGCCTGATGCTCGGAAGCCTGTGCCAGGTGCATGGCGGTGGCCTGGGTTTCCTGCACGGCGGCGGCGACTTGCCCGGCGGTCAGGTTGATGGTTGCCACCAGATCACGCAGCTGGTCCACGGAGTAGTTGATCGAGTCGGCGATGGTGCCGGTGAAGTCTTCGGTCACCGACGCGGTCACGGTCAGATCGCCGTCGGCCAGGTCCTCGATCTCGTCGAGCAATCGCATGATCGCGTTCTGGTTGCGTTCGTTTTTCTCGGCGGTTTCCCGCAGTTGGCGATTGGTTTCGCGCACCATCACCAGGCCGATGAGGATGATCGACATCAGCGCCGCCAGGCCCAGCACATAGCCGCCGATGGTGTCGGTATCGCGCCCGCCGGCGAGGTTTTCGAACCCGCTGGCCAGGTGCGAGGCTTCATCGAGCAGGGTTTGCGACAGGCTGAAAATGTTGGTGGCCGATTCGCGAACCTTGAACAGTTCAGGCGAGGTTTCGAGGATTTCATCGACGGAGCCGGAAACGAACTCGAACAGCTCGGCAATCTCGATCAGCCGCGCACGCGCATCTCGGTCCTCGACCTGGCTGACTTTCAGCGCCGGATTGCCTTGGAGCATGCCATTGAGCACCTGGCCGAAACGTGCGGCATCGCGACCGAAGGCGTCGGCCGCCTGCTGCGAATTTTCATCCCCCGACAGCACCGTGTTGACGGCGCCCAGGATGCGCTCGGCCAGCAACGATTGGCGTTGAGCCATCGCCACCTGTGCGGCGGGCGCTCCGCGTTGCAGGAGGGTTTCCACCACTTTTTCGTACTCGACCTGCAACTGCGGGACGGTTTCAGCCAGGGTCGCGGCAACTTGATGCAGCGATAGCACGGTCTGTTCGCTGGAAAGAATGGCGTCGGTGTTTTTCAGCAGGCGTTCCCAGTCCAGTTGCACGGCGCGCATTTCCGGGCGCACGGCGGCCGGTGCGGGAGGCAGGCCGGTGGACGGGTCGCCTTTTTTCAGATAGCTCCAGCGCTGGGCAAAATCGTTGCGCGCATCGCTGAGCAACTTGAACGCTGCAGCCTTGCCGGCGGCGGCTTCGGTGGCGTTCTTGGCAATGCGCTGGGATAACACGCGCAGCTCGCCGGCATGGCCGATGTACTGCTTGTCGTACGTGGCCTGGGTGTTGAGGTACGCGAAGTTGGCGAACAACAGCATGATGAAGATGATCAGCGCGATGAACAGCACGATGATCTGCGACCGACTGCGCGACCCTTCCATTGGCTTGCCTGTTTTTGCTTTTGTCATCGGTCTTCGCCTGTACTGCCCAATTCACTTCAAACCCGACACCGTCCCTGTGGGAGCTGGCTTGCCAGCGATGGCATCACCTCGGTTCAAGATGAGACCGAGTTGCCTGCATCGCGGGCAAGCCCGCTCCCACAAAGGGCCGCGTTCACACCGCGATGTTCATGAAACCCTGCGAGCGCGCCAGCGCAAACGGGCTGAACACCCGCCAGGTCTGCTCGCCCTCAAAGCAGCCTTGGACAAACGCCGCCATCGGGCCGGAAACCGCATCGCCCGCGACAGCCTCAAGACTGCCGTGGGCGAAGTGCTGAAGGCCGAACACTTCGTCGACCATCAGCCCGGCGAACACGTCTTCATGCTCCACCACCAGCACCCGCCGCTGCCGGCGCGCCACCGAGAGCTCGTGTCCAAAAAAGGCACACAGATCCATGATCGGCAGCAGGCGTCCACGCAGGTTGGCAACGCCCTTGACCCAAGGCTTGACCCCCGGCACCTGAGTGAAACGCGGCTCGTGCAATACTTCACTGACCTCGCCCATCGGCGCGACGTACCAGCATTCACCGAGGCGAAAACCGATGCCGCTCCAGCTGTTCTGGTGGGTCGGCTGGGACGGCAAATCCGCCGCCAGCAAGCGACAGCGCTGGTCGATCTGCAGCAGCAGTTCAAAAGCCGTCAGCGACTCGGTCATGGCCGGACGATCAACCGGCCAGCACGTTGTTCAGGGTTTTGAGCAGGGTTTCCTCATCAACCGGTTTGGTCAGGTAATCCTTGGCCCCTTGGCGCGTGCCCCAGACCTTGTCGGTTTCCTGATCCTTGGTGGTGATGATGATCACCGGGATGTGCCCGGTTTCCGGATCCTTGGTCAACTGTCGGGTAGCCTGAAAACCGTTGAGGCCGGGCATGACGATGTCCATCAGCACTGCGTCGGGTTTTTCCTGGCGGGCCAGGGCCACACCGTCGGCGCCATTCTCGGCTTTTAATACCTCATGGCCGTGCTTTTCCAGCATGCCGGTCAATTTGTACATTTCAGTCGGCGAATCATCGACGATCAGAATACGTGCCATGGTCTTCCCCATTCTTGTCGACGCAAGGCCCGTTGGCCGAGCGTCACTGTAGGTGTCTTACTGCGGCAAAACGGCGGCGAAGCCCGGAACATGGGCCTGGATCGCGTTCAGCAGTTCTTCCTTGCTGAAAGGCTTGGTCAAAAACTGGTCGGAGCCGACGATGCGGCCCTTGGCCTTGTCGAACAGCCCGTCCTTGGACGACAGCATAATCACTGGCGTGGACTTGAATGCACTGTTGTTCTTGATTAAAGCGCAGGTCTGATAACCATCCAGACGCGGCATCATGATGTCGACAAAGATGATGCCGGGATGATTGTCGGCGATCTTGGCCAGGGCATCGAAACCGTCGATGGCCGTGATGACCTCACAACCCACGTTCTTGAGCAGCGTTTCGGCGGTGCGGCGAATCGTCTTCGAATCGTCGATCACCATGACCTTCAAGGCGCTGGGGTGCTGTTCCATAAATGCTCTACCGTCGCCTTTGTGAATCAATTTGTCCGTTTGCCGGTTAACGGCGGCCCGAAACCCTTGATACTCAAGGGCCAGCATCACTAGGCAGTCTTTTTAGCACAGTCTCCAGCACCAATCTATCGGCCGACCGGTGCGGTGGTTTTTCCTTGACCGGGAACCTACTCAGCGCCACTCTGACGCCACTTTTATTGGCTGGTTTTCTGTAGGAGCAAGCCCTCGCGATGGTCGTCAACGATAACACTGGCTGCCGACACCCCGAGGCGCTCTCAGGTTTATCGCGAGCAGGCTCGCTCCTACAGGGGATCGGCACCGGCCCCCAAATTTCGAGGAAAAACCCATGAGCGTTCGCGTCGGGATTGTCATGGACCCAATTGCCAGCATCTCCTATAAAAAGGACAGCTCGCTGGCCATGCTGCTGGCCGCGCAGAAGCGTGGCTGGGAACTGTTCTATATGGAACAGCGTGACCTGTACCAGGCCGAAGGCCAGGCACGGGCGCGGATGCGTCCGTTGCAAGTGTTCGCCAACCCGGAAAAATGGTTCGAGCTGGGCGCTGAAAGCGATGCGCTGCTCAGCGACCTGGATGTGATCCTGATGCGCAAGGATCCGCCATTCGACATGGAGTTTGTTTACTCCACGTATCTGCTGGAGCAGGCCGAAAGCGCCGGCGTGCTGGTGGTCAACAAGCCGCAGAGCCTGCGCGACTGCAACGAGAAACTGTTCGCCACGCTGTTCCCGCAGTGCACGCCGCCGACCATCGTCAGCCGTCGCCCGGACGTGCTGCGCGAGTTCGCCGACCATCACGGTGACGTGATCCTCAAGCCGCTGGATGGCATGGGCGGCTCCTCGATCTTCCGCCACACTGCGGGCCACCCGAACCTGTCGGTGATCCTCGAGACCCTGACCCTGCACGGCCAGCAACAGATCATGATCCAGGGTTACCTGCCGGCCATCGTCGATGGCGACAAGCGCATCCTGATGATCGACGGCGAGCCGGTGGATTACTGCCTGGCGCGCATTCCCGCCGCTGGCGAAACCCGTGGCAACCTCGCTGCCGGTGGCCGCGGCGAAGCGCGTCCGCTGACCGAGAAGGATCGCTGGATTGCTGCGCAAGTCGGCCCGACCCTGCGCGAAAAAGGCCTGCTGTTCGTCGGCCTCGACGTGATCGGTGAGCATCTGACGGAAATCAACGTCACCAGCCCGACCTGCATTCGCGAGATCGACAATGCCTTCGGGACCGACATTGGCGGCATGCTGATGGATGCCATCGATCAGAAGCTCAAGGCACGTTGATTAGCCAAACCAACATTGCGTTATCATGCGCGGCCTGTGAAAACGCGATGTTGGTTTCCTTGTCATGACCCTCCCGTCCGATCTGCCAGCTGAACTCGCCCACCGTGGCGTGCGCCCGGCCGATCGCCTCGGTTTTACCCTGTTCCTGGCGGCATTGATTCACCTGGCCTTGCTGCTCGGCGTCGGGTTCGCCGTGGTCGAACCCAAGCAGATCAGCAAAACCCTGGAAATCACCCTCGCTACCTTCAAAAGCGAAAAGAAACCTGAAAAGGCCGATTTTCTTGCTCAGGAGAATCAGCAGGGCAGCGGCACCCTGGATAAAAAAGCGGTCCCGAAGACCACTGAAATCGCACCGTTCCAGGACAACAAGGTGCAGAAAGTCACGCCACCGCCAGCGGCCAAGCCTGAACAGCAGGAAGCACCGCCCAAGGCTGCCGTGACCACGGTCGCGCCGAAGCCGAAGAAAGCCGCCAGCAAAACCGAAGAACCCAAGCCCGTCACCAAACCTGCGGTGGCCGCGCCAACATTCGACACCGAACAGCTGTCCAGCGATATCGCCAGCCTCGAAGCCGAACTGGCCAACGAGCAACAGCTTTACGCCAAACGCCCGCGCATCCACCGCCTGAGTGCCGCTTCGACCATGCGCGACAAGGGCGCCTGGTACAAAGATGAATGGCGCAAGAAGGTCGAGCGCATCGGCAACCTCAACTATCCCGACGAAGCCCGGCGCAAGCAGATTTATGGCAATTTGCGGCTGATGGTGTCGATCAACCGCGATGGTTCGCTGTATGAGGTACTGGTGCTCGAATCTTCCGGCCAGCCGCTGCTCGACCAGGCAGCCCAGCGCATTGTGCGGCTGGCCGCGCCGTTTGCACCGTTTACCGGGGATCTTTCGGACGTCGACCGACTGGAAATCATCCGCACCTGGAAGTTTGCGCGCGGCGATCGGCTCTCCAGCAATTGATGTACGCCCCACCCCCTGTAGGAGCGAGTCTGCTCGCGATGAACCTGAGAGCACCACGGGGTGTCATGGGCCCAGCGTTATCGTTGACGAACATCGCGAGCAAGCTCACTCCCACAGAAATGTGAGTCGTCAGCGGGAATTTGCGGCATTTCCTACGCATCCTCAGCTTGTCAGTTCGCCCCTCCAACGCCACACTAGCGCTCATGAAAAACGTCAGCCCCAGCTACCTCAAGCATCAATTCCTGATCGCCATGCCGCACATGGCCGACCCGAACTTTGCGCACACCTTGACCTACATCGTCGAGCACACGGCCAATGGTGCCATGGGGCTGGTGGTCAACCGTCCGCAAGACCTGAACCTGGCCGATATTCTCGAGCAATTGCGTCCCGATATAGAACCGCCGGTCCTCTGCCAGCATGTGCCGATCTTCATTGGCGGGCCGGTGCAGACCGATCGCGGCTTTGTCCTGCATCCTTCGGGCAAAGCCTTTCAGGCGACCGTTGATCTGGAAGGCGAGCTGTCCCTGTCGACCTCCCAGGATGTGCTGTTTGCCATTGCCGATGGCGTCGGCCCGGCAAAAAGCCTGATCGCCCTCGGTTATGCCGGCTGGGAAGCCGGGCAATTGGAGGCCGAACTGGCACAAAACGCCTGGCTGACCTGCCCGTTCGACGCCGACATCCTCTTCAACACCAGCAGCGAACTGCGTCTGGAGGCAGCGGCCAAGCATTTGGGCGTCAACCTCAGCCTGCTGACCAGCCAGGCGGGGCACGCCTGATGGCCCTGCGGCTGATTCTCGGTTTTGACTACGGCACCAAACAGATCGGCGTCGCGGTCGGCCAGGTGATTACCGGCCAGGCCCGCGAGCTGTGCACCTTAAAAGCACAAAACGGCATCCCCGACTGGGACCAGGTTGAAGCGCTCATCAAAGAGTGGAAGCCGGACGCCGTGGTGGTCGGCCTGCCGCTGAACATGGACGGCACACCAAGCGAGATGTGCCTGCGAGCCGAGAAGTTCGCCCGCCGCCTCAACGGCCGCTTCAACCTGCCCTTCTATACCCACGATGAGCGCCTGACTACCTTCGAAGCCAAAGGTGAACGACGTGATCGCGGCGGACAAAAGGGCAGCTACCGCGACAACCCGGTCGACGCCATCGCCGCGGCCTTGCTGCTGCAAGGCTGGCTCGACGAAAACACTGCACTGTTCGAATCCTGACGAGTCGCTAACCCGCCTCTCTTAGCTACAACCCGAGCCTGCCGTACAAGCAGCACCGGCTCGGGTCCAAGAAGGAGCAACCATGAGCCTGCCCAATCCTGCCGAACTGATCAGCCAGATGGCCACGCGCCTGAAGGCCCACCTGGAACACCGTGGTATCAGCGAACCGCGTTACATCGGCATTCGTACCGGCGGTGTCTGGGTCGCCCAGGCCCTGCTCAAGGAGCTGGGCAGCGAGGAGCCACTCGGCACCCTGGACGTTTCCTTCTACCGCGACGATTTCAGCCAGAACGGCCTGCACCCGCAAGTACGCCCCTCAGCCCTGCCGTTCGAAATCGAAGGCCAGCACCTGGTGTTGATCGATGATGTTCTGATGAGCGGGCGCACCATCCGCGCCGCGATGAACGAACTGTTCGACTACGGTCGCCCGGCCAGCGTGACGCTGGTGTGCCTGCTGGACCTGGACGCCGGCGAGTTGCCGATTCGCCCGAACGTGGTCGGCGCGACGCTGTCGCTGGCCGCCCACGAGCGCGTCAAGCTGTCCGGCCCGGAGCTTGCGCTCGAACTGCAAGACCTCGCCCTTTAATTCGCCCTATTGAGAGTCCCCCTCGCGATGACGCCTCTAGACACCAAGCGCCCGCTGCAGCTCAATGATCAGGGCCAGCTGCGCCACTTCCTCTCGCTCGACGGCTTGCGCCGCGAGCTGCTGACGGAGATCCTCGACACTGCCGATTCCTTCCTCGAAGTCGGTGCCCGGGCTGTAAAGAAAGTCCCGCTACTGCGCGGCAAGACCGTGTGCAACGTGTTCTTCGAGAATTCGACCCGCACCCGCACCACCTTCGAACTGGCGGCCCAGCGGTTGTCGGCTGACGTGATCACCCTCAACGTATCGACATCGTCGGCGAGCAAGGGCGAAACCCTGCTCGACACCCTGCGCAACCTCGAAGCCATGGCTGCCGACATGTTCGTCGTGCGTCACGGTGACTCCGGCGCCGCGCACTTCATCGCCGAACATGTCTGCCCACAAGTGGCGATCATCAACGGCGGCGACGGCCGTCACGCGCACCCGACCCAGGGTATGCTCGACATGCTGACCATCCGCCGGCACAAGGGCGGCTTCGAAAACCTTTCGGTGGCCATCGTCGGCGACATCCTGCACTCGCGGGTCGCGCGCTCGAACATGCTCGCGCTGAAAACCCTCGGCTGCCCGGACATCCGCGTGATTGCACCGAAAACCCTGCTGCCGATCGGTATCGAGCAATACGGCGTGAAGGTTTACACCGACATGACCGAAGGCCTGAAGGATGTCGACGTGGTGATCATGCTGCGCCTGCAGCGCGAGCGCATGACCGGAGGCCTGCTGCCGAGCGAAGGCGAGTTCTACCGCCTGTTCGGCCTGACCACAGCGCGCCTGGCCGGCGCCAAACCCGATGCCATCGTCATGCACCCGGGGCCGATCAACCGTGGTGTGGAGATTGAGTCGGCGGTGGCCGACGGTCCGCACTCGGTGATCCTCAATCAAGTGACCTACGGCATCGCGATTCGTATGGCTGTGCTGTCCATGGCCATGAGCGGACAAACAGCGCAGCGCCAATTCGAGCAGGAGAACGTTCAGTGAAGCTCAGCATTCTCGGCGCACGCATCATCGATCCCGCCAGCGGCCTGGATCAAGTTACCGATATTCACATTGAAGCCTGCAAGATCGTTGCCCTTGGCGCCGCACCGGCCGGTTTTGTCGCGGTCGACACCATCGATGCCAAAGGTCTGGTGGCCGCCCCGGGTCTGGTCGACCTCAACGTCGCCCTGCGTGAGCCGGGCTACAGCCGCAAAGGCTCGATTGTCAGCGAAACCCGTGCCGCAGCGGCCGGGGGTGTCACCAGCCTGTGCTGCCCACCGAAAACCAAACCGGTGCTGGACACCTCGGCCGTGGCCGAACTGATCCTCGACCGCGCCCGCGAAGCCGGCAACACCAAAGTCTTCCCGATCGGCGCCCTGAGCAAAGGTCTGGACGGCGAACAGCTGGCCGAACTGGTCGCCTTGCGCGATGCCGGTTGCGTGGCCTTCGGCAACGGTCTGGAGAGTTTCCGCAATACCCGCACCCTGTGCCGGGCGCTGGAATATGCAGCAACCTTCGACCTGACAGTGATTTTCAACTCCCAGGATCACGACCTGGCCGAAGGCGGCCTGGCCCATGAAGGCCCGACGGCCAGTTTCCTCGGCCTGCCGGGCATTCCGGAAACCGCTGAGACCGTGGCCCTGGCCCGCGACCTGTTGCTGGTCGAACAAAGCGGCGTGCGCGCGCACTTCAGCCAGTTGACCAGCGCTCGCGGCGTGGCCCTGATCGCCCAGGCCCAGGCCCGGGGCTTGAAGGTCACCGCCGATGTCGCGTTGTATCAACTGATCCTGACCGATGAAGCGCTGATCGATTTCAGCAGCCTGTATCACGTCCAGCCTCCGCTACGCACCCGCGCCGACCGCGATGGTCTGCGTGAGGCAGTGAAATCCGGAGTGATCTCAGCCATTTCCAGCCATCACCAACCCCACGAACGGGACGCCAAACTGGCGCCGTTCGGCGCGACCGAGCCGGGCATCAGCAGTGTTGAACTGCTATTGCCATTGGCAATGACGCTGGTGGAAGACGGTTTGCTGGACCTGTCGACGTTGTTGGCGCGATTGAGCACCGGACCTGCCGAGGCGCTGCGCCTGCCGGCGGGCAAACTGGCGGTAGGTGGCCCGGCGGACATCGTGCTGTTCGACCCGGCGGCCTCGACCGTGGCCGGTGAGACATGGCTGTCCAAAGGCGAAAACTGCCCGTTCATTGGGCACAGCCTGCCGGGTGTTGTGCGTTACACCCTGGTGGACGGGCGAATCAGTCACCAGGCTTGAGACCTAGTCGCCTGCATTCGCTGGCAAGCCCGCTCCCACACAGTCCGAGGAGTTCACAGAATTTGTGAACTCCTCAGAACCTGTGGGAGCGGGCTTGCCCGCGATGGCTTATTGGAAGGCGCTGCGCTTCTGCGCGTTACGCACCGAAACCTGATCATTCAGCGTCCAGAAGTCATACAACACTCCCAGGAAAAACAACCCGCCGGTCAGCAGGTACAGCAATCCGCTGATCCACTTCCCCTGATACATCCGGTGCACACCGAACACCCCCAGAAACGTCAACAGAATCCACGCGACGTTGTATTCGATTGGCCCAGCGGTAAAACGCAGGTCTGCCTCACGATCCATGGCCGGGATCAGGAACAGGTCGATCAACCAGCCAATGCCCAGCAAACCCAAGGTGAAGAACCAGATCGTCCCGGTCACCGGCTTGCCGTAATAAAACCGGTGGGCGCCGGTGAAACCGAAAATCCACAGCAGATAACCAATCACTTTGCTGTGGGTGTCTTGATGCGGAACAGGCGGTTGATAGGTGTTCATGGATGGCCTCGATTCACACGATAGATAAATATTCTTGAATTCTTTGTGACTTTTTTACGGGCACCCGACATACGGCAAATGGTACCTTCGCTCCCGTCAAAGCCTTATAACACCGGACTTCTGTCGGACAATTGCGTCCAATTGCCGCTTTTTTAGTTCCGTTGGACGCGAATTGAATCGACCAACGGCCTCGGAAGGGCAAAAAAAGCTGTTATAAAGTTGCGCGTTCACCTATTCGAGCCTTGCCTAATGCGTTCATTTTTCAAGACATGGCTAACCATTTGCCTTTTGATGCCACTGGCCGCCCACGCCACCAATCGTGAGCAACGTCTTCCAAACGTTAATGGTTACACCCCAAAATCCCACGCTTCTGCTCCTTCGAGCAAAAGCAAGAAAGCGCTCAGAACGGCTCCAGAGCTGACCAGCAAAAGCAGCCTGGTGCCACCGATGGCAACCAAGGAAAGCAGCAACGTGCTCAGCCGTGCGGTCAACGTCCTCGGTACGCCGTACCGTTGGGGCGGCAGCAGCCCGAGCAAAGGCTTCGACTGCAGCGGCCTGGTAAAGTACGCGTTCAACGACGCCACGTTTGACCTGCCACGTACTTCCAATGCCATGGCCAGCGGTCATGGCGAGAAAGTCGATCGCAAGGACCTCAAGCCGGGCGATCTGATTTTCTTCAACATCAAGAGCCGTCGAGTCAATCACGTTGCCATCTACCTGGGCAACGACCGCTTCATCCACGCGCCGCGCCGTGGCAAGTCGGTGACCATCGACACCTTGAAGAAACCGTACTGGGAAAGCCACTACGTGGTTGCCAAGCGGGTTCTGCCGAAAGAACAGAATCAGTTGCGGGTTGTTCAACGCTGATTGGACGGCGAGCACTTGTGGCGAGGGAGCTTGCTCCCGCTGGAGAGCGCAGCGCTCCCGCTTTTTGGGACTGCTTCGCAACCCAGCGGAAGCAAGCTCCCTCGCCACGGTTGCATTAGGATCGTTCCCACGCTCTGCGTGGGAATGCAGCCCAGGACGCTCTGCGTCCCAAGAGCCGAACGCGGAGCGTCCGTTGAGGCGTTCCCACGCAGAGCGTGGGAACGATCATCCAAGCTCCCTCCCCACGGTTGCATTTCAATTCTCAAAAACCATCCGGCGACCGCGCCTTCTCCCGCGCATGCTCGCGACTGACCAACCCCTTGCTCACCAAATCCTTCAAGCCCATATCCAGCGTCTGCATCCCCAGCGACCCGCCCGACTGAATCGATGAGTACATCTGCGCCACCTTGTCTTCGCGGATCAGGTTACGGATCGCCGACGTCCCCAGCATGATCTCATGGGCCGCCATGCGCCCACCGCCGATTTTCTTCACCAGTGTCTGCGACACCACCGCCAGCAATGATTCGGAGAGCATTGAGCGCACCATGGATTTTTCATCACCCGGAAACACATCGACAATCCGGTCGATGGTTTTTGCCGCCGACGTGGTATGCAGCGTGCCGAACACCAGGTGACCCGTTTCCGCAGCGGTCAGCGCCAGGCGAATGGTTTCCAGGTCGCGCATCTCGCCCACCAGGATCACGTCCGGGTCCTCGCGCAGGGCCGAACGCAGCGCCGTGGCGAAACTGCGGGTATCGCGGTGGACTTCACGTTGATTGATCAGGCATTTGCGCGATTCGTGGACAAACTCGATCGGGTCTTCGATGGTAAGGATGTGATGGTGGCGATGGTTGTTCAGGTAATCGATCATCGCCGCCAGCGTGGTGGACTTGCCGGAGCCGGTCGGGCCGGTCACCAGTACCAGGCCGCGAGGCGCGTCGGTCATTTTGCGAAACACGTCGCCCATGCCCAGCTCGTCCATGCTCAGGACCCGGGACGGAATCGTGCGGAACACTGCGCCGGCACCGCGACTGTGGTTGAACGCGTTGACCCGAAAGCGGGCGACGCCGGGCACTTCAAAGGAAAAGTCGGTTTCCAGGTGCTTTTCGAAATCCACCCGCTGGGTATCGTTCATGATGTCGTAGATCAACGCCTGCACTTGCTTGTGATCCAGTGCCGGCAGATTGATCCGTCGTACATCGCCATCGACCCGAATCATCGGCGGCAGGCCCGCTGACAGGTGCAGGTCGGATGCGCCCTGTTTGGCGCTGAAGGCGAGCAGTTCAGTGATATCCATAGCGTCTCTCAATTCCAGTAGAATGCCGCGAACCTTCAGACCGCTGGCGCCTCTTGATGTCCACGATAGCAGACAACATTCTTCAGGTTAGTTCGCGCATACATGCCGCAACACTCGCCGCCAATCGCGTCGAAAACAGCGTCCAGCTGCTGGCCGTGAGCAAAACCAAACCCGCACAAGCCTTGCGCGAAGCCTATGCCGCCGGCCTGCGGGACTTTGGCGAGAACTATCTGCAGGAGGCCTTGGGCAAGCAGCTCGAACTGGCCGACCTGCCCTTGATCTGGCACTTCATCGGCCCCATTCAATCGAACAAGACTCGTGCCATTGCCGAGCATTTCGATTGGGTACACTCCGTGGATCGCTTGAAAATCGCACAACGCTTGTCCGAACAACGCCCTGCCGATTTGCCGCCACTGAACATCTGCATCCAGGTCAATGTCAGTGGCGAGGCCAGTAAATCCGGCTGCACCCCCGACGATCTGCCGGCCCTGGCTAATGCCATCAGCGCCCTGCCGCGCCTGAAGTTGCGCGGGCTGATGGCTATCCCTGAGCCGACCGACGATCGCGCCGCCCAGGATGCCGCCTTCGCGGCCGTGCAAAGCCTGCAAGCCAGCCTCAACCTGCCGCTCGACACACTTTCCATGGGCATGAGCCACGATCTTGAATCGGCCATTGCCCAGGGCGCCACCTGGGTCCGTATCGGTACGGCACTGTTCGGCGCTCGCGACTACAGTCAGCCGTAACATGGCTGAGACACTTCTGAATAAGGACCTGACATGAGCAAGACGCGTATTGCCTTTATCGGTGCCGGCAACATGGCCGCCAGCCTGATCGGTGGCCTGCGGGCCAAAGGTCTGGATGCGGCGCAGATCCGCGCCAGTGATCCGGGTGAAGAAACCCGCGCCCGCGTGAGCGCCGAGCATGGCATCGAAGTATTCGCCGACAACGCCCAGGCCGTCGATGGCGCCGATGTGGTCGTACTGGCGGTCAAACCCCAGGCGATGAAAGCCGTTTGCGAGGCCATCCGCCCAAGCCTCAAGTCCAACCAGCTGGTGGTGTCGATTGCCGCCGGCATCACTTGCGCCAGCATGAACAACTGGCTCGGTGCCCAGCCCATCGTGCGTTGCATGCCCAACACGCCGGCCCTGTTACGCCAGGGTGTCAGCGGCTTGTTCGCCACCGCCGAAGTGACAGCCGAGCAGCGTCAGCAAGCCCAGGAGCTGTTGTCCGCAGTCGGCATTGCCCTGTGGCTGGACCAAGAGCAGCAACTGGATGCGGTTACCGCCGTTTCTGGCTCCGGCCCGGCGTACTTTTTCCTGTTGATCGAAGCCATGACCGCCGCAGGCGTGAAACTCGGCCTGCCAGCGGACATCGCCGCGCAGTTGACCTTGCAAACCGCCCTGGGCGCTGCACACATGGCGGTATCCAGTGACGTCGACGCCGCGGAATTACGTCGCCGCGTGACCTCGCCTGCGGGCACCACGGAAGCCGCTATCAAGTCGTTCCAGGCCAACGGTTTCGAAGCCCTGGTCGAAAAAGCACTGGGCGCCGCCGCGCACCGCTCCGCCGAGATGGCTGAGCAACTTGGCCGCTAATCAGCTCTCAATAAGGAATCAATAATGCTCGGACTCAATGACGCTGCCATTTTTGTGATTCAAACCCTGGGCAGCCTGTATCTGCTGATCGTGCTGTTGCGCTTCATCCTGCAACTGGTGCGTGCCAACTTCTACAACCCACTCTGCCAGTTCGCCGTGAAAGCCACTCAACCGCTGCTCAAGCCACTGCGCCGGGTGATCCCGAGCATGTTCGGTCTGGACATGTCGTCGCTGGTCCTGGCCCTGCTGGTGCAAATGGCGCTGTTCGCGGTCATCCTGCTGCTCAGTGGCTACTCGGTCGACGCCCTGCTCCTGGCGCCTTGGGCGCTGATCGGTATCTTCGCGCTGTTCTTGAAGATCCTGTTCTGGGCGATGATCATCAGTGTGATCCTGTCCTGGGTCGCTCCGGGCAGTCATAACCCGGGGGCGGAACTGGTGCAGCAGATCACCGAGCCGGTACTTGCGCCGTTCCGCCGGATCATCCCGAACCTGGGCGGCCTCGATATTTCGCCGATCTTCGCCTTCATCGCGTTGCAGTTGCTGCAAAGCTGGCTGATCCCGCGCCTGGCTTACTACGCGCTGATGCCGAAGGAATTGTTTGGCCTGATCTGACTCGTTCGCAGCTGGACCGCGTCATCGTTCATCGCGGGCAAGCCTCGCTCCTACAGGACGTATATGACTTCTGTAGGAGCGAGGCTTGCCCGCGAAGGCAGCGCCCCGGTGTAACAGGAAAAACAGGCCCGGCCTTCATGATCGTTCCCACGCTCTGCGTGGGAACGCCTCTGCGGACGCTCCGCGTTCGGCTCTTTGCGACGCGGAGCGTCCCTGGCTGCGTTCCCACGCAGAGCATGGGAACGATCATCGCGGGTAGTTGCTTGCTGCTAGGGGCAGCGGTCTTTAGACTTACGCCTCATTTCAACGAGAGCAGGGTCGATGCCAGCTGCCTTTCCCCCCGATTCTGTTGGTCTGGTGACGCCGCAAATGGCGCACTTCAGCGAACCCCTGGCGTTGGCCTGCGGCCGTTCGCTTCCAGCCTATGACCTGATTTACGAAACCTACGGCACGCTGAATGCTTCAGCGAGCAACGCCGTGCTGATCTGCCACGCCTTGTCCGGTCACCACCACGCTGCCGGCTATCACAGCGTCGACGACCGCAAACCCGGTTGGTGGGACAGCTGCATCGGCCCCGGCAAGCCGATCGACACCAGCAAGTTCTTCGTGGTCAGCCTGAACAACCTCGGCGGTTGCAACGGTTCTACCGGCCCGAGCAGCGTCAACCCGGAAACCGGCAAGCCGTTCGGCGCCGACTTCCCGGTGCTCACCGTGGAAGACTGGGTGCACAGCCAGGCGCGCCTGGCGGATCTGCTGGGCATCGGCCAATGGGCCGCTGTCATCGGTGGCAGCCTGGGTGGCATGCAAGCGTTGCAGTGGACCATCACTTATCCGGATCGCGTGCGCCACTGCCTGGCCATCGCCTCGGCCCCCAAACTGTCGGCGCAGAACATCGCCTTCAACGAAGTGGCGCGCCAGGCGATTCTCACAGACCCGGAGTTCCATGGCGGCTCCTTCCAGGAACACGGCGTGATTCCCAAGCGCGGCCTGATGCTGGCGCGAATGGTCGGGCACATTACCTATCTGTCCGATGATTCCATGGGCGAGAAATTCGGCCGCGGCCTGAAAAGCGAAAAGCTCAACTACGACTTCCACAGTGTCGAGTTCCAGGTTGAAAGCTATCTGCGTTATCAGGGCGAAGAGTTCTCCGGGCGCTTCGATGCCAACACCTATCTGTTGATGACCAAGGCCCTGGATTACTTTGATCCGGCAGCCAACTTCGACGATAACCTGGCAAAAACCTTCGAAAACGCCACGGCAAAATTCTGCGTGATGTCGTTCACCACCGACTGGCGCTTCTCGCCTGCCCGCTCGCGGGAACTGGTGGACGCACTGATGGCTGCACGCAAGGACGTCTGTTATCTGGAAATCGATGCGCCGCAAGGTCATGACGCCTTCCTGATCCCGATCCCGCGTTACTTGCAGGCGTTCGGCAACTACATGAACCGCATTACGTTGTGAGATAGCCATGAGAGCTGATCTGGAAATCATCCAGGAATGGATCCCCGCCGGTAGCCGCGTGCTCGACCTTGGTTGCGGCGACGGTGAACTGCTGACCTGGCTGCGCGACAACAAGCAAGTCACCGGCTACGGCCTGGAAAACGATGCGGACAACATCGCCGCATGCGTGGCCAAAGGCATCAACGTCATCGAGCAGGACCTGGACAAGGGCCTGGGCAACTTCGCCAGCAACAGCTTCGACGTCGTGGTCATGACCCAGGCGCTGCAAGCGGTGCACTATCCGGACAGGATCCTCGACGAAATGCTGCGGGTCGGTCGCCAGTGCATCATCACGTTCCCGAATTTCGGCCATTGGCGCTGCCGCTGGTACCTGGCGAGCAAGGGCCGTATGCCGGTTTCCGAGTTCCTGCCTTATACCTGGTACAACACGCCGAACATCCACTTCTGCACCTTCGCCGACTTTGAAGCCTTGTGTCGCGAACGTGAAGCCAAGGTCATTGATCGGCTTGCCGTGGATCAACAGCATCGGCACGGGTGGGCCAGTAAGCTATGGCCTAATCTGTTAGGTGAGATCGGTATTTACCGCGTCAGCAGCCCGGGGCTTGCAGACCACAAGGTCGCGGTCTGATCCACCACATTCGAGGAGAACGATCATGGGTCGTCTAGCGCTGTTTTTACTTACTGCCTGCCTGAGCGTCACCGCCATGGCTGCTGACACCATCAAGGGTGACCGCCAGGAAAAGTTTGGCGACGTGACGGTGCACTACAACACCTTCAACTCCACGTATCTGACGCCCGACATCGCCAAAGCCGCAGAGCTTACCCGCAGCAAGAACCAGGGCGTCATCAATATTTCCGTGCTCAAGGACGGCAAGCCACAAATGGCTCAGGTCAGCGGTACGGTCAAAGACCTCACCAGCCAGAGCGTGAACCTGAACTTCCGCCAGATCACTGAACAGGGCGCGATCTACTACATCGCCCAATTCCCGGTGGAGCAACAGGAAAACCGCACCTTCGACATCAAGGTGCAGACCGGTGACAAAATCCACACCATCAATTTCAACCAAGAGCTATTCCCCGGCCAATGATCAACTTCACGCAACTCGTATTGGCCAGCCATAACGCCGGCAAACTCAAGGAACTCCAGGCCATGCTCGGCGACTCGGTGCAACTGCGCTCGATCGGCGAGTTCAGCAGCATCGAGCCTGAAGAAACCGGCCTGTCGTTCGTCGAGAACGCCATCCTCAAGGCCCGCAATGCCGCGCGCATTTCCGGCCTGCCGGCGCTGGCCGACGATTCCGGGCTGGCGGTGGACTTCCTCGGCGGTGCGCCGGGCATCTACTCGGCGCGGTATGCCGACGGCAAAGGCGATGCGGCGAACAACGCCAAGCTGCTCGACGTCTTGAAGGACGTGCCTGAAACCGAACGCGGTGCGCAGTTTGTCTGCGTGCTGGCACTGGTGCGTCACGCCGACGATCCGCTGCCGATCCTCTGCGAAGGCCTGTGGCACGGGCGCATCCTGACCCAGGCCAGCGGCGAACACGGTTTTGGCTATGACCCGCTGTTCTGGGTGCCGGAACGCGAGTGCTCCAGCGCTGAGTTGAGCCCTGCCGAAAAGAACCGGATCAGCCACCGCGCCCGTGCAATGGATCTGCTGCGCCAGCGCCTGGGCTTGAAATGACCGGTGAATCCACAGCATCGCCACTGATCTTCGGCGGCGATGCGCAAACGCCTCGGGCGGCGCTGTCAGTGCTGCCGCCCCTGGCGCTGTACATCCACATTCCGTGGTGTGTACGCAAATGCCCTTATTGCGACTTCAACTCCCACACTGCCAGTCCTGTGCTGCCGGAAGAAGAGTATGTCGACGCGTTGCTGGCCGATCTCGATCAGGACCTGCATGCCGTTCACGGGCGTGAGCTGAGCTCGATTTTCTTCGGTGGCGGCACGCCGAGCCTGTTCAGCGCCCAAGCCCTGGGGCGTTTGCTCAAAGGCGTGGAACAGCGCATCGCGTTTGCCGACGATATCGAAATCACCCTGGAAGCCAACCCCGGCACCTTCGAACAGGACAAGTTCGTGGCCTACCGGAAACTGGGGATCAATCGCCTGTCGATCGGCATCCAGAGCTTCCAGCAGGAAAAACTCCAGGCATTGGGCCGCATTCACAATGGTGACGAAGCGGTACGCGCCGCTGGCATGGCACGTCAGGCCGGGTTCGATAACTTCAACCTGGACTTGATGCACGGCTTGCCGGATCAGTCCCTGGAAGACGCTCTGGCGGACCTGCGCACGGCCATTGCCCTGAAACCCACGCACCTGTCGTGGTACCAACTGACCCTGGAACCCAACACCGTATTCTGGAACCAGCCGCCGACGCTGCCGGAAGACGATACGTTGTGGGAAATCCAGGAGGCAGGCCAGGCGCTACTCGCCGAGCACGGTTACGCGCAATACGAAGTCTCGGCCTATGCCCTGCCAGGTCGACCGGCGCGGCATAACCTCAATTACTGGAGTTTCGGCGATTTCATCGGCATCGGTGCCGGTGCCCACGGCAAACTCAGCCATCCGGACGGCCGCATCATCCGCACATGGAAGACTCGCTTGCCGAAGGACTATTTGAATCCGGCGAAAAGCTTCCAGGCCGGCGAGAAAGCCCTGAACAACGATGAGATGCCGTTCGAGTTCCTGATGAACGCGCTGCGCCTGACGGAAGGCGTCGAATCGCGGCTGTATCCAGAACGTACCGGCATGCCCCTGGAAAGCCTTGCCGAAGGCCGCCGGGCAGCCGAACAAAGCGGCCTGTTGCAGGTCGAACCGTCACGTCTGGTAGCCACCGAGCGCGGACAACTCTTCCTCAACGACTTGCTGCAGAAATTTCTGACATAAGGAAATCGAATGGATTTGGTACTCGACCTGCTTGCCACCGTGTCTCGCTGGAGCCGCAGCAACCTCTCGGAAATCGCCCTGGCCCTGGTGGGTTGCCTGCTGGTGCTGTTCGGTGCGGATTTCAAAGGCTGGGTCGAGCAACGCCTGGGCAGCATCGCCGGCGCCCTGCGCGTGCCGCTGATGGCCCTGTTGTGCATGGTGGGTAGCGGCGCAGCGTTGATCTACGCCACGCCATGGATCGTTCGGGGTTTGAGCCAGTTCAACAACTACAGCCTGGCGCCGGTGTTGTTGGTGGTGCTGGTACTCATCGGCGTAGTCGCGGACCGCCGCTGATTCCCTGGCCATTGATCGTTCCCACGCTCTGCGTGGGAACGCAGCCCAGGACGCTCTTCGTCCCTTTTAAAACCGAACGCGGAGCGTCCGTTGAGGCATTCCCACGCGGAGCGTGGGAATGATCAGCTATGGCGCGATTTAGGACTGCTTTTCGAACTTCAGATCCCACACGCCATGCCCAAGACGTTCGCCACGGCGTTCGAACTTGGTGATCGGGCGTTCGGCCGGACGGGGTACGCACTTGCCGTCTTCGGCGAGATTGCGATAACCCGGCGCGACGCTCATCACTTCCAGCATGTACTCGGCATACGGTTCCCAGTCGGTGGCCATGTGCAGAATGCCGCCCACCTTCAGCTTGCTGCGTACCAGCTCAGCGAACGAAGCCTGAACGATGCGACGCTTGTGGTGACGGCTCTTGTGCCACGGGTCCGGGAAGAACAGCATCAGACGATCAAGGCTGTTGTCAGCGATGCAGCGGTTGAGCACTTCGATGGCGTCGCAATCGTAGACCCGCAGGTTGGTCAAACCCTGGGTCAACACGCCATTGAGCAGCGCGCCGACACCCGGACGGTGAACCTCGACGCCAATGAAATCCTGTTCCGGCGAGGCTGCTGCCATCTCCAGCAATGAATGGCCCATGCCAAAACCGATTTCCAGCGAGCGTGGTGCCGAGCGACCGAACACCTGGTCGAAATCCACCGGTGCGTCGGCCAGCGGCAACACGAATTTCGCTGCGCCCTGGTCCAGGCCGCGCTGCTGGCCTTCGGTCATGCGCCCGGCGCGCATCACGAAACTCTTGATGCGGCGGTGTTGGCGCTCGTCGCCTTCTTCCGTCTGGATAGGCGTGTCGTTCGATTCAGTCATCAATGGCTCTTACTTGATCAGACCATCCAGCGGCGAAGAGGCGCTGGCATAGAGTTTTTTCGGCATGCGGCCGGCGAGGTAGGCCAGGCGGCCCGCGACGATCGCGTGTTTCATGGCTTCGGCCATCATGACCGGCTGCCCCGCGTGGGCGATCGCCGAATTCATCAGCACCGCGTCACAGCCCAATTCCATGGCGATGGCGGCGTCGGAAGCGGTACCGACACCGGCATCCACCAACACCGGAATTTTCGCTTCCTCGAGGATGATCTGCAGGTTGTACGGGTTGCAGATCCCCAGCCCCGAACCGATCAGACCGGCCAGCGGCATGACGGCGATGCAGCCGATTTCCGCCAATTGACGGGCGATAATCGGGTCATCACTGGTGTAGACCATCACGTCGAAACCTTCCTTGACCAGTGTTTCTGCGGCCTTGAGGGTTTCGATCACGTTGGGAAACAGGGTTTTCTGGTCGGCCAGCACTTCCAGCTTTACCAGGTTGTGACCATCGAGCAGCTCACGGGCCAGGCGGCAAGTGCGCACGGCCTCGATCGCGTCGTAGCAACCGGCGGTGTTCGGCAGGAAGGTGTAGCGATCCGGCGACAGCACTTCAAGCAGGTTCGGTTCGCCCTCGATCTGCCCGAGGTTAGTGCGACGCACGGCGAAGGTGACGATCTCGGCACCCGAGGCTTCGATGGCCTGGCGGGTTTCTTCCATGTCACGGTACTTGCCGGTACCGACCAGCAAACGCGACTGGTAAGTACGACCGGCCAGGACGAAAGGCTTGTCGCTACGAACGATGCTCATGGGAAATCCTCTGTAGGAGTGAGGTACTTGCTGAATGCTGCGGCCTTTCGGCCGAGGCGACTAGCCGCCGCCGATGGCGTGCACGACTTCGACGTTGTCGCCGTCGTTCAGGGTGGTATCTGCATGCTGACTGCGCGGGACGATATCCAGATTGAGTTCGACCGCCACCCGGCGTCCGGTCAAGTCCAGGCGGGTCAGCAGGGCCGCAACGGTTTCACCGTCGGGCAGTTCAAAGGATTCGCCGTTCAACTGAATGCGCATGCCGGATGCCGCCATCATTTTTAGGGGCTGGCATTCTAGCCCGATCAGTCAGGCCGACCCAAGCCATTCGTCAGTCACACACCTTGCAGGAGCGAGCCTGCTCGCGATGGATGCCAGAACAACGCGTGTAATCAGCAAGCACGCGTTATCGTTCACCTCCATCGCGGGCAAGCCTCGCTCCTACAGAGGTCAGCTCAACCGCCAGGCGGCGAGGCCCAGGCAAAACCAGCCCACCAGAAACGCCAGCCCGCCAAATGGCGTGATGATGCCAAGCTTGCTGACTCCGGTCAGCGTCAGCACATACAGGCTGCCGGAAAACAGCAGGATGCCGATGGCAAACGATGCACCAGCCCACGTCACAAGGCGCCCGGGGATTTGCGTGGCCAGCAACGCGACACCCAGCAGTGCCAGAGTGTGCACCAGTTGATAGGTGACGCCGGTATGAAAAATCGCCAGGTACTCGGCGCTCAGACGGTTTTTCAGGCCATGGGCCGCAAACGCCCCAAGGCCGACACCGGTGAAGCCGAAAAAAGCGGCCAGCATCAGAAAGCCACGCAGCATGAAGAACTCCAGTCAGACTCAATCTACAGGGTCTGTATAATGGCCCGCTCCACGGGTTCGGCCAAGCCATCTCTATGCTGCGTATCTATTTCCGTCATTTCACCAAGGCCGTGCTCTGGTTCATGGGCGGCAGCGTCCTGTTGGTGCTGATCTTTCGCGTGGTGCCGCCACCGGGGACGGCGCTGATGGTCGAGCGCAAGATCGAATCCTGGATCGATGGCGAGCCCATCGACCTGCAACGCTCGTGGAAGCCGTGGGATGAAATTTCCGATGACCTGAAAGTCGCAGTGATTGCCGGCGAAGATCAGAAATTCCCCGAACACTGGGGCTTTGACGTGAATGCGATCAAGGCGGCACTGGCCCATAACGAACTCGGCGGCTCGATCCGCGGCGCCAGCACCCTGAGCCAGCAAGTCTCGAAAAACCTGTTCCTGTGGTCCGGTCGCAGCTGGCTGCGCAAAGGCCTGGAAGCCTGGTTCACCGGGCTGATCGAAGTGTTCTGGCCCAAACAGCGGATTCTCGAGGTGTACCTCAACAGTGTCGAGTGGGATGACGGCGTGTTCGGTGCCGAGGCTGCGGCCAGGCACCATTTTGGCGTCAGCGCCAAAGGCCTCAGCCGCCAGCAATCGAGCTTGCTGGCGGCGGTCCTGCCCAATCCGCGGGTGTGGAGTGCCAGTCATCCGACGGGATACGTGGCGCGGCGCGCAGGCTGGATTCGGCGGCAGATGAGTCAGTTGGGTGGTGAGAGTTATCTGGTTGGCCTCAACGATTCGCGCCGGGCGCCTTGGGCTCAATAGCCAATAATGGGCACACACAAAAACGCCCCGATCAATGATCGGGGCGTTTTTTATTACTGGTGCCCGGGTTACGCGGCGATCGACACCTTGAGCTTGTTCATCGCGCTCTTCTCAAGCTGACGAATACGCTCGGCCGATACGTTGTACTTCTGCGCCAGGTCGTGCAGCGTGGCTTTTTCTTCCGCCAGCCAGCGCTGGTAGAGGATGTCACGGCTGCGGTCGTCCAACACTTCCAGCGCTTCGTGCAGGTTGTGGTTGGAGTTGTCGCTCCAGTCGGCGTCTTCCAGCTGACGCGCCGGGTCGTACCGGTGGTCTTCCAGATAATTGGCCGGCGACTGGAACGCACTGTCGTCGTCGGCTTCGGCAGCCGGGTCGAAGGCCATGTCGTGGCCAGTCAGGCGACTTTCCATCTCACGCACTTCCCGAGGCTCTACACCGAGGCTTTCCGCCACACGATGGACTTCCTCGTTGTTCAACCAGGCCAGACGCTTTTTCTGGCTGCGCAGATTGAAGAACAGCTTGCGCTGGGCCTTGGTGGTCGCGACTTTCACGATGCGCCAGTTGCGCAGGATGAATTCGTGGATTTCCGCCTTGATCCAGTGAACGGCAAAGGACACCAGGCGCACGCCCATTTCCGGGTTGAAGCGCTTCACGGCCTTCATCAGGCCGACGTTGCCTTCCTGGATCAGGTCAGCCTGAGCCAGGCCGTAGCCGGAATAGCTACGGGCGATATGTACGACAAAACGCAGGTGGGCGAGCACCATCTGCCGAGCCGCCTCAAGATCCTGCTCATAATAGAGACTCTCGGCCAGTTCACGCTCCTGCTCCGGCGTCAGCAATGGAATGCTGTTGACGGTGTGCACATAGGCCTCCAGGTTCGCACCCGGGACCAGAGCATATGCAGGCTGCAAAGAATTGGTCATACGAAAAAACCTCCGACTTACATACTCGTGCCAGTGGCACTGCGAAAATTGACCGGAAACCAAAAGACAAGTTCCCCTAAAAACTGCAAGGTCAATCACGCGCAAAAAAGATTCTACTTCGGCGCCAACTCCCTGAGATGACGTGCGACTGCAATCCATGCACCGATATAACCCAACAGCACCGCGCCAAGCAAGAGAGACAGACCATCGGCCACCGGTACGCCGGCCAGCGCGAAATCGCTGCCATACAAACCGGCCAGCCCGACGACCGCATCGTTCAGCCAGTCCAGACCAAACGCCAATAGCCCCCAGGAAAGCAGCCCTGCACCGAAACCATACAACGCACCCATATAGAGAAAGGGCCTGCGCACATAGCTGTCAGTGCCGCCCACGAGTTTAATCACTTCTATCTCGGTGCGGCGGTTTTCAATATGAAGACGAATGGTATTGCCTATCACCAAAAGTAATGCAGAAACCAGAAGCACGGTCAGACCAAAGACAAAGCGGTCACCGAGCTTGAGGATGGCTGCCAGACGCTCGACCCAGACTAGATCAAGTTGCGCCTGTTGTACCCTGGGCAGTTCGGAAAGTTTTTGTCTTAATGCTTCAAGTGCAGGCTTGTCGACTTCGTTCGGCGTCACCAGGACCACGCCGGGCAACGGGTTCTCCGGTAACTCCTTGAGCGCATCGCCCAGGCCGGACTGCTGCTGGAACTCTTCCAGAGCCTGATCACGCCCCACGTACTCGGCATCCGCCACACCGGGCATGGCCTTGATCTGCTCACGCAGGGATTCACCTTCAGCCGGGCTGGCTTCGAGTTGCAGGTACAGGGAGATCTGCGCCGCACGCTGCCAGGAACCGCCCAGACGCTCGACGTTACTTAGCAAAAGTGACAGCCCCATGGGTAAGCTCAGGGCAACGGCCATCACCATGCAGGTGAAAAAGCTGCCGATCGGCTGCTTGCCCAGGCGGCGCAAGCTGTCCAGCAAGCTGGCACGATGGCTTTCAATCCAGGCGCGAAACAGTGTGGCGAAGTCCGGGCCATCATCGTCATCGCGCTTTTTCTTCTGCGGCTGCGGATCGGCGGCCTTCGGGGCCACGCGCTCGGAAACCTTCGGACTGCGTGTCGCACTCATACGCCGGCCTCCCCGTCGCCAATCAATCGGCCGCGTTGCAACGTCAGCATACGGTGGCGCATGCGCGCGATCAGGGCCAGGTCGTGACTGGCGATCAGCACGCTGGTGCCCAGGCGGTTGATGTCTTCGAACACCCCCATGATTTCTGCCGCCAGACGCGGGTCGAGGTTACCGGTCGGTTCGTCCGCCAGCAGCAAGGCCGGGCGATGGACGATGGCGCGGGCGATGCCGACGCGCTGTTGCTGACCGGTGGACAGGTCGCCGGGATACAAATCGGTCTTGTCCGACAGCGCCACACGTTCCAGCGCCGAGTCCACGCGCTTGGCGATTTCCGCCTTGGACAAACCCAGGATCTGCAACGGCAATGCGACGTTGTTGAACACCGTGCGATCGAACAGCAACTGATGGTTCTGGAACACCACGCCGATCTGCCGGCGCAGGAATGGGATCTGTGCGTTGCTGATGGTGCTCAGGTCCTGACCGGCGAGCAGCAGTTTGCCGCTGGTGGGACGCTCCATCGCCAGCAACAGCCGCAACAGCGTACTTTTACCGGCACCGGAATGGCCGGTGACAAACAGAAACTCGCCACGACGGACTCGAAAGCTCAGCTCATGCAAGCCGACGTGACCATTCGGGTAGCGTTTACCGACCTGTTCGAAACGAATCATGAACGCTCCCGTTCGGCAAAGAGTGCCTGGACAAAGGGTTCAGCTTCAAAAGTGCGCAAATCGTCGATGCCTTCACCGACGCCGATGTAGCGGATCGGCAGGCCGAACTGCTTGGCCAGGGCAAAAATCACCCCGCCCTTGGCGGTACCATCAAGCTTGGTCAGCGCCAGGCCGGTCAGTTCGACGGTCTGGTTGAATTGCTTGGCCTGATTGATAGCGTTCTGGCCGGTGCCGGCATCGAGTACCAGCAGCACCTCATGTGGCGCGTCGGCGTCGAGCTTGCCGATCACCCGGCGGACCTTTTTCAGCTCTTCCATCAGGTTGTCTTTGGTGTGCAGGCGACCGGCGGTGTCGGCGATCAGAACATCGATGCCACGGGCCTTGGCGGCTTGCACGGCATCGAAGATGACCGAAGCCGAATCCGCGCCGGTGTGCTGGGCAATGACCGGGATTTTGTTGCGCTCACCCCAGACCTGCAATTGCTCCACCGCCGCAGCACGGAAGGTGTCACCGGCGGCGAGCATGACTTTCTTGCCTTCCAGTTGCAGTTTCTTCGCCAGTTTGCCGATGGTCGTGGTTTTGCCGGCACCGTTGACGCCCACCACCAGGATCACGAACGGCTTGTTCTGCGAGGCGATTTTCAGCGGTTGTTCGACCGGCTTGAGCATCGCCGCCAATTCGGCTTGCAGGGACTTGTAGAGGGCGTCGGCATCGGCCAACTCTTTGCGCGCGACCTTCTGCGTCAGGCGCTGGATGATCACCGAAGTGGCCTCTACCCCAACGTCGGCGGTCAGCAGACGGGTTTCCAGGTCATCGAGCAGTTCGTCATCGATGGCTTTCTTGCCCAGGAACAGGCTGGCCATGCCTTCGCCGATGCTGGCACTGGTCTTGGACAAGCCTTGCTTGAGTCGGGCAAAAAAACCGGCTTTGGTTTCTTCGCTGCGTACAGGCTCGACCGGAACTTCAACCGGGGCAACGGCCACCGGCTCGATGACAGGTGCAGGTGCAGGTTCGGGCTCAGGCATCTGGACAACCGGTGCCACCGGTTCCGGGACCGCTTCAACGACCGGTGCGACAACCGGCACTGGCTCAGGGGCAAAGGCACTCGGAGCAGGAATCGGCGGCGTTACATGGGGCGCCAGCTCGTCTTCGACCAACGCCACCGGCTCTTCCGCCACGGGCAAGGTCAGCCAGGGTTCTGCGGCCGGGGTCAGCGGCAGTTCGGCAACGATTTGCGGTTCAGGTTCGACGGTCGGTTGCAGCACCGGCTCGGCGATTGGCAGGACGACCGGCGCTGATGCTTCTTCTATTACCGGCGCAGGTGTGGGTTCAGGGAGTGGTTGTGGCTGTTCGACGACGGATTCCTGCGGTTTTTTGCGCAGCCATCCGAACAGGCTTTTCTTTTCGCCAGCCGTAGCTGGGGTCTTCTTGTCGTCGTTGGAACCAAACATGGAGGACGGCTATCTCACGGTAGCGACGCGCCAACGGGCGCCCCGGCAAATAAATATTCGATGCAGAACAGACTGCGATTGCTACAGCTTGTTCACGCGCAACATTTTGTCGAGGTGCAATCGGGCACCTTGCAAAAAACGACTTCACGAAGGACTGAAGCGTAATAATCGGCGAAAACGCAGAGTTTAGTTGATAAACCATAGCTTTCTGCCGCAAACCCAAACAACCTGATCACACACAAAGGTCTGATAGGCGTGGCCGCCAGTAAAACGGATCAGTATCCTAGCACCCTCTCGCCCGCCGACGCTAAGACCTAGCGGGCAGCCCAACAGGTTTAAACACGAATGAATGCTCTAGCCCGCCGCGCCGCAGGCCTGCTGCTCAGCACAGTTTGTCTGCCCCTCTCGGCCCTGGCTGCCGACCCGCAACCCACCCACGAGTTCACCCTCGACAACGGCTTGAAGGTCGTCGTGCGCGAAGACCATCGTGCGCCGGTGGTGGTTTCCCAAGTCTGGTACAAGGTCGGCTCCAGCTACGAGACACCGGGTCAGACCGGCCTGTCCCATGCCCTGGAACACATGATGTTCAAGGGTAGCGAGAAAGTCGGCCCTGGCGAAGCGTCGTTGATCCTGCGCGACCTCGGCGCCGAAGAGAACGCCTTCACCAGCGACGATTTCACCGCCTACTACCAGGTGCTGGCCCGCGACCGCCTGGGCGTGGCTTTCGAACTGGAAGCCGACCGGATGGCCAGCTTGCGCCTGCCACCGGACGAGTTCGCCCGCGAGATCGAAGTCATCAAGGAAGAACGCCGCCTGCGTACCGACGACAAACCGATGTCCAAGGCTTACGAACGTTTCAAGGCCATGGCCTACCCGGCCAGCGGCTATCACACGCCGACCATCGGCTGGATGGCAGACCTGGAGCGCATGAAAGTCGAAGAGCTGCGCCACTGGTATGAATCCTGGTACGTGCCGAACAACGCCACGCTGGTGGTGGTTGGCGACGTGACACCCGAAGAAGTCAAAACCCTGGCCCAACGCTATTTCGGCCCAATCGCCAAGCGTGACGTGCCTGCCGCGAAAAAACCGCTGGAACTGGCCGAACCCGGCGAGCGCCAGATCACCTTGCACGTGAAGACCCAATTGCCCAGCCTGATGCTGGCATTCAATGTGCCGAGTATCGCCACCGCCGAAGACAAACGCTCGGTGAACGCCTTGCGCCTGATTTCCGCGCTGCTCGATGGCGGCTACAGCGCACGTATCCCGACCCAACTGGAGCGCGGCGAAGAATTGGTGTCCGGCGGCTCGTCGAGCTACGACGCCTACACCCGCGGCGATAGCCTGTTCACGCTGTCGGCAACGCCCAACAGCCAGAAAAACAAGACCATTGCCCAGGCCGAAGCCGGTTTGTGGAAGCTGCTTGAACAGCTGAAAACCACTGCGCCGACCACTGAAGAACTGGAGCGTGTGCGGGCACAGGTCATCGCCGGCCTGGTTTACGAGCGCGACTCGATCACCAGCCAGGCCACGGCCATTGGCCAACTGGAAACGGTCGGGCTGTCCTGGAAACTGATGGATACCGAGCTCGCCGATCTGGAAAGCGTGACCCCGCAAGATATCCAGAATGCCGCCAAGCTGTATTTCACCCGCGAACGTCTCAGCGTCGCCCATGTTCTGCCAGAGGAGACGACTCATGAGTGAGCGTAAAAAACCGCGCCTGGCCCTGTTCGGCCTGATCGCCGTTGCGCTGATCGGCTCTGCCGCGTTCTATTTTTCGAAAACCGACGAATCCAATGCCAGCGAAGCCCTGGACAAGGCCAAGGCCAGCCAGAAGCTGCAATCGCTGACCGAACTCAACGGCAAGGCACCGAGCCGCCGCAAACTCGACGTGCAGACCTGGAACACCGCCGAAGGTGCCAAAGTGTTGTTCGTCGAAGCCCGTGAACTGCCGATGTTCGATATGCGCCTGATCTTCGCCGCCGGCAGCAGCCAGGATGGCAGCGCGCCCGGCCTGGCCGTGCTGACCAACGCCATGCTCAACGAGGGTGTGGCCGGCAAAGACGTCAGCGCCATCGCCCAGGGTTTCGAGGGTCTGGGAGCCGATTTCGGCAATGGCGCTTACAAAGACATGGCGGTTGCATCGCTGCGCAGCCTCAGTGCAACGGACAAACGTGAACCGGCCTTGCAGCTGTTTGCGCAAGTCGTCGGCAAGCCAACCTTTCCGGCCGACTCATTTACCCGTATCAAGAACCAGTTGCTCGCCGGCTTCGAATACCAGAAACAGAACCCCGGCAAACTGGCCAGCCTGGAGTTGATGAACCGCTTGTACGGCGATCACCCCTATGCGCACGCCAGTGATGGCACGGCAAAGTCCATTCCCGAGGTGACCCTCGCGCAACTGCGCGCTTTCCACGAAAAAGCCTATGCCGCGGGCAACGTAGTCATCGCACTGGTTGGCGATCTGTCCCGCGCCGAAGCCGAGGCCATGGCCGCGCAGGTGTCCAGCGCCCTGCCCAAAGGTCCGGCCCTGCCGAAAATCGCCCAACCGACCGAACCCAAGGCCAGCATCGGCCACATCGAGTTCCCGTCCAAACAGACCAACCTGATGCTTGCGCAACTGGGCATCGATCGTGATGATCCGGACTACGCCGCACTGTCCATGGGCAACCAGATCCTCGGTGGTGGCGGTTTCGGTACTCGACTGATGAGCGAAGTGCGCGAGAAGCGCGGCCTGGCCTATGGCATATATTCGGGCTTCAGCCCGATGCAGGCGCGTGGCCCGTTCATGATCAACGTGCAGACCCGCGCCGAAATGAGCGAAGGCACTCTGAAACTGGTGCAGGACGTCCTCGCGGACTACCTTGCAACCGGTCCGACCGAGAAAGAACTCGACGACGCCAAGCGTGAACTGGCCGGCAGCTTCCCGCTGTCCACCGCCAGCAACGCCGACATCGTCGGTCAACTGGGTGCCATTGGCTTCTATGACTTGCCGCTGAGCCACCTGGAAGACTTCATGCAACAGTCGCAGAACCTGACCGTCGAGCAAGTCAAAGCGGCTATGAACAAACACTTGAGCACGGACAAAATGGTCATCGTCAGCGCTGGCCCGACCGTGCCGCAAAAGCCGCTGCCGGCCCCTACTGATAAACCTGCCGAGCAACCGCTCGGGGTTCCGGAGCATTAATGGCTACTTCCCGTCCCAAAAAACCCGTCCATAACGTGCACAACGGCGTGAACCAGCTGCGCATCATCGGCGGCGAATGGCGCAGCCGTAAACTGAGCTTCCCCGATGCGCCGGGTCTGCGTCCGACGCCGGACCGGGTGCGTGAAACCCTGTTCAACTGGCTCGCACCTTACGTTCCAGGCGCCAAAGTGCTGGACCCGTTCACCGGCAGCGGCGCGCTGTTCCTCGAAGCCCTGTCCCGTGGCGCGGCCATGGGTCAGGCGCTGGACGCCAGCAGCCTCGCGGTGTCGAGCCTCAAGGAACATCTGGGCACATTGCGCTGCACCACCGGCCAGGTTCAGACCGCTGACGCCCTGCGCTACCTGGAAACCCAGACCGCCACGCCCTACGACCTGGTGTTCCTCGACCCGCCGTTCAACCAGAACCTGTTGCCCGCCGTTTGCGCCCTGCTCGAAGAGCGCCAATGGCTGGCCGACGATGCCTGGATATACACCGAAAGCGAGTCAGCGCCGTCAACCCTGGGCCTGCCGCAGAACTGGCGCCTGCACCGGGAGCAGAAATCCGGGCGAGTGTATTACTCGTTGTGGCAGCGCGGCGCCTGACGTTGCGATTGTGAGGAGCACTACATAGTTACCGCCTGACGTCCTTACGGATCATCCACAGTGGTTTGCGCATAACCCTGCAAACCACTGAGGATGAACACGGATGAACATCTCCTGCTGCATTTTTGTACTGCCATTTATCGCCTGGCTGCCGCTCATGGCCAGCGCTGCCACACCCCCTGCGACGCAAGACTTCGTGCTGGATAACGGCCTCAAGGTCGTCGTGCGCGAGGACCATCGCTCCCCAATCGTCACCGCTCAGCTGTGGATCAAGGCCGGTTCAAGCTACGAGCCGCCCGGCCAGTCGGGCCTGTCCCATGCCCTCGAACACATGGTCTACAAAGGCAGCAGCAAGGCCTGCGCTGGAGAATTCGAGGCGATACTGGAAAGTCTGGGCGCCAGCCAAAACGCCTATACAGGCCCTGATTTCACGGTTTTTTACCAGACACTCGCTTCCGGCCGCGTCGGCGTCGCGTTCGAAATTCTCGCCGATCTGATGAGTACGGCCGAGCTGGATCCGCAGGACTTCACACCGGAGCTCAAGGTCATTCAGGAAGAGCGGCGGATGTACGTCGATGATGAAATCACCGTGCTGGCTCAAGAAAGACTGAACAGCATCGCCCACCCGGCCAGCGGCTATCGCACCCCGACGATTGGCTGGATGCATGACCTGCAACGAATGAATACCGCGCAATTGCAGCAGTGGTACAAGGCCTGGTATTCGCCGGGCAATGCAACCCTGGTGGTCGTTGGCGATGTCCAGCCCGAGCAGATCAAGGCCCTTGCACGGCAGTATTTCGGCCACCTTGAGCGAGGCACGACACCGGCGGCCCCTGCCCCCGTCGAACTCACTTCTGCCGGCGAACGATCGCTGACCCTGCATGCACCCGTGGCGTCCCCGCGCTTGATCATGAGTTTCAACGCGCCAAGCCTGGCCACGGCTCTGGATCGTCGGACCGCCCATGCCCTGCGCCTGCTCGATATGTTACTGGCCGGTTCCAATAGCGCACGCATCAAACAGCGACTGCAACTGAGCGAGTCAATATTCACCGAGGTCCTCTCGGAATACGACGCCTTCAATCGCGGCGACTCGTTACTGACGATCAGCATGCAGCTCAATGCGGACAAGCTCAATGATGCTGACGCAGCCCTCACCCGTGTGTGGCAGGTGATCGAATCACTCAAAAGCAAGGCACCGGAACCGGCAGAACTGGAACGCGCGAAAAACCTGCTGATCGCCAACCTGGTTTATGCGCAGGACGACCTGCAGAGACAAGCCCACAACCTGGGTCTTTTGCAGACCATTGGCCTGGACTGGCGGCTTGCCGATCTGGATACGCAAGAGCTGAACAAGGTCACACCGCTGGATATTCAACAGGTGGCACAGACTTATCTGACGCGTGAGCGCCTGAGTACCGCGAAAATCCTGCCGGAGAAGAACAATGGATAAGTTCAAAGGCTTGATCAATGGATTGATACTGGCAAGCATGCTGCTCAGCGTTCAGGCCAATGCCGCTGCAATCACGGCGCCCCCAAAACCGGTGCTGCAATCGCTCAGCGAAGCACAAGCGCCTGCGTTCCAACGCACGCTATCGATCAAGGGTTACAAGACTTTCAGCGGCACCAAGATCCTGTTCATCCGTACCCCTGGCTTGCCGATGTTCGACACCCTCGTAAGCTTTGCCGCCGGCAGCGCCCACACAGCACATCAACCGGGCCTGGCAGCGTTGACCTTCAGTCTGTTGAATGAAGGTGTGGCGGGCAAGGACGTCAATGCCATACAGGCGACCTTCGATAACTTGGGCGCAAAGATGGATATGGGGATCAGCCAGGATCGGACGTGGTTTTCCCTGCGTAGCTTGAGTGACGAATCACGACGCACACCAGCCCTGGATTTGTTTGCCCAAATCCTCGGCAAGCCGATGCTGCCGGAGGCCTCCATGGCCGCAGTCAAATCACAATTGCAGTACGTTCTGGATCGCGAAGACCAGTCCCACGCCATTCAAGCCCGCCACGCGAACCTCGGCCAGCTGTTTCCCGACCACGGTTATGCTCAGTCGTTCTTCGGAACCCGGGCCAGCCTTGCCTCCATCACTCGCACCCAGGTGGAGGACTTTCATCGCGAGGCCTATGCCGTGGGCAATGCCCAAATCACACTGGTCGGCGACCTCACCGAAGAGGAAGCCCAGCACATTGGTGCGCAGATAGCCGCGGCCTTGCCCAAGGGGCCGGCCATTGCTGCGATTCGACCCGCGACCAGCCCGACCGCTTCAGGTCTGCTGCGCGTTGAGCGGACATCGACTCAGGCTTACTTGCGCCTGGCCCAGCCAAGTGTCCTGCGAAGCAATCCGGATTACGTCGCGCTGCAGACAGCCATGCTGGTTTTCAGCAAACGACTGACCAATGAACTGCGAGAACGCCGAGGCTTGACCTATCACGTTGAGGCCGAACTCTCAGCCCTTCAGGCACAAGGGCTTCTCTCCATCGAAATACAGACCAGACCCGAGCAGGCCGATGCCGTGCTGGCCCACATCGAGACAATGTTCAGCGAATTTCTCAACCACGGGCCGACCCAACGGGAACTTGAAGACAGCCAACAGCAACTGATTGGTAGCGCGCCGTTGAACAGCGCAACCAATGCGCAGATCTTGAGACAGTTGTACGCCATCAGCACACACAATCTGCCGCTGGACCTGGATTTTGACGCGCAAGCGGCCTCGAAGCTGAACCTCACATCAATCAAGAGCGCACTCAACCGGCATTACCACTCTGGACAATGGCAGGCGGTCATCCTGGGACCCAGGGCAGATCAACAACCGCTGCCCGAGCCGAGCGAAAGCGCAACCAATGCGATGTGTCGCGTGCCCGGTGAGATTGTGGCAAGTTAGACTGCCAGGGTGACGCGGTCGCGGCGCTGTCCCGCCGCGTCTTCCGGCAGACTCATGAACACATCCACCGAGAATGACTGTGCAACCGCACCCCGCACCGCCCTCCTTCACCCCCGCCTTCGGCATCGGCAACCCGCACCTGCAAACCTTGTGGGGGCCGCTGTGGCGTAAAACCGTGCACATCGACCGCGACCGCGAACGCCTGTGGCTCGAAGACGGTGATTTTCTCGATCTCGACTGGTACGGCCCGCACAGCGCCGAAGCGCCGTTGGTGCTGGTGCTGCACGGGCTGACCGGTTCATCGAATTCGCCCTACGTGGCCGGCATGCAAAAAGCCTTGGCTGATCGGGGCTGGGCCAGCGTCGCGCTGAACTGGCGCGGCTGCTCGGGCGAACCCAATCTGTTGCCGCGCAGCTACCATTCCGGCGCCAGCGAAGATCTGGCCGAAACCATCAAACATCTGCGGGCCAAGCGGCCACTCGCGCCGCTCTATGCGGTCGGTTATTCCCTGGGTGGCAATGTCCTGCTCAAACACCTGGGTGAAACCGGCAGTGACAGCGGCGTACTTGGCGCGGTGGCCGTGTCAGTGCCGTTCCGACTGGACCAGTGCGCCGACCGGATCGGCCAGGGTTTTTCCAAGGTCTACCAGGCGCACTTCATGCGCGAAATGCTGGCCTACATCAAGAACAAGCAGCGCCAGTTCCAGCATGACGGCCGGGAAGACGGCCTGGCGGCACTGGCCGCGCTCGGTTCATTGGAAAACATGCGCACGTTCTGGGATTTCGATGGCCGGGTGACCGCGCCACTGAACGGTTTCGTGGATGCCGAGGATTACTACCGCCGCGCATCGAGTCGCTACTTTCTCGGGGAGATTCGCACACCGACCCTGATCATTCAGGCGGCCGACGATCCCTTCGTCTTCCCCCACAGCCTGCCGCAAACCGATGAGTTATCGGCCTGTACGCAATTTGAACTGCAGGCCAAGGGCGGACACGTCGGGTTCGTCGACGGCTCGGTCAGGCAACCGGGTTACTACCTGGAACGACGCATCCCCCAGTGGCTGGACAACGCAGGCCGGGCGTAGGCATACGAAGGGAGCTGCGAGCGTATCGATCCTTTGTTCTTCACTCGCCTACTGCGATGCCCCGCGCAGGATCATTGATCCACTCGCTCCAAGAACCGGCGTACAACGCACCCAGCGGATACCCCGCCAGGCACAATGCGAACAGGTTATGGCAAGCCGTCACACCGGAACCGCAGTACGCCACCAGATCGTTCGGCGAACGGTCGGCAAGTTTTGCGGCGAAGCGCTGCTTGAGCTGATCAGCCGGCAGAAACCGCCCATCTGCGCCGAGGTTGTCGGTAAACGCCGCACATTGTGCACCGGGAATGTGCCCGGCGACCGGATCGATCGGTTCCATTTCACCCTTGAAGCGCGGCAGTGCGCGGGCATCGAGCAGGGTCAGTTCTGGTTGCGCGAGACGCTTTTGCAGTTGTTCGGCACTGAGCAGCAACGAAGCATCCGGGGCGCCACTGAACGTGCCGCGAGTGATCGAGGGCGCATCCAGGCTCAGCGGCAAACCCGCCGCGTGCCAGGCCTTTAGCCCGCCATCAAGAATGAACACGCCGTCACGTTTGCCCAGCCAGGCCAGCAACCACCAGGCGCGAGCCGCGAAGGCGCCTGGGCCGTCATCGTACAAAATCACTTCACTGTCATTGTTGATGCCCCAGGCTTGCAGACGCTCGATCAATTCGGCCGGTTCAGGCAGCGGATGACGCCCGGTCACGCCCTTCACCACTTTGCCGCTCAGATCACGTTCGAGATCGGCAAAGCTCGACCCGTTGATGTGGCCCTCGGCATAGCTGCGCTGCCCGTAATCCGGGTCTTCAAGGGCAAAGCGACAATCGAGAATCACCAACCCCGGCTGGTCCTTTTTCAAGTCCAGCGCTTGTGGGCTGATCAGTTGCGCGATGGGCATAGCGGGCTCCTGTGATTAAACGCAATTCAATCCTGCTGCACGCGCTGGCTCAAACCTCTTCCAGCGCCTGAGCCAACGGCACGTAAAACTCTTCAAACAAGGCGTTGACCGCTTCGCGCGCCTCATCCGTGACGAATCCGGCTTCCAGTACCAGTACCTGATACACGCCGCGCTTGATCGCCTGCTCGCTCAGATGACTGGAATTTTCCCGCGTGGTGCACAGAAAGCGCACCCAGGAAGTGAGGATGATCCAGGCATTGAGGGTCAGGGACTCGATCTGCACACGATCCATCTTCAAGATGCCAGCGGCAACGAAACCTTCGTAGATCGCCATGCCCTGAATCACGCAGCGCTGGGAAAAGCGCCGGTAACGGGCGGCCAGTTCCGGATCGCTGTCGAGCAAATGCTCGAGGTCGCGATGCAAAAACCGGTAACCCCACATCGCCGAGAGCAACTCCTTGAGATAGAAGCGCTTGTCTTCCACCGTCGCGGCGCGGCCCTGTGGCGGGCGCAGAAAGCTGTCCACCAGGGTTTCGTACTCGCTGAACAGCACGGCGATGATCGCCTGCTTGTTCGGGAAGTGGTAGTACAGGTTGCCCGGGGAAATCTCCATGTGGGCAGCAATGTGGTTGGTGCTGATGCTGCGCTCGCCCTGTTGATTGAACAGCTCCAGGCTGTTCTGCACGATGCGCTCGCTGGTTTTGATCCGTGGGGCCATGGCTTGAGCTTTAATTCAGAGTGCGTTGATGGGCATCTTACGACCTATCCGCAAGCGGATGGAACATCACTGCGCGACGAAGGCATTTGACTTTTTAGAGCATAGACTCTAAAAAGTGCCTCATTAGAATAAATCCGGAGCTGACCATGACTGCTGAAATTTCCTACCTGCAAAACCTACAGCAGCCTCTGGACGAGCTTCAGGCGCTGTTCGAAGCACAACGTGCAGCGTATGCCGCCAACCCGATGCCCCCTGCCGCCCAGCGCCAACAGTGGCTCAAGGCACTGCGCGACTTGCTGAACAGCGAGCGCCAGGCCTTGATTGACGCGATCAGCCAGGACTTCAGCCATCGCAGCGCCGATGAGACCCTGCTCGCTGAATTGATGCCCAGCCTGCACGGCATCCATTACGCCAGCCAGCACCTCAAAGGCTGGATGCGTGCGTCGCGGCGCAAGGTCGGCGTTGCCTTTCAACCAGCCTCGGCCAAAGTGGTTTATCAGCCGCTGGGCGTGGTCGGGGTGATCGTGCCGTGGAATTACCCGTTGTACCTGGCGATCGGCCCGATGGTGGGTGCGCTGTCGGCGGGTAACCGGGTGATGCTCAAGCTCAGCGAATCCACCCCGGCCACCGGTTTGCTGATGAAGCAGTTGTTGGCGCGGATCTTCCCCGAAGACCTGGTCTGCGTCGTGCTGGGCGAGGCCGATATCGGCGTGGCATTTTCCCGCCTGCGTTTCGATCACCTGTTGTTCACTGGCGCCACCAGCATCGGTAAGCACGTGATGCGCGCGGCGGCGGAAAACCTGACACCGGTGACACTGGAACTGGGTGGCAAGTCTCCGGCCATTGTGTCCCACGATGTGCCGCTCAAGGACGCCGCCGAACGCATCGCGTTCGGCAAGACCCTCAATGCCGGACAGACCTGCGTGGCTCCGGACTACGTGCTGGTGCCGGAGGATCGTGTCGGTGGCTTCGTTGAAGCCTATCGCTCGGCTGTGCGCGGGTTTTATCCGACGCTGACTGACAACCCGGACTACACGGCAATCATCAATGATCGACAACTGGCTCGGCTCAATGGCTACGTCAGCGATGCCACCAGCAAGGGTGCGTTGCTGATTCCTCTGTTCGAGCAAAGCCAGGGCCGTCGCATGGGCCATAGCCTGTTGCTCAACGTCAGCGATGACATGACCGTGATGCAGGACGAAATCTTCGGCCCGCTGCTGCCGATCGTCCCGTATCGGGATCTCGATCAGGCGTTTGCCTACATCAACCAACGCCCTCGCCCGCTGGCGCTGTATTACTTCGGTTACGACAAGCGCGAGCAAAAACGCGTGCTGCACGAGACCCACTCCGGTGGCGTGTGCCTCAACGACACGCTGCTGCATGTGGCTCAGGATGACATGCCTTTCGGCGGCATCGGTGCTTCGGGCATGGGTCACTACCACGGGCACGAAGGCTTCCTCACCTTCAGCAAGGCCAAGGGTGTGCTGATCAAACAGCGCTTCAACGCGGCGAAACTGATCTATCCGCCGTACGGTAAATCCATTCAGAAACTGATCCAGAAGCTGTTTATTCGCTAACGATCGTCACCCTCGGGTAATAACAATAATGAACCCAAGCCTGTCCGATACTCCCGCGTTGTCACGGCGCGGCCTGCTCAAGTTCAGCCTCGGCGCCAGCGCCTTTCTCGCCACCGCCGGATTGGGTGCCAGCCTCACGGGTTGCTCTTCGGGAGCACCGCAAAGTGGTTTCGCGGCGTTGCGCAGCGGCGATCTGCTGTTTTTGCGGGCCTTGCTTCCGGTAATGCTTGACGGTGCGGTGACCGCCGAACGCATGCCGGCTGCGGTCGATGGCACGTTGAAAAGTCTGGACTACAACCTCGATCACCTGTCGCCGGAAATGCTCAAGCTGACCCGGCAACTGTTCGATGTGCTGGGCATGGCTGTCACACGCGGTCCGTTGACCGGGATCTGGGGCAGCTGGGAAAACGCCAGCGCCGACGATATCCGGCACTTCCTCGATCGCTGGGAAAACAGCTCGCTGAACTTGCTGCGCATGGGACACAGCTCTTTGCTGCAACTGGTGATGATGGCCTGGTACGGCCGCCAGGAATCGTGGGCGCATTGCGGCTATCCCGGACCGCCGACGGTTTGAAAACCGTATCGAGCCTTTCGCGGGCAAGCCTCGCTCCTGCTGCAGCGAAGGCGTCATCTGCCTCACCAAAATATCCAGAACAATAAGAGAACCCGAAGATGCCCGTACCCGATCCGTTCCGCGAAGGCATGGCCCGTGGCTGGAAAACCCATAACGGTTCGCAACTGAACCAGGACCTGACCCTCGAAGCGGATGTGGCGATCATCGGCAGCGGTGCCGGTGGCGGCACCACCGCCGAAATCCTCAGCGCAGCCGGCTACAAAGTGCTGCTGATCGAGGAAGGTCCGCTCAAGACCAGCAGCGACTTCAAACTGCTCGAAGACCAGGCCTACGCCAGTCTCTATCAGGAAGGCATCGGGCGCATGAGCAAGGATGGCGCGATCACCATCCTTCAGGGCCGGGCGGTGGGCGGCACCACGCTGATCAACTGGACTTCCAGTTTTCGCACTCCGCAACCGACCCTGGAGCATTGGGCCAAAGAGCACAACGTCAAGGGTCACAGCCCGGCCGACATGGCGCCGTGGTTCGAAAAAATGGAGCAGCGTCTGGGCGTCGCGCCGTGGATGGTCCCGCCCAATGCCAACAACGACGTGATCCGCAAAGGCTGCGAAAAACTCGGCTACAGCTGGCATGTCATCCCGCGCAACGTGCGCGGCTGCTGGAACCTCGGCTATTGCGGCATGGGCTGCCCGACCAACGCCAAGCAATCGATGATGGTCACGACCATTCCAGCGACCCTGGAAAAGGGCGGCGAGTTGCTTTACCTGGCCCGCGCCGAAAAACTCGTCATCAGCGGCGACAAAGTCACCGGCCTGCATTGCGTGGCGATGGACGAGCGCTGCGTCGAACCCACCGGTCGCAAGATCATGGTCACGGCGCGGCATTACGTGCTGGCCGGCGGTGGCATCAACTCACCAGGCTTGTTGATGCGTTCCAGAGCACCTGATCCGCACGAACGCTTGGGCAAACGCACGTTCCTGCATCCGGTGAACATGTCCGCTGCGTTGTTCGACGAGGTCGTCAACCCGTTCTATGGCGCGCCGCAGTCCATTTATTCCGATCATTTCCAATGGCAGAACGGCACTACCGGCCCCATGGCCTACAAACTGGAAGTTCCACCGCTACACCCGGCGCTGGCCGCGACATTACTCGGGGGCTTTGGCGAAGAAAACGCCGGGCACATGACCAACCTGCCGCACACGCACGCCATGCTGGCACTGCTGCGCGACGGTTTTCACCCGGACAGCCAGGGTGGCAACGTCGAATTACGCAGCGACGACACGCCAGTACTCGATTACCAAATCTCGCCTTATACCTGGGACGGGTTGCGCCGGGCATTCCACACGATGGCCGAGATCCAGTTCGCCGGCGGCGCCCGGGCGGTGATGCCGATGCACGCCGACGCGCGCTACGTCAAAACCCTCGCCGAGGCACGCACGCTGATTGACGGTCTAAGCCTGGAGTTGTACCGCACTCGTTTGGGCAGCGCGCATGTGATGGGGGGTTGCGCGATGGGCGAAGATCCGAAAAATGCCGTGACCGACAGCCTCGGCCGGCACCATCAATTGGCCAATCTATCGATTCATGACGGCTCGCTATTCCCTACCAGCATTGGCGCAAACCCGCAGTTGTCGGTCTACGGCCTGACGGCGCAACTGGCGACTTCTCTGGCCGAACGTTTAAAAAATCCGTGAAAAAAGCGATTATTCGCATCGTCTATAGTGCTTTCTTACCCAACAGGCGACTTGGCCGACCGGGAAGGCTGCGATACCATCCGACTCCCCAACGCACTCCCGCCAGGACGACGCGATGAACCGAGTGTTGTACCCAGGTACCTTCGACCCTATTACCAAGGGCCATGGCGATCTGGTCGAACGCGCCTCGCGCCTGTTCGATCACGTGATCATTGCTGTCGCCGCCAGCCCGAAGAAAAACCCGCTGTTTCCCCTGGAACAACGCGTGGAGCTGGCCCGCGAGGTCACCAAGCATTTGCCGAACGTTGAAGTCGTCGGCTTCTCGACCCTGTTGGCGCATTTCGCCAAAGAGCAGAACGCCAATGTGTTCCTGCGTGGTTTGCGCGCGGTGTCGGACTTCGAATACGAGTTCCAGCTGGCCAACATGAACCGCCAGTTGGCCCCGGATGTGGAAAGCCTGTTTCTTACCCCGTCCGAGCGCTATTCGTTCATTTCCTCGACACTGGTCCGTGAAATTGCTGCCTTGGGCGGCGATATCACCAAGTTCGTCCACCCGGCTGTGGCGGATGCACTGACCGAGCGCTTCAAGAAGTAGGAGCTGCCGCGGGCTGCGATCTTTTGCACTTGATCGCGCTTGCGTGCACTGCGCACGCCAATGCGGCACAATTACGCGCATTGATTTATTGCGCCCGGGCTTGCCGCCCCGGCTGGAGTTAGCATGTCCCTGATCATCACCGACGATTGCATCAATTGCGACGTCTGCGAACCCGAGTGTCCGAACGCCGCCATTTCCCAGGGCGAAGAGATCTACGTGATCGACCCGAACCTGTGCACCCAGTGTGTCGGCCACTACGACGAACCACAGTGCCAGCAGGTTTGCCCGGTGGATTGCATCCCGCTGGACGAAGCGCATCCGGAGACTGAAGAGCAGTTGATGGAGAAGTACCGCAAGATTACCGGCAAGGCTTGAGACATTTGGCGTCTTTCAGGACGCCTTCGCGGGCAAGCCTCGCTCCTACAGTCGTGTGATCGTTGTAGGAGCGAGGCTTGCCCGCGAAACTTTTCAGGGCCTCACTCCTGCCGCTCAAACCCTTCCCCGATACACCCCAGGCACCGCACGAACGCCGCTTTCGCCGGGTCCACCACCAACGCCTGCCCCGCATCGCCCACTCCGCCGCCCAATGCGGTAAATGGTAGCGACACCACAAACACGCCGGCGCCGATCACTGTGGCGGCGACCAGTAAAGGCCGGGCAATCAACAGGTCGCCAATCATCGCGTATGCCGGTGGGTTCTGGATGGTGTAGAGCGGATCCCCGCTGCCGCTGCTGGCACCGGCTGATGCAACGAAGCTCAGCATCGACGCGACGGCAAGGGTTCGAAACAGGTTCATGGCTCGGTCCTTCGGCTAGACAGTCGGAACACTGACTATAGACCGTAAGGCATTCAGCTCTGGCAGCGTGGGCAAAAGACGCTGGCGCGCTGCCCGAGTTTCACTTCTCGCAACGGCGTGCCACAGACTTTGCAAGGCTCGGTGCCACGGCCGTAGACAAACAATTCCTGCTGGAAATACCCCGGCTGGCCATCACCGCCAATAAAATCACGCAGTGTAGTGCCGCCGCGCTCGATGGCCGCAGCGAGAATGCGCTTGATCTCGATGGCCAGCTTCAGATAACGCGCCCGGGAAATGCCTTTGGCCTCGCGACGTGGGTCGATCCCGGCGGCGAACAAGGCTTCGGTCGCATAGATGTTGCCGACACCGACCACCACCGCGTTGTCCATGATGAACGGCTTGACCGCCATCGAACGGCCACGGGACAACTGGAACAACCGCTCACCGTCGAACAGGTCAGTCAACGGCTCCGGTCCCAGGCGAATCAACAGTTCATGGTTGAGCGGGTCGAGGCTCCAGAGCATCGCGCCAAACCGACGCGGGTCGGTGTAGCGCAGGGCCAGGCCCGACTCCAGTTCGATATCCACGTGCTCATGCTTGGCCGCCGGCAGGCCGACCTCTACCAGACGCAAATTCCCCGACATGCCCAAGTGGCTGATCAAGGTTCCGACCTCGGCGTTGATCAGCAGGTACTTGGCGCGTCGCTCCACCAGCACGATCCGCTGGCCGGACAAGCGCACGTCGAGGTCCTCGGGAATCGGCCAGCGCAGGCGCCGGTCACGCACGATCACCCGGCTGACGCGCTGGCCTTCCAGGTGCGGCGCAATGCCACGGCGGGTGGTTTCGACTTCTGGCAGTTCAGGCATGGTGCTCTCTTGGAGGAAGAAAACCCGACAATCAGCGGTGCGCGCCGAGGTCGCGAATCGTCTGCTTGAGGGTCTCGAAGTCGTAGTCCGAGAGACCGACATAATCGAGCACCAACGCCGCGATGCTGTCCCACTCGTGATCTTCGGTCTGGTTGCCCAGCACGCGATAGGAAGCGCAAATATGCTCGGCCATCTTCAGGATCGCCAGCAGGTTCTTCAGCGAACTGTTGCGCGACGATTCATCGCTGAAGATCGCCAAGGCATTGTGATGATTGGCGATGGCCGTGCTCACGTGTTCCGGCAGGCGCCAGGACTTGGCCGTGTAATAACCCACCACGGCATGGTTGGTGTTGAATTCCCGGTTCTCGGTGTCCACGACGCGGCACTCGGCCCCGGCACTGGCATAGGCCTGCTCCAGAACGCCCATGTAGTCGGGGAAACGCTGGAGCATCAGCGGCACGCCACAGTCATGGAACAAGCCCAGGGCGTAGGCTTCATCGCCGTTCTGGATACCGATGCGCTTGGCCAGGGTCAGGCAGGTCATCGCCACGTCCTGGGCGGTGTCCCAGAAGCGGTTCAAGGTGACGATGGTATCGTCGTTCATCTCGCCCTTGATCGACTGCGCGTTGATCAGGTTGATGATCGAGCGGCTGCCCAGCAAATTCACCGCCCGCTGGATCGAGGCAATCTTGTTGCTCAGACCGTAATACGGTGAATTGACGATCTTCAACAGCGATCCAGAGAGGCCAGGGTCCTGGGAGATCAGCTTCGCGATCACCTCCAGATCCGGGTCGGGCATGTACTGCTCCATCTGCAGATCAACCATGATCTGCGGTTGAGCCGGCACACTGATGCCTTGCAGGGACTGCTGGATTTGTTCGGGAGTCAGCTCTTGGGACATAAGTACACACTCTGGGTCAGGCGCCGATTCTAGCTTCTAAAAGTTGGATCCGACACCTTGGACGGCCCGATCACTGAAGTTTCATCCAATCACTGGCGGATCACCGCATGTCCATCCGTCGCGCCGTGGCCCTGCGCAACACGCTATACTCCCGCTCTTTTTTCCGGAGCGACGACATGTCCCTGCCTAGCCTGCGCCTCAAAGCCAATGCCGACCGTCGTCTGCGCAACGGTCATTTGTGGGTCTACAGCAACGAAATCGATGTAGCCGCCACGCCTTTGCACGGTTTCAAGGCCGGCGACCAGGCGATCCTCGAAGCCGCCGGCGGCAAGCCGTTGGGCATTGTTGCCATGAGCCCGAACAACCTGATCTGCGCCCGCCTGCTGTCGCGCGACATCAAGTTGCCGCTCGACAAATCGCTGCTGGTGCATCGCCTGAACGTGGCCTTGTCGCTGCGTGACCGCTTGTTCGACAAGCCATTCTATCGCCTGGTCTACGGTGATTCCGATCTGCTGCCGGGCCTGGTGGTTGACCGTTTCGGTGACATCCTGGTGGTGCAGATCGCTTCGGCGACCATGGAAGCCCACAAAGACGACGTGATCGCGGCGCTGACCCAAGTGCTCAAGCCAAGCGGCATTCTGTTCAAGAACGACTCCGCTGCCCGTGACGCCGAAGGCCTCAACCGCTACGTCGAAACTGTCTTCGGCCTGGTGCCGGAGTGGGTCGCGCTGGAAGAGAATGGCGTGAAATTCGAAGCTCCGGTCATCCAGGGTCAGAAAACCGGCTGGTTCTACGACCACCGCATGAACCGCGCGCGCCTGGCGCCATACGCCAAAGGCAAACGCGTGCTTGACCTCTACAGCTATATCGGCGGTTGGGGCGTGCAAGCCGCGGCATTCGGTGCCAGTGAAGTGTTCTGCGTCGACGCCTCGGCCTTCGCCCTCGATGGCGTCGAGCGCAACGCCGCATTGAACGGTTTCGCCGAGAAAATGACCTGCATCGAAGGCGACGTGTTTGAAGCGCTCAAAGAGCTGAAAGCCAGCGAGGAACGCTTCGACGTGATCGTTGCCGACCCGCCGGCGTTCATCAAACGCAAGAAAGACATGAAAAACGGCGAAGGCGCCTACCGCCGCCTGAACGAGCAAGCCATGCGCCTGCTCAGCAAGGACGGCATCCTGGTCAGCGCATCCTGCTCGATGCACCTGCCGGAAGACGACCTGCAGAACATTCTCTTGACCAGCGCCCGTCACCTGGACCGCAACATCCAAATGCTCGAACGCGGCGGCCAGGGCCCGGATCATCCGGTTCACCCAGCCATCGCTGAAACCCGCTACATCAAGAGCATTACCTGCCGGTTGCTGCCGAATAGCTGAGTAATCCCCTGTAGGAGCGAGCCTGCTCGCGATGGTCGTCAACGATAACGCGGGGAGCCTGATACCCCGCGACGTTCCCGGATTTATCGCGAGCAAGTTCGCTCCTACAGATGATTCAGAAATCGCCCACGTTCCCCTGCATTGACTTGCTTCTTCATCAAATCAATCCTCGTCTACCCCTCACGGAACGAGCGCACTGATTGATGAACCTCGCCACAAACACCCGTGAAAAACCGCTGATCATCTTGTTGCTGATGACCATGATGCTGTTGAGCGTGTTCCCATTGGACGTGGTCCTCCCCTCCTTTCCAGATCTCTCGGCATACTTCCGGATTTCACCACCTGACGCGGCCCTGTCCGTCAGCGTGTTCGCCGTCAGCCTGGCACTCTCCATCCTGCTGGTTGGTCCACTCTCGGACATGTGGGGCCGCAAGAAGCTGTTGTTGGCCGGTATTGCTCTGGCAACAATTGGAGCGGCTGGGTGCGCAGTTTCCAGCGAGTACCAGTGGTTTCTGGGTTTCCGGGTGATCCAGGCGATCGGTTGCGGATCCTTTTCGCTGGCCCAGTCGCTGGTACAGGACTTGTTTGTAGGCCGTGAACGGGAGCGACTCCGGATATGGATGGTGACTGCGGGCGGTGTTTTCATTTCCATATCGCCGCTGCTGGGGACCTGGCTGCAATTGGAGTTTGGCTGGCAGGGCAGCTTTTGGGTGTTTATTACACTGGCAACGCTTGTCTGGTTAAGCGCTTGCCGGCTGCTCAAGAAAGCACCACCGATACGTACGCCAGCGCATGGCGGAGTTCTCAGTGCTTATTGGCGAGTCTGTTCGGATGCAAGGTTCATGGGTTACTGGCTGATTTCGGCCCTGGCCTTCGCCTGCCATTTTTCGTTCATCGTCAATTCACCCAACATTTTCATGGAGCAACTGGCACTCTCACCCTATGAATTTGCCTGGACGTTGCTGTTGTATGGTGTCGCTTATGTTTTCGGCGGCGTGGTCGCCAGCGTCCTGCATCGATACCTGCACGCTAACACCCAGATCAATATTGGCCTGGGGCTGATCACAACTTCAGGCCTGCTGATGCTGTGGCTGACTCGGCAATTTGGTCTCTCTGCCACCACAGTGCTGTTATCCATGCTTATTTGTACGATTGGCACAACCATAACCAGACCTGTCGTCAACTCCATGGCAATGAACATTCACCCGCAATACGCCGGCACTTCTACCTCGGTCGGTGGTGTGCTGATGTTCCTCAGCGGCGGCGTGGCCAGCGCATTGATCAGCGTGGTACCCGAGGGTCTGATCAGCACCCTGGCCCTTTGCTTTTTGGCATTAAGCCTCGCAGGCCTTGGACTCAATGCGTTGATCTTTCAACGTGATAAACAGACGCTCAATGTCGGCTGACACCTGCCAGTCGTCATTCCACACGCCGGGTCAACACGGGATCAACGCTTCCCGGCATTCCCTCCAGCCGCCAGCCGTGTAGAATCGCGACATTCATCGCCAGTCATCCCCGGCGGGTTTATGAGCTCAAGCTGAAGCGCGCGGCGATCCCGCAAAGTTATCGGCAACTTCCGGACACACGGCCATTTCTGAGTGTTCCAGACGTCACTAGAAGCTCACTTCCCTTTTGATACCTGATTAGCCGCCCGGAGTGCTTCATGCCTGATTACCGCTCGAAAACATCCACCCACGGCCGCAACATGGCCGGTGCCCGCGCTCTGTGGCGCGCCACGGGGATGAAAGATGACGACTTCAAGAAGCCGATCATCGCCATTGCCAACTCCTTCACCCAGTTCGTACCGGGTCACGTCCACCTCAAGGACCTGGGCCAACTGGTCGCCCGCGAAATCGAACGCGCTGGCGGCGTGGCCAAGGAATTCAACACCATCGCAGTCGACGACGGCATCGCCATGGGCCACGACGGCATGCTGTATTCGCTGCCGAGCCGCGAGATCATCGCCGACTCCGTCGAGTACATGGTGAACGCCCACTGTGCCGACGCCATCGTTTGCATCTCGAACTGCGACAAGATCACCCCTGGCATGCTGATGGCGTCCCTGCGCCTGAACATTCCGGTGATCTTCGTTTCCGGCGGCCCGATGGAAGCCGGCAAGACCAAACTCGCCTCCCATGGCCTCGACCTGGTCGATGCCATGGTGATCGCCGCCGACTCCAGCGCTTCTGACGAGAAAGTCGCCGAGTACGAGCGCAGCGCCTGCCCGACCTGCGGTTCGTGCTCCGGCATGTTCACCGCCAACTCGATGAACTGCCTGGTCGAAGCCCTGGGCCTGGCATTGCCGGGCAACGGTTCGACCCTGGCCACCCACAGCGACCGCGAGCAGTTGTTCCTGCAAGCTGGCCGCACCATCGTCGAGCTGTGCAAGCGTTATTACGGCGAGAACGACGAGTCTGTGCTGCCGCGCAACATCGCCAACTTCCAGGCGTTCGAGAACGCCATGACCCTGGACATCGCCATGGGCGGTTCCACCAACACCATCCTGCACTTGCTGGCCGCGGCGCAGGAGGCCGAGATCGATTTCGACCTGCGCGACATCGACCGCCTTTCCCGTCACGTGCCGCAGCTGTGCAAGGTTGCGCCGAACATCCAGAAGTACCACATGGAAGATGTGCACCGTGCCGGCGGGATCTTCAGCATCCTCGGTTCGCTGGCCCGTGGCGGCTTGCTGCACACTCAGCTGCCGACAGTGCACAGCCGCAGCATGGAAGAGGCCATCGCCAAGTGGGACATCACCCAGACCAACGACGAAGCCGTGCACCACTTCTTCAAGGCCGGTCCGGCGGGCATCCCGACGCAAACCGCGTTCAGCCAGTCGACCCGTTGGGAAACCCTGGACGACGACCGTGAAAACGGCTGCATCCGCAGTGTCGAGCACGCGTATTCGAAAGAAGGCGGCCTGGCCGTGCTGTACGGCAACATCGCGCTGGATGGCTGCGTGGTGAAAACCGCTGGCGTCGACGAGTCGATCCACGTGTTCGAAGGCAACGCCAAGATCTTTGAAAGCCAGGACAGCGCCGTGCGCGGCATCCTCGCCGACGAAGTGAAGGAAGGCGACATCGTCATCATTCGCTACGAAGGCCCGAAAGGCGGCCCGGGCATGCAGGAAATGCTCTACCCGACGTCGTACCTGAAATCCAAAGGCCTGGGCAAAGCCTGCGCCCTGCTCACCGACGGCCGTTTCTCCGGCGGTACGTCCGGCCTGTCCATCGGCCACGCTTCGCCTGAAGCGGCTGCCGGCGGCGCCATCGGCCTGGTGCAGGATGGCGACAAGGTGCTGATCGACATTCCAAACCGCTCGATCAACCTGTTGGTCAGCGACGAAGAACTGGCTGCGCGCCGGGTCGAGCAGGACAAGAAAGGCTGGAAACCAGTGGAAAAACGTCCACGCAAGGTGACCACCGCACTGAAAGCCTACGCCCTGCTGGCCACCAGCGCCGACAAGGGTGCTGTGCGCAACAAGGCAATGCTTGATGGGCTGTAAGGCTTAACCGTCGAACATGAAAATGCCCCGCCACAGTGCGGGGCATTTTTTTGACCACAATTGATCGTTCCCACGCTCCCGCGTGGGACTGTCTAAAAGGACGCTCCGCGTCCCGACGCGGAGCGTCACTGGCTGCATTCCCACGCAGAGCGTGGGAACGATCAACACTGTACCCGTGGCGAGGGAGCTCGTCGGATCGCCGCACCGTCCTGCTGGGCTGCGCAGCAGCCCTTTTTAGGGCCGCTTCGCGCCCCAGCGGGAGCAAGCTCCCTCGCCACAGGATGCTAACGTTCTCTCATCACAGGTAAGCCAAACGGTCTTACTGAATCTCTTGCGGGGTGACGATCACCCAGTTCTTGTCCGCCGTCACCGGCAACCCTTCCTTGGCTTGGGCCGCAGCGTTTTTGGCCATCATGCCCTGGATCTGGGTCATGTATTTGTCTTTGCGGTTGACCCACAAATGTATCCCGCCCTTGGCCACATCGACGCTGTGGAACAGCATGAAACCATCGCTGGTCGGTGTATCGCCGCCCACCAGCACCGGTTTTTTCCATTCATCGATATAGGTCAGGATTGCCGCCTGCTTACCCGCCATCCAGGTCGCCGGGGTCCACAGGTACGGAGTCAGTTCGAGACCAAGATTCGCCTTTTCATCATATTTGCCGGCGGTGATCTGTTTGCGAGCAGTGGTCAGTTCGCCGGTCTTGGGATCCTTGAGCAGCAGCGACACACCGATCACGTTTTGCGGTTTGACGTTGTAGCCATATTTCGGATCGGCCGCGACCATGCGCACCAATTCTTCGGAGGCGGCGGTCATCACGTAGACCTCGATGCCGTTCTCCATCAGCTTGTTGTACAGCTCTTGCTGGCCAGTGAAAATTTTCGGCGGATTGACGTCGAGCTTCTTGACCACATCGCCTTCGTAATAAGTCGCCGGTACCGGTTTGCCGGACGCCATCATTTCGTCGACGTAGCCCTTGAGCTCCTCAAGCGTGAAACCCGAGAACACCTGGGCGACCCATGGATAACAAACCATGTCGTCGAGTTCGCAGAGGCGGTAGTAGTAGCTGAACAGGCTTTCCTGGTGGTCGGCGGTGTCCTTGAACGGCATCAGCTTCAGGGAGGGATCGAGTTTGTCGCGGGTGATCAGGCCCTTGTTCTCCATGAACGGCAGCAACGACTCTTCGAGGTCGTAGCGGTAACTGGTGTTGTCCATGTCGAACACCGCGTAGTTACCCTTGTTGGCGTTGGCCGCAATCATGGCGTCCAGTGCCTTGGCCTGATCGGCGGGCCAGTGCTTCAGATCCGTCGCAAATACCTGGCCGGCAAGACCTGCACACAGTGCGGCTGCCAGAAATTTCGATGCAAACTTCATTGGCGTCACTCCCTGAATGAAAGACATCGACGCTAACAAATAAGTGTGACGGTCCTCGTCTACCAGCGACCGCTAGCGTACCCATCGCGTCAGCTGCATCTCCGAGAACGACACACGCTTATTCCAAAAACGACAGTTTCAAGACGTTTTTCGTATTAATTCTTTAGAATTCAAGCTGTTAGGCTTCCCGGTTCGCAGCTGCCCCGGAAGGCAGTTGGCACATGTCTAATGGGAGTTCCAATGAATCTGCCGCTGATTCTCAACCTGCTGGTGTTCCTCGCCCTGCTCTTTGGCCTGGCACAAACCCGCCACACGCCGTGGAGCCTGGCAAAAAAAGTCCTGCTCGCGCTGGTTCTGGGTGTGGTGTTCGGTGTCGCGCTGCATACCGTTTATGGCGCCGGCAACCCGGTGCTGAAAGCCTCGATCGGCTGGTTCGATCTGGTGGGTAACGGTTACGTGCAATTGCTGCAGATGATCGTGATCCCGTTGGTGTTCGCCTCGATCCTCAGCGCCGTGGCTCGTCTGCACAACGCTTCATCGCTGGGCAAGATCAGCTTCATGACCATCGGCACGCTGCTGTTCACCACCGCCATCGCGGCACTGATCGGTATCGGCCTGACCAACCTGTTCGGTCTGACCGCCGAAGGTCTGGTGGCCGGCACCCAGGAAATGGCCCGCCTGCAAACCATTCAGACCGACTACGCGGGCAAGGTTGCCGACCTGAATGTGCCGCAGCTGTTGCTGTCGTTCATTCCGCAAAACCCGTTCGCCGACCTGGCGCGCGCCAAGCCGACCTCAATCATCAGCGTAGTGATTTTCGCTGCGTTCCTTGGAGTCGCAGCGCTGCAACTGCTCAAGGATGATGTCGAAAAAGGTCAGAAAGTGATCAACGCCATCGACACCCTGCAAGCCTGGGTGATGCGTCTGGTGCGCCTGGTGATGAAACTGACGCCCTACGGCGTGCTGGCACTGATGACCAAAGTGGTGGCCGGTTCCAACTTGCAGGACATCATCAAGCTCGGCAGTTTTGTCGTGGTTTCCTACATTGGCCTTGGTCTGATGTTTGTGGTTCACGGCGTGCTGGTGTCGGCTGCCGGGATCAATCCGCTGCGCTTCTTCCGCAAGATCTGGCCGGTGCTGACGTTTGCCTTCACCAGCCGTTCCAGCGCCGCCACAATCCCGTTGAGTATCGAAGCGCAGACCAGCCGCCTGGGCATTCCACAATCGATCGCCAGTTTCGCCGCTTCGTTCGGCGCGACCATCGGCCAGAACGGTTGCGCCGGTCTGTACCCGGCGATGTTGGCGGTGATGGTGGCGCCGACCGTAGGCATCAACCCGCTCGATCCGCTGTGGATCGCAACACTGGTGGCGATTGTGACGCTGAGTTCGGCCGGTGTGGCGGGCGTGGGTGGCGGTGCGACGTTCGCCGCGCTGATCGTGTTGCCGGCGATGGGCTTGCCGGTGTCACTGGTGGCGTTGCTGATTTCGGTCGAGCCGCTGATTGATATGGGGCGCACGGCGTTGAACGTCAGTGGTTCGATGACGGCCGGTGCGATAACCAGCCAGATGATGCAGCAGACCGATAAACGAGTGCTGGATGCGGATGAGCATTCGGAGCTGGCGCACGCTTAAATTTTTCAGCGCCTGATCTGGCCCCATCGCTGGCAAGCCAGCTCCCACAGGGATCTATGGTGTTCACGCAACAAGTGATTCACCTTGGACACTGTGGGAGCTGGCTTGCCAGCGATGCTTTCAAACCTTTTCCCAGACTTCGAAGTTGTACGCTGGCTTACCCTCTACTGCCGGGTTTTCAACGTTGGAAACCAGTGTCCATTCCTTCACATCAAACTCCGGAAACCACGCATCCCCTTCCGGGCTCAGCGCCACGCGCGTCAGGTACAACCGATCGGCCTGCGCCAACCCTTGGGCATACAACTGCGCACCGCCGATCAGCATCAACTCATCGACGCCCTGCTCCTTCGCCCATTCCTCGGCGCGAACCACCGCGGACTCCAGCGATGGATACACCTCGGCGCCTTCGAGCACCAGGTCCGCCTGACGGCTGACCACGATGTTCAAGCGGCCCGGCAACGGGCGACCCAGAGAATCCCAGGTCTTTCGCCCCATGATGATCGGTTTGCCGAGGGTCGTGGCCTTGAAGTATTTGAAGTCCCCCGGCAAGTGCCAGGGCATGCTGTTGTCGACGCCGATCACACGGTTTTCACCGAGGGCTGCGATCAGGCTGAGGGGAAGTGATTTAGTCATGTCGGCGAGGATACCAGAGCCTCGCTTTCGCCGATAAGCGCCACAACGGTTATGCTCACAGCTCATTTGAGCGACGGGATGCCGCGTGACTGAACTGAATAACCTCTGGCTGACAGAAACCATCCGCCTGCGTGAAGAACACGCCGGCCCCCTGGAAGACCTGGAAGCCAACCGACTGGCCCGCAGCGCCGGGGGCGATTTGCCGTCGCGTATTCAACGCCGCGCCCTGTGGCTGGCGGACCGCGATGGCTTGAGTGCTGCGCTCAAGCACTGGCTGCAAGGTGCGCGACTGGCGTTGATCGTCCTGGCGCTGCTGGCCGTGGTCACCGGCGCAAGCCTGGCCTTCGCCGCGATGGGCGACGGCCTGCACCCGGTGAATGTGTTCTGGGCCTTGGGCAGCCTGCTCGGGCTCAATCTGATTCTGCTGCTGAGCTGGGCCTTGGGCCTGGCATTTGCCGGCGAACACGGCGCCAGCCTCGGGCGATTGTGGCTGTGGCTGAGCGAAAAACTCGCCCGGGATGCCAAAGCCGCGCAGCTGGCACCAGCCCTGCTGTTGTTGCTGCAACGCCAGAAGCTCAACCGCTGGGCCGTTGGTGTGCTGGTCAATGGCTTGTGGTTGCTGGCGATGCTAAGCGCGCTGGTGATCCTGCTGACGTTGATGGCGACCCGACGCTACGGTTTCGTCTGGGAAACCACCATCCTCAGCGCCGACACGTTTATTGCCGTGACCCAGGCTCTCGGCGCGCTGCCGGCCCTGCTCGGCTTCAGCGTGCCCACCGAGGAAATGATCCGCGCCAGTGGCGACGCCGCACTCAACATCGAAAGTGCCCGACAAGCCTGGGCCGCGTGGCTGGTAGGCGTATTGCTGGTGTACGGCGTGATACCGCGAATGTTGCTGGCGCTGTTTTGCCTGTGGCGCTGGAAAACCGGTCAAGCGATGTTGCGCCTGGATTTGAACCTGCCCGGCTACGCGCAGCTGCGCGAGCGACTGATGCCCACCAGCGAACGTCTGGGCATCAGCGATGCGGCGCCTGAGCAACTGCATCGGGTCGAGAGCGGCGTCAGTGAACAGCAAAGCGACGGTGCGCTGTTGGTCGCCATCGAACTGGACAACGAGCGTCCCTGGCCGCCGCAACTGCCGAACAACGTGAGCAACGCAGGGATTCTCGACAGCCGCGAATCCCGGCACAAACTGCTCGAACAACTCAGTCGCTTCCCTCCGGCGCGCCTGGCCATCGCCTGCGATCCACGGCGTTCGCCGGATCGCGGCAGCCTGGCGCTGATCGCCGAACTGGCTCGCAACGCCAGCGCCACCCGCGTCTGGTTGCTGCAAGCGCCGCACGGAGAAGCGCTGGATGCCGAACGCCTTGGCGACTGGCATACGGCGCTGCAACAGCTGGAGCTGCCGTTCGCCGATTGTGCACCGTTGAACTGGCTGGAGACGGGTCATGACTGAAGCACGCAAGCAGCCCCTGAAACTCGCAGTCGTCGGCCACACCAACGTCGGCAAAACCTCGCTGTTGCGCACCCTCACCCGCGATGTCGGTTTCGGTGAAGTGTCCCACCGTCCCAGCACCACACGGCATGTCGAAGGCGCGCGATTGTCGGTGGACGGCGAACCGCTGCTCGATCTCTACGACACACCCGGCCTGGAAGATGCCATCGCCCTGCTCGACTACCTTGAACGTCTCGAGCGACCTGGTGAACGGTTGGACGGTCCGGCCCGCCTGGCCCGTTTCCTCGATGGCAGCGAAGCCCGGCAGCGTTTCGAACAGGAGGCCAAGGTCTTGCGCCAGTTATTGGCCTCCGATGCCGGTCTCTATGTGATCGATGCCCGGGAACCGGTGCTGGCCAAGTATCGCGATGAGCTGGAAGTGCTGGCCGGTTGCGGCAAACCGTTGCTGCCGGTGTTGAATTTCGTCAGCAGCGCCAACCATCGCGAACCGGCGTGGCGTGAAGCGCTGGCGCGGTTGGGATTGCACGCATTGGTGCGCTTCGACAGCGTCGCACCGCCAGAGGATGGCGAGCGCCGGCTCTATGAAAGCCTCGCCCTGCTGCTGGAAGCCGCGCGGCCGCAACTGGAACGCTTGATCGCCGACCAGCAAGCCCAACGCCGGGCGCGCGAGCAAAGTGCGACGCGGCTGATTGCCGAATTATTGATCGATTGCGCGGCATGCCGGCGCAGCGTGGTCAGTGATGCCGAACAGGAACAGCAAGCCATCGGCGAACTGCGTAAAGCGGTGCGCCAGCGCGAGCAACGCTGCGTCGAGTCCCTGCTCAAGCTTTATGCCTTCCGCCCGCAGGACGCCGCTGCCAGCGATTTGCCGCTGCTCGATGGTCGTTGGGGCGATGACCTGTTCAACCCCGAAACCCTCAAGCAATTGGGTGTGCGGGTCGGTGGCGGCATCGCCGCAGGTGCCGCCGCCGGAGCGGGCGTCGACCTGCTGGTCGGCGGCATCACCCTCGGCGCCGCCGCGCTGGCCGGCGCCATCGCCGGCGGCGCCCTGCAAACCGCGCGCAGCTATGGCAGCCGCTTGCTGGGCAAGCTCAAGGGCCAGCGTGAACTGACGGTCGATGACAACGTGTTGCGACTGTTGGCCCTGCGGCAACGACAACTGCTGCAAGCACTCAATGCCCGCGGACATGCGGCGATGGACAGCATCCAGGTGGCAACGCCTCAGGACAAGACCTGGCGCGAGGGCAAACTGCCCGAGGCCCTGAACAAGGCACGGGCGCATCCGCAATGGTCGTCACTCAATGCGCATGCGAAGTTGAATCAGGCGGAACGGCAGGAGCAAGTTGAGGTGTTGGCACGACAGCTTTAGCGGCCGGGACAATTATGGTGTCTGGAGTGACGCGTTTTTAACATTGATCACTGCCAACCCAGCTTCAGGTATTCCCGCACCAACGCATTGACCCGAGTCCGATCCGTACGATTGGCACGGCCGTCGTTGTCCACATCAGTGCACAGCACAATCTCGAAAGCTCCATCGTTGTCGAGGTCATGAACAGCAGCCTTGTAGACGATGTTGGGGCCTTCATGGAAATGCAGCCGCACCGATTCCGGCGTTGCATTGCCGGTCGGGCTCAGCGAAAACATGCGCAGATGCCGTTCCTCACCCTCACCGGTGTTGAACCATCTGCACTTGAAGTAATGAGAGCCAAAGTTTTTCAGCCGCAGAACTTCATTGTCCGAGGCTTCACGCAGCCATTGTTCATCTTCAAAAAACAGCAACCGCAGCGTATCTGCGTCCCCGTTTCCACTTCGATCCTGTGCAATCACTTTCAAATAACGCATACATGTTCTTCCTTGTGAAAGGCTCAGCTTGAGCGCTGCCAACAAGGTGAACCATGCATGTTCTTCTCAATCAGTCGTCAGATTGCTCAGCAAATCTCGCGGGACAAAACCGCGACCGCCTTGCGCTTCAACACGCCCAGGTCCATCACCGGCACATGCATCTGTTTCGCCATTTCATCCCAATGGCGCATGCGCAAGCTCACGGCGCACAACGGGTCCTGCTCGAATGCATCGGCTTCGGTTTCAGTCATCACCCCACCCTGATATCCCAGGGTCCGGCGACTGGCTTCGCTCAAACGCTCGTAGTACCCGGGCTCCCTCAATGTCAGATAACGCTTGGCCTGGACGTGATACTCCACCAGCCGTGCCATGCGCTCACTGAAGCCCGCCCGACGCAAATAGTCAGCGCCCAGCCGCTCATGGCTGACCACACCGAAGCCGTCCATGTTCTCGGTGCTTTCGCCGCAAATATGCCCGATGTCATGGAAGAACGCGGCGAGCACCACTTCATCATCGAAACCTTCGGCCATCGCCAGCTCGGCGGCCTGGGACATGTGCTCGATCTGCGACACCGGCTCGCCGATGTAATCGTCGGTGCCGAAGCGTTCGTACAGCCCGAATACCTCAGTAATCACCTGCTCGTTGCGGCCCATCGGAAATTCCCCCATCAGTGAAGTTTGTGGTAAAGGGTAGACCGCTATCGCTGCGATGCGGCGACCCGACAAGCCAGCTCCCACAGGGTTCACGGTGGGGCTTGCCAGCGATGGCAGCCTGACAACCGACCCATCTCTTTTGGATGTACCCAATCCAATGGTAGGAGCGAGCCTGCTCGCGATGGCGGCTTCACTTCAACAGGTGTGTTGACTGTTCTACCGCTATCGCGAGCAAGCTCACTCCTACAGGGGATCTTCAGTGGTTGGAAATCCCGATCACACCGGGAACCACTGTGGGAGCTGGCTTGCCAGCGATGAGGCCCTGTCAGCCGATGAAGATCTTACTTGGCCGCCACTTTCTCCGACTTGCCGTCATAGCGCTTGCGCCATTCACTCAGGATCTGGTCGCGGTTCTTCGAAGCCCAGGCAAAGTCGTTCTTGATCAAGCGCTGTTCGTAGTCGGCTGGCAATTCGGTCTGCGGCTTGGCAATGCCCGGCTGCGCAAGCACCGCGAAGTTCTCCTTGTAGAGCTCCATTGCCTCAGGGCTTGCCGAGAAGTCAGCGAGTTTTTTCGCCGCTTCTTCGTGGGCAGTGCCTTTGATTACCGCCGTCGCTTCGATCTCCCAGCCCAGGCCTTCTTTCGGCAGGATGATGTCCAGCGGTGCGCCCTGGCGCTTCAACTGAACAGCCGGGTATTCGAAGGAAATACCAATCGGAAACTCACCCGCCGCCGCCAGTTTGCAAGGCTTGGAACCGGAGTGAACGTACTGGCCGATGTTCTGGTGCAGGCCGTCCATGTACGCCCAGCCCTGCTTCTCGCCGAAGGTTTGCAGCCACGCGCTGACGTCGAGGAAACCGGTGCCGGACGACGCCGGGTTTGGCATGACGATCTTGCCTTTGTACTCAGGCTTGGTCAGGTCCTGCCAGCTCACAGGCTTGGTCAGGCCCTGCTTCTCGGCTTCGACGGTGTTGAAGCAAATGGTCGCCGCCCACACGTCCATGCCGACCCAGGCTGGCGGGTTGGCGGCGTCGCGGTAGTTGGCGCCGATCTTGCCCAGGTCTTTCGGCGCGTAGCTTTGCAGCATGCCTTGCTGATCGAGGATCGCCAGGCTTGAAGCGGCCAGGCCCCAGACGGCGTCGGCCTGCGGGCGGTCTTTTTCTGCCAGCAGCTTGGCGGTGATGATCCCGGTGGAGTCACGCACCCACTTGATCTCGACGTCCGGGTTGGCTTTTTCGAAGGCTTGCTTATAAGTCTTCAGTTGTTCGGCTTCGAGGGCGGTGTACACCGTCAACTCGGTTTTCGCCGCAAAGGCGTTCAGGCTGAAAGCGGTGAGGACAGCAGCGGCCAGGGCCATAGGCTTGAACATGATCTTTTCCTGTTTTTGAGTTGAGGGGTTGTACGGTTTCAATGGCCGGGCGCGGTCTGCCGCCAGGCCTGTGAGCGGCGCAGCAAACCGCGCGAAGCCCAGGCCAGCAGCAGGGAAACGCCCGCCGAAGTGAACAGAATCAGGGTCGACATCGCCGCCGCGCCGCCGACGTTGCCGGCGTCGTCCATGTTCAGTACCGCCACTGCCGCGAGAATGGTGTCGGGGCTGTAGAGGAAGATCGCCGCCGAGACGGTGGTCATGGCCGAGACGAACAGGTAGCGCACGATGTCCAGCAGCGCCGGCAGACAAATCGGCACGGTCACGCGCCAGTAGTGGCGGTACAGCGGTGCCTTGAGCGACAGCGCGGCGGCTTCGAACTCGCCATCGAGTTGGCGCAGCGCGGTGGTGGCGGTCATTTGCGCAGTGGTCAAATAGTGAGCAATGGTGCAAACCACCAGCAAGGTCATGGTCCCGTAGAGCACATGCAGCGGGTTGCCGGTGAGGTTGAAGAAGAAGACGTAACCCAATCCGAGTACCAGACCCGGCACCGCCATCGGTACGAAACTGAGCATGCGCAGTGTCATATTCAAGCCGCGCTGGCCTTTGGTTTTTTCCATCAGATAGGCGCCGGTGAAGATCAGGGCGCTACCGATCAGCGCGGTACACAAAGCCATCTTCACGCTGTTGCCGTACGCCAGCCAGCCACCGCCCGCGGTGTCATTGAACTGGTAATGGTTGAGCGACAGCGACAGGTTGTAAGGCCAGAATTTCACCAGCGAAGAGAACACCGCCATGCCGAACACCAGCAGCAATGTGGCGCAGATCAGCAGCACGACAGCCAGATAGCAGCTGTCGCGCAGCGTCGACGGCAAAGGCTTGAATACTTGGGCGCGACCGCTCATTGAATCGCCATGACGCCGACGCAACCAGGCATCGACCGCGAAGCTGAACAGCGCCGGCAGCAACAGGACCATGCCGATCAGCGCACCGCGACCGAATTGCTGTTGGCCAACCACGGCTTTGTAGGCTTCCAGCGCCAGTACCTGATAGTCGCCACCGACCACCACGGGCACACCGAAGTCGGTGATGGTCAGGGTGAACACCAGGCAGAACGCGGCGAAAACCGCCTGACGGGTCGCCGGCCAGGTGATGCTGCGAAACGCCTTTGCGGGACTGGCGCCCATGCTGGAAGCCGCATCGAACAGTCGCGCATCCGCCAGGGACAAGGCCGACAGCAGGATCATCAATGCGTGCGGGAAGGTGTAGATCACCTCACCCAGAACGATGCCCCAGAAGCCATAGATGTTGTCCGAGAGCAGGCCGCGCAACATACCCTGATTGCCGAACAGATAAACCAGGGCGATGCCGGGCAACATCGAAGGCGCCATCAATGGCAGCAACGAGATGCCGCGCCAGAGGCCTTTACCGGGAATCAATGTGCGTTGCAGCGCGTAGGCAAAGAGGTAGGCCAGCGGTACGACGATGGAGGCGACGCTGAGGGAAACCTTCAGGCTGTTACCGAGCAACCAGTGGAAGTTGTCGCTGGTCACCAGTTCTTGCGCAGCGAGCCAGCCACCGCCCTGCCCGGCCTCCGCGCTGAAACCACGCCAGAAGATCGCCAGCAACGGCATCAACACCGCAACGCCGAGCAACCCCAACAAGAGGACCTTGCCGCCAACCACGAAGACGCGGTCGCCCAGCTCGGCACGGGAAATCTGCCGAACCTGCTTGTGGGGCAGCGGCAGCGCGATGTTCACGCTCATCAGGCAAACACCTGCAGGCTGCGCGGCGGCAAGGCAACCATGATCTGCTGCGCGCCAAGACGTGGCATGGCTTCCGGTGCCAGCTCAGCCAACAAAGCGTGGCCCGGCAGGTGATCGAGTTCGAAGCTCATGCGGCAGCGGTTGCCAAGGAAGGTGATTTCGCGAACCTTGGCCGGGAACAGGTTTTCCTCGTGTACCAGCGGGTTGACGTTGATCGCTTCCGGGCGGCAGAACAAACGCCCCGACGTAGTCTTGGCGCTGTCATCGGCCAGACGCAGGTTCATGGCGCCAACCCGAGCGTGGCTGTCACTGCTGCGCTGAAACGGCAGCCAGTTGCCCTGACCGACGAACTCCGCCACGAACGGCGTGGCCGGGCGGTTGTAGATTTCCTGCGGCGTGGAGTACTGCTCGACCTTGCCGTTGTTCATCACGGCGATACGGTCGGCCATCAGCATGGCCTCGTCCTGATTGTGGGTCACCATCAGGGTGGTGATGCCGAGGCTGCGTTGCAGTTGGCGCAGCTCAGTGCACAGGTGCTCACGGACCCGGGCGTCGAGGGCCGACATCGGTTCGTCGAGCAGCAACAGCGAAGGTGCCGGGGCCAGGGCGCGGGCCAGGGCGACGCGTTGCTGCTGGCCGCCGGACAATTGCCCCGGATATTTTTTCTCGCTGCCGCTCAGGCCGACCAGCTCCAGCATCTGCCCGACGCGCTGCCGCACTTGATCGCGGCCGCTGCCGGTCAGGCCGTAGGCAATGTTCGCTTCAACGGTGAGATTGGGGAACAGTGCGTAGGACTGGAACAGAATGCCGTAGTCCCGCGCTTGAGGTGCCAGGTGGGAAACGTCACGCTCGCCGAGATACAACTCGCCGCTGTCCTGCTTTTCCAGACCGGCAATGCAACGCAACAGGGTGGTTTTGCCGCAACCCGAAGGACCGAGCAGGCACACCAGCTCGCCTGCCGCCACGTCGAGAGACACGTTGTCCAGCGCGGTGAACGCACCAAAGCGTTTCTGTACGCCGCGCACCTTCATCGGTACGCCGGGGTTGGTCAGGGCAGTGGCGATCAAATTGTTCATGGACGGACCTCATCTGGCAGATGAAAGCCATCCTAGGGTTGCAATGAGTCCGTCATATGGCAGCCAGGCAAAAACTGCCGATAGTGGTATTCGGGAATTTGGGGTTATTGGACAAGGACTAACTTGTGCCGATCGTTCCCACGCTCTGCGTGGGAATGCCTCAACGGACGCTCCGCGTTCGGCTTTTGGGACGCGGAGCGTCCCGGGCTGCATTCCCACGCGGAGCGTGGGAACGATCATCACAGGCAATCGAGCTCTCAGGCCGGGGCCATTTCCTGCGCCAACCCCAGGAACGCCGCCGGCAGCCGTGCGTTTTTCCGCTCCTTGAGGCAGTACAGATACTCCGGCAACAACGGTGCATTCTCTATGGTCAGCACCCGCAGCTGCGGATCGTGCGGCACTTCCTGCCGGGCAATCAGGCTGATGCCGATGTTGCGCAGCACCGCTTCGCGAATCGACTCGCGACTGCCAATCTCCAGCAACGGCCCGACACTCACCCCGGCGCCAGCCAGCAATTCTTCGGTCATACGGCGGGTGGTCGAACCCGTTTCGCGCATCAACAATGTATGCCCCGCCAGTGCACTGAGCGGTACGTGATCATGTGCCGCCAGCGGGTGATTTCGATGCACCGCCAGAACCAGCGGATCGCTGCCGAGCACCCGGCGAATCAGCCGTGCATCGTCGAGCAACTGCGAGGACGCCGCGACATCGACGCGGTAGTCCTCCAGCGCTTCGAGCACCTGCTGGGAATTGCCGATTTCCACCGACACCTCCACCTGTGGCAGACGCTCGCGGAAAGTCTTCACCAGATCGAGGATGTAATACGGCGCCGTCGCGGCAATGCGCAGCGTGCCCTGCACCTGACCGCAATTGCGCAGGAAGAACTCGATGTCGGCTTCCTGCTGCATCAGCGCCTTGACCATCGGCAACAACCGCGCGCCCTCCTCGCTGACGCTCAGGCGCCGGCCGCCACGGTAGAACAACTCGACCGAATACTGACTTTCGAGATTGCGAATCTGCGTCGTCACCGTGGGCTGACTCAAACCGAGCTTTTTCGCGGCCTGGGTGATACTGCCCAGTCGGGCCACCATGTAAAACGCCTTCAGCTCGGCACTCAGCACAACCCGTCCTCATCCTTTATTTGCGCAGCAGGCGCAACCCGTTGAACACCACCAGCAAACTGACGCCCATGTCGGCGAAAACCGCCATCCACATGGTAGCGAGCCCGGCGAAGGTTACCCCAAGAAAGATCGCCTTGATTAACAATGCCAGGGCAATATTCTGCTTGAGAATGCTCGACGTCTGGCGCGACAGCTGAATGAATGCCGGGATTTTGCGCAGATCGTCGTCCATCAGGGCGACATCAGCGGTCTCGATAGCGGTATCGGTGCCTGCGGCGGCCATGGCGAAACCGATTTCGGAACGGGCCAGGGCCGGCGCATCGTTGATGCCATCACCCACCATCCCGACGTGATGCCCCTTCGCATACAGCGCTTCAATCGCCTGTAACTTGTCGGTGGGCAACAGATCGCCCCTGGCCTCGTCGATACCGACTTGCGCTGCGATCGCCTGCGCGGTGTGCACGTTATCGCCGGTGAGCATCAAGGTCTTGATGCCCAACTCATGCAACTGGCGGATCGCTTCGCGGCTGGATTCCTTCACCGTGTCAGCCACGGCGAACAGCGCCAATGGGCCGGACTGATCGAGCAGCAGCACCACCGACTTGCCCTGTTTCTCGAGGGCGGACAGTTTCTCTTCCAGCGCAGGAGAACACAGGCCGAGGTCTTCAACCAGACGATGGTTGCCCAAATGGTACAGCTGGCCATTAATTTCGCCGCGCACCCCGCGCCCGCCCAGCGCCTCGAAGTTATCCACAACAAGTGGGGCCAATTGTTTATCCACAGCCGCGTTGGCGATCGCCAGCGATACCGGGTGATCCGAACGACCGGCCAGCGCCGCGGCAATCGCCGGCGCCGATGCATCGGCGGTGGGGTCCAGCGACAGGTAATCGGTTTGTACCGGTTTGCCATGGGTGATGGTGCCGGTCTTGTCCAAAGCAAGGTAGTCGAGCTTGTAGCCGCCCTCCAGGTAAACCCCGCCTTTCACCAGAATGCCTTTGCGGGCCGCGGCAGCGAGACCGCTGACGATGGTCACCGGTGTGGAGATTACCAGGGCACAAGGGCAAGCGACGACCAACAACACCAGGGCGCGGTAGATCCAGTCGAACCACAGCGCATTCATGAACAGTGGAGGAATGACTGCGACCGCCAACGCCAGGATGAACACCGCCGGCGTATAGATTTTCGAGAACGTATCGACGAAGCGCTGGGTCGGCGCCCGTGCGCCCTGGGCCTGCTCGACAGCGTGGATGATTCGCGCCAGGGTCGAGTTGTTTGCTGCCGCCGTCACGGCGTATTCCAGGGAACCGGCCTGGTTGATGGTGCCGGCGAACACTTTGTCGCCAATGGTTTTTTCCACGGGCAGGCTTTCACCGGTAATCGGCGCCTGATCAATGCTCGAGTTACCCGCGAGCACTTCGCCATCCAGCGCGATGCGCTCACCGGGACGCACCCGTACCCGGGCACCGAGCTCGATAGCCTTCACATCCTGCGTGACCCAAGTGCCGTCAGCCTGCAACACCGTCGCTTGTTCCGGCGTCATCTGCATCAAGCCACTGATGGCATTGCGCGCGCGGTCGAGGGATTTGGCTTCGATCAACTCCGCCACGGTGAACAGGAACATCACCATGGCCGCTTCCGGCCATTGCCCGATAAGGATTGCACCCGTCACCGCGATGCTCATCAACGCGTTGATGTTCAGGTTGAAGTTCTTCAGGGCGATCCAGCCCTTTTTATAGGTGCCCAGGCCGCCGCTGAGGATCGAGATCAGGGCAATGACCGCCACCACCCAGTTCGGAGCGGCGGCGGTGAAGTGGATGACTTCCGCCACCAATGCGCCAACGCCGGACAATGCCAGCGGCCACCAGGACTTTTTCTCGGGTACCGACGCCGGCGCTTCGGCGCCTTGCTCCAGGGGCTCGGCGTGCATGCCGAGGGCTTTGATGGCGTCGACAATCGGCGCAGTGCTGGCCAGATTATGGGTGACGCCCAGCACCCGGTTGATCAAATTGAACTCCAGCTGCTGCACGCCGGTCAGTTTTCCCAGCTTATTTTGAATCAGCGATTGCTCGGTCGGGCAATCCATGGCCTCAATACGGAAACTACTAAGCCGCGCATCGGCACTTGGCGCTTCGGTCAACTGAATCAGCGTGGGCTCGCTTGCTTTCGGTGCGCAACAAGATTCACCATGGCCGCCATGTAAATGTTTGGCCACGGGCTTAAGCTTGCTGCTGCAGCAAGTGTCTTCGGGTTTGTGGCTGTGCAGGGAATCGCTCATGGGTCGTGTCCATAAAAGTACCTGTTGCCAAGTAAAGACCCTGTAGCCACTATAGGGTCAAGCACCCTTTTTGGAGATCCTCGTCATGAAGATCGGAGAGTTGGCGAAACTCACGGATTGCGCCGTGGAAACGATCCGCTATTACGAGCGCGAAAACCTGCTGCCGGAACCGGCCCGCAGCGACGGCAACTACCGCGTCTACACTCAGGCCCACGCCGAACGCCTGACCTTCATCCGCAATTGCCGCACCCTCGACATGACCCTCGAAGAGATCCGCAGCCTGCTGGCCTTTCGTGACAGTCCGCAGGACCAGTGCGAAAGCGTCAACGCGCTGATCGACGAGCATATCCACCACGTGAAGGCACGGATCGACGGTTTGCTGGCGTTGCAGGCGCAACTGCTCGACCTGCGTCAACGTTGTGGCGAAGGGCCGGAGGTCGATCAATGCGGGATCTTGCAGCGATTGGAAGTCAGTGGCGGGGTCGTGGCGACGGAAGTGGAACACTCCCACGTGGGCCGCAGTCACGGCCATTGAGCCCCGCTGATCGTTCCCACGCTCTGCGTGGGAATGCCGCCATGGACGCTCCGCGTCCACTGTGACGCAGAGCGTCACGGGATGCGTTCCCACGCAGAGCGTGGGAACAATCAACGACGATCAAGCCGTGCCTGAATCAGACCGCCATCGGCGCGGTCATTGGCGCGTGGTGCTCGTAGCCTTCCAGCGAAAAATCGCTCGGTTCCACCAGCTCCAGCCACTCCGGCTGATACACACCGGTCTTGGCAAATTCCGGCACACGATCACTGATCACCAGTTTCGGCATCGGGAACGGCTCGCGCTTGAGCTGTTCGTTGAGCATGTCCAGGTGATTTTCGTAGACGTGGGCATCACCGATGAAATAGGTGAACCAACGCGGCGTATAGCCGGTCAGGCGGCCGATCAGGCTCAGCAGCGCGGCACCTTCGGTGAGGTTGAACGGTGTGCCCAGGCCCAGGTCGTTGGAGCGGATGTAGAGGGTCAGAGAAATCTCTTTGGTCTCGACATTCGGGTGGAACTGGTAAAGCAGGTGGCACGGCGGCAACGCCATTTCATCCAGCTGGGCGCAATTCCAGCCGTGGAACAGAATCCGGCGGCTGCCCGGGTCCTTGATGATGGTGTCGATGCACTGACGAACCTGATCGATGGCTTTGTACAGCACCACGTAGGCCTGGCCATTCTCTTCACCTTCGGCGATCTGGCGGTAACCCTGGCTCAGGGTCTGCTCGATCGCGGCAGGATTGCTGAGCGGGATCTGCTTGTACGCCGGCCATTTACGCCATTGCACGCCATAAATTTCACCAAGATCGTCTTCACCCTGGCGGAACGGGTTGGCCAGCCACTGGGCGTTTTCGTTGGCATTCTGATCCCAGACCTTGCAGCCCAGGGCACGGAATTCAGCGGCGTTGTTCACCCCGCGCAGAAAACCGCACATCTCGCCAATGGCGGACTTGAATGCCATCTTGCGCGTGGTGATCGCCGGGAAGCCTTCCTGCAAGTCATAACGCAGCATGGCACCCGGAAAACTGATGGTGTTCACGCCGGTACGGTTGGCCTGTTTGGTGCCGTTCTTGATGACGTGGGCGACCAGTTCGAGATATTGCTTCATGAATTACCTGTGTCCTTGAAGCCGGGGCCGAAGCCCCGGCATTCGAATTTATACCGCTGCTGCTGGTGTCGCCGGGGCGCGGTGATACGCCAGCCAGATCAGGAACAGCCCGCCGAGGATCATCGGCACGCACAGCACCTGCCCCATGGTCAGCCAGTTCCATGCCAGATAGCCCAGTTGCGCGTCCGGCACGCGGACGAATTCGACGATGAAACGGAAGATCCCGTAGAACAGCGCGAACATGCCCGATACCGCCATGGTCGGCCGCGGCTTGCGCGAGAACAGCCACAGGATCAGGAACAGTGCCACGCCTTCGAGTGCGAACTGGTACAGCTGCGACGGGTGGCGCGCCAGTTGCGCCGGGTCGGTCGGGAAGACCATGGCCCACGGAACGTCGGTCGCCTTGCCCCACAACTCGGCGTTGATGAAGTTGCCGATGCGTCCGGCACCCAGGCCAATCGGCACCATCGGCGCAACGAAGTCCATCAACTGGAAGAACGACTTGTTGTTCTTTTTACCGAACCACAACGCCGCCAGCATCACGCCGATGAAACCACCGTGGAACGACATGCCGCCCTTCCACACTTCGAAGATCAGCGTCGGGTTGGCCAGATAGGCGCCCAGATCGTAGAACAGCACATAACCCAGGCGCCCGCCGACAATCACCCCCATCGACATCCAGAACACCATGTCGGAGAGTTTTTCCTTGGTCCAGGTCGGGTCGAAGCGGTTCAACCGGCGCGACGCCAGCCACCAGGCGCCACCGATGCCGATCAGGTACATCAGACCGTACCAATGAATTTTCAGCGGACCGATGGCCAGGGCCACCGGGTCGATCTGCGGGTAAGGCAGCATTGCGACTCCTCATGAGTTCAAATCAATTCCCGGGCGACGCTGCCACCTCAGGATTAAGCCAGGATTGTGCCGGGCGTCAGAGCAGGAAACTCAAACCAACGCAGAACAGCAAAGCGGCAAACAGTCTTTTCAGCAACTTCGGCGACAGCCTGTGGGCCAGTCGCGCGCCGAGACGGGCGAAGACCATGCTGGTCAGGGCAATACCCAGCAGCGCCGGTAAATAAATAAAACCCAGACTATGAGCCGGTAACAGCGGATCGTGCCAGCCCAGAATCATGAAACTTAATGCACTTGCCAAAGCGATTGGCAGGCCACAGGCCGACGACGTGGCAACGGCTTGCTGCATCGGCACGCTGCGCCAGGTCAAAAACGGCACGGTCAATGAGCCGCCGCCAATGCCGAAAATCGCCGAGGCCCAACCGATCACGCTACCGGCCACGGTCAGACCGAGTTTACCCGGCACCGTTCGGCTGGCCTTGGGTTTGACGTCCAGCGCCAGTTGCGCGGCAATCACCAGGGCAAAAACACCGATGATTTTTTGCAGGTTGGGTCCGGAGATCGCTTCGGCGGTCAGCGCGCCGAAACCGGCGCCGATCAGGATGCCGACGGTCATCCAGACGAAAATTGGCCAGCGCACGGCCCCGCGGCGGTGATGCTCACGCACCGCATTCACCGAGGTGAAGATGATCGTCGCCAGCGAAGTCCCCACGGCGAGGTGGGTCAGAATCGATGCGTCGAATCCCTGCAAGGTAAAACTGAACACCAGCACCGGGACAATGATGATGCCGCCGCCCACGCCGAACAATCCGGCCAACACCCCGGCACAGGCGCCAAGCGCCAGATAGAGCAGAAATTCCATGTCGCTTCCCCACCCAACCCCAAAACCGGAGCGGCATGGTAACGGATGCATGGCATCGGGCTCCACTGGATGGCGATGGATACCCGCACGTTGACTGCGTAGAGTGGGCAAAAAACACACAAGGATCACCTTATGTGCCTGATTGTTTTTGCCTGGCGGCCGGACCATGCCCAGCCGCTGATCGTGGCGGCCAACCGCGACGAATTCTACGCCCGTCCCAGCCTGCCGCTGGCGCAATGGCCTGAAGCGCCTCATGTCTACGCCGGCCGCGACCTGGAGGCTGGCGGCACGTGGCTCGGTGTTGGCGCCAACGGCCGCTTTGCGGCGCTGACCAATATTCGTGATCCGCATCGGCCACCGGGGCGCAAATCCCGGGGTGAGCTGGTGGCGGGATTTCTCAGCGGCGACGTTTCGATTGATGACTATTTGACCGACGTTGTCGCACGTTCGCCGGAATATGGCGGGTTCAACCTGCTGGTCGGCAACAAAAATGAACTGTGGCACTTCAATGCCCGGGCAACGGAAGCCGTGATGCTGCCGCCTGGGGTTTATGGTCTGTCGAATGCCGGGCTGGATACACCGTGGCCGAAATTGCTTCGGGCCAAGGCAGCGCTGAGTCAAGTGCTGGACGAGCCACAACCGGAGGCACTGCTGGCGCTATTGAACGATGCTCAGACCGCGCCGTTTAACGAATTGCCGGATACCGGGGTCGGATTGGCGACCGAGACGTTGTTGTCGAGCGTGTTTATTGCCAGCCAGAGTTATGGAACACGGGCGAGTACGGCGCTGATCGTGCAGGCGGATGGGTCGCGGCATATGGTCGAAAGGAGTTTCGGACCGTTTGGCGGGCATCTGGGGGAGGTAGAGGTCAGGATTTGAAGCTCGGGCGATTAATTGTAGCGAGGGAGCTTGCTCCCGCTGGAGTGCGAAGCGCTCCCGATCCGGCCAATGCGTTCTTTCAGAAAAATCGCATCGGCCGGATTACGACTGCTTCGCAGCCGAACGGGAGCAAGCTCCCTCGCCACAGGCCATCAGCCTTTTAGAGGGCTTTGACCGCCGCCGGATTGATCATCCGCGCCAACCCGAGGTTCTTCAGCGCCAGTTGCAATGAGCTGTGGATAACTTGCGGGTTATCGATGGTCATCAATTCGGCGAGCAATTCCTTGGCCTTGCTCAGGTTGATCTGACGCAGCATCCACTTCACCTTCGGCAGGTTGGTGGCGTTCATCGACAGGCTGTCGAAACCCATCGCCATCAACAGCACCGCCGCCGCAGGATCACCGGCCATCTCGCCGCAGATACTCACCGGTTTGCCTTCGGCATGGGCGTCACGCACCACGTTTTGCAGGGCTTGCAGCACGGCCGGGTGCAAGTAGTCGTAGAGATCGGCGACCCGCGGGTTGTTGCGGTCCACGGCCAACAGGTACTGAGTCAGGTCGTTGGAACCGACCGACAGGAAGTCCACCTGCCGCGCCAATTCCCGGGTCTGGTACACCGCCGCCGGAATTTCGATCATCACCCCGACCGGCGGCATCGGCACGTCGGTGCCTTCGTCGCGCACTTCACCCCAGGCCCGGTGGATCAGGTGCAGGGCTTCTTCGAGTTCGTGGGTACCGGAGATCATCGGCAGCAGAATGCGCAGGTTGTTCAAGCCTTCACTGGCCTTGAGCATGGCGCGGGTCTGCACCAGGAAAATTTCCGGGTGATCGAGGGTGACGCGAATTCCGCGCCAGCCGAGGAACGGGTTGTCTTCCTTGATCGGGAAGTACGACAGCGCCTTGTCACCGCCAATGTCCAGGCTGCGCATGGTCACCGGTTGCGGATGGAACGCGGCGAGTTGCTCGCGATAGATCGCCAGTTGTTCCTTTTCGCTGGGGAAGCGCTGGTTGATCATGAACGGCACTTCGGTGCGGTACAAACCAACGCCTTCGGCACCGCGTTTCTGCGCGCGCGCCACGTCCGCCAACAGGCCGGTGTTGACCCACAACGGCATGCGATGACCATCGACCGTGACACACGGCAAATCACGCAATGCATCGAGGCCCAGGGCCAGCTGTTTCTCTTCCTCCACCACTTCGGCGAACTGCTTGCGCAGCACGTCGCTGGGGTTGGTGTAGACCTCGCCGCGGTGACCGTCGACGATCATGCCGATGCCGTCGACCTTGGAATACGGCAGGTCGACCAGGCCCATCACCGTCGGAATGCCCATGGCCCGAGCAAGAATCGCGACGTGGGAGTTACCCGAACCAAGTACCGATACCAGACCCACCAATTTGTCTTCAGGCACCTCGCCGAGCATTGCCGGCGTCAGTTCCTCGCTGACCAGAATGGTGTTGTCGGGGTAGACCAGGGTTTGCTGGCGCTCTTCCTGCAAATAGGCGAGCAGGCGGCGACCAAGGTCCTTGACGTCCGATGCGCGCTCACGCAGGTAGGCATCGTCCATCAGTTCGAAGCGGTTGACGTGATCGGTGACCACCTGACGCAAGGCGCCCTGGGCCCACTGACCGGTCTTGATCACCGTGGTGACTTCGCTGCCCAGCGCGGCATCGTCGAGCATCATCAGGTAGACGTCGAACAACGCTCGCTCTTCCGGGCGCAACTGCGTGGCCAGCTTGGCCGACAAGGCGCGCATGTCGGCGCGCACGCCTTCGATGGCGGTCTTGAACAGCCCGAGTTCAGCTTCGATATCGGTGATGGTCTTGTCGGGCACCACGTCCAGGTCGGCCGGTGGCAACATGACCACCGCCGTACCGACCGCCGCCCCCGGCGAACCCGGGACGCCGACGAACTTGGCTTCCTGGATGCCCTTGCCCTGACGGCCCAGGCCCCGGATCGAACCGGTCGCCTCGGCGTGAGCGATAACGCCGGCAAGCTGCGCGCTCATGGTCACGAGGAAGGCTTCTTCACCTTCGTCGAACTGGCGACGTTCTTTTTGCTGGATGACCAACACGCCGACGACACGGCGGTGGTGAATGATCGGCGCCCCGAGGAACGAGGCGTAGCGCTCTTCACCGGTCTCGGCGAAGTAGCGGTAGCGCGGGTGATCCGCGGCATTTTCGAGGTTCAGGGGTTCTTCACGCGTGCCGACCAGGCCGACCAGACCTTCATTGGGCGCCATGCTGACTTTGCCGATCGAGCGCTTGTTCAAGCCCTCGGTGGCCATCAGCACGAAACGGTTGGTCTCTGGATCAAGCAGGTAGACCGAGCAGACCTGGCTGCCCATGGCCTCTTTGACGCGCAACACAATAATCCCCAACGCCGCCTTGAGATCCTTGGCGGAGTTAACTTCCTGGACGATCTTGCGCAGCGTATTGAGCATGGCTCGGGGTCGAACTCCGTCGTCAGTCGCGCGATAAAAGGCGCGGGGCAAGCTCTTTGAGAGCGCGTCGGTACACCTCGCGCTTGAATGTCACCACCTGGCCCAACGGATACCAATAGCTGACCCAACGCCAGCCATCGAACTCCGGTTTACCGGTCAAATCCATCCGCACCCGCTGCTCGTTGGAGATCAGGCGCAGGAGAAACCACTTCTGTTTCTGGCCGATGCACAGCGGCTGGCTGTGCGTCCTGACCAGACGTTGCGGCAAACGATAGCGCAACCAGCCCCGGGTGCAGGCGAGTATTTCAACATCTTCGCGCTCCAGCCCCACTTCTTCGTTCAGCTCGCGGTACAAGGCGTCTTCCGGCGTCTCCTGGGGGTTGATCCCGCCTTGAGGAAACTGCCAGGCATCTTGATTGATTCGGCGAGCCCATAGCACCTGGCCGGCATCATTCGTCAGAATGATCCCGACATTAGGACGGAAACCATCGGGGTCGATCACGGCAACAACCTCGCAAACGCATGTCGCCGCATTGTTCCACAAAGGTTGTGAAGGCAGCAACGCGCCGGCCTACCTTATGTGCACTCTTGTGAAAAGTACGTATTCTGGTGACCTTTCTACAGACTTTTCAGCGAGTAACTGCAATGCGGCTGGCTTTATTCGACTTGGACAACACGCTTCTGGGCGGCGACAGCGACCACGCCTGGGGCGATTACCTGTGTGAGCGAGGCTTCCTCGACCCCATCGCCTACAAGGCTCGAAACGACGAGTTCTATCAGGATTACCTGGCCGGCAAGCTGGACAACGATGCGTACCTGAACTTTTGCCTGGAGATTCTCGGCCGCACGGAAATGGACGTGCTTGCCCTTTGGCACAGCGACTACATGCGCGACTGCATCGAGCCGCTGATGCTGCCCAAGGCTATCGAGCTGCTTGCAAAACACCGCGCCGCCGGCGACAAGCTGGTGATCATCACCGCCACCAACCGCTTCGTCACAGGGCCTATCGCCGAGCGTCTTGGCGTCGAAACCCTGATCGCCACCGAATGCGAAATGCTTGATGGTCGCTACACCGGGCGCAGCACCGATGTGCCGTGCTTTCGCGAAGGCAAGGTGACGCGGTTGAATCGTTGGCTGGAAGAGACCGGGCATTCGTTGGAGGACAGCTATTTCTACAGCGACTCGATGAATGATTTGGCGCTGCTGGAGCAAGTGGCCAACCCGATCGCTGTCGATCCGGACCCGAATTTGCGCGCTGAAGCCGAGAAGCGTGGCTGGCCGGTGATTACGCTGCGCGACTGATATCGCCATCGCTGGCAAGCCAGCTCCCACAGGTTTTTCGGGTGTTCACACAATTGGTGCTCACTGAAAATCCTTGTGGGAGCTGGCTTGCCAGCGATTGGGCCAACGCAGTTTCATTGATTAAACCGGCTTGGCGCCCATCAATCCGGCAATGGCGATAAAGCAGACAAAGCTGAACAACGCCAGGGCAAAGGTGAATCTGCCCACTCCACCCGGCGCCTTGCGCAGCCTGTTCAACCGCACCAAGAGCCAGAACCACGCCAGCGCCGCCACGGTGTACAGCACACTCGACACCAGCAGCCAGGTCTGCCCCAGCGGCCAGCCCACCAGGTGCACCATCCACCAGCCGGTAAACGGCATGCTCAGCAATGCCAGCCCCATCAGCAGCCAGATAAACACTCGCGGCCTTTGCAGAGTGCGGCTGCCCGCCGTCGCATCGCCATTACGTCGAGTACGCCAGACCCAGATCCCCAGGCCCAACGCACTCAGCAGCAGCACGAGCGTTGCCACCGTGTGCGCCATTTTCAGCGCCGTTAATGTTTCCATGGTTCGATGTCCTTATGCAGTGCCCATCAGCGTAGCCGTTCAGCCAAGAAACAGCTGATAGGCCGGGTTGTCGCTTTCATCCCAGTAGGGGTAACCGATTTCTTCCAGCGCCGCCGGCACCAGGTGACGCTCATCGTGAGGCACTTGCAGGCCCGCGACCACACGGCCATCCGCCGCGCCATGGTTGCGGTAATGGAACATCGAGATATTCCAGCGCCCGCCGAGTTTGTTGAGGAAGTTGAACAAGGCACCCGGACGCTCCGGGAATTCGAAGCGCAGGATCACTTCGTCAACCACATGCGCCGCGCGGCCACCGACCATGTGCCGGATGTGCAACTTGGCCAGTTCGTTGTCGGTCAGATCGATGACCGGGAAGCCTTGCTCGCTCAGGCTGGCGATCAGCGCGCTGCGCGGGTCGGTGTCCGGGTGCGTTTGCACGCCGACAAAGATGTGCGCTTCGCTACCGGTGTTGTAGCGGTAGTTGAATTCGGTAATCTGACGCTTGCCGATGGCCTCGCAGAATGCCTTGAAACTGCCCGGCTTCTCGGGAATGGTCACCGCGATGATCGCTTCGCGGCCTTCGCCCAATTCCGCGCGCTCGGCCACATGGCGCAGGCGGTCGAAGTTGACGTTGGCGCCGGAGTCGATGGCCACGAAAGTCTGCCCGGTCACCCCACGCTGCTCGACGTACTTCTTGATCCCGGCCACACCCAAGGCGCCGGCAGGTTCGGTGATCGAGCGGGTATCGTCGTAGATATCCTTGATCGCCGCGCAGATTTCGTCGGTGCTGACGGTGATGACTTCATCCACGTAATCCTTGCAGATCTCGAAGGTGTGCTGGCCAATCTGCGCCACCGCCACGCCGTCGGCGAAGATGCCCACGGTCGGCAGCACCACACGCTCGCCCGCCGCCATCGCCGTTTGCAGACAGTTGGAGTCGTCCGGCTCGACGCCGATGATCCTGATGTCCGGCCGCAGATACTTCACGTACGCCGCGATGCCGGCGATCAGGCCGCCACCGCCGACCGGGACGAAAATCGCATCCAATGGCTGCGGGTGCTGGCGCAAAATCTCCATGGCCACCGTGCCCTGCCCGGCAATGGTGTGGGGATCGTCGTAGGGATGAATGTAGACGTAGCCTTTTTCATCGACCAGTTTCAGCGAGTAGGCCAGGGCTTCAGGGAACGAATCCCCATGCAGCACCACTTTGCCACCGCGCGAGCGAACGCCTTCGACCTTGATCTCGGGCGTGGTCTTGGGCATGACGATGGTCGCTTTCACCCCCAACACCTTGGCCGCCAAGGCCAGGCCCTGTGCATGATTGCCCGCCGACGCCGTGACCACGCCGCGAGCACGCTCTTCATCGCTCAGTTGGGTCAGCTTGTTATAAGCGCCGCGAATCTTGAACGAGAACACCGGCTGCAAGTCTTCGCGCTTGAGCCAGATATCGTTGCCCAGCCGCTCGGAAAGCTGGCGGGCAGACTGCAATGGGGTTTCTACGGCGACGTCGTAAACGCGCGAGGTGAGGATCTTTTTGACGTACTGTTCAAGCATCGGAAAGCATCACTGAGCGAGTTGGGCAGGACCACGGAGTCTAACCCGGCTTTTGTCCGCACGACCACACTAAACCGGTGGTTTAAGGCACCGTTGGACCATTGTGGCGAGGGAGCTTGCTCCCGCTGGAGTGCGAAGCGCTCCCCCGCATTCATCCGGATGTATCGCTTACCAGGTTTTGCGACTGCTTCGCAGCCGAGCGGGAGCAAGCGCCCTCGCCACAAAAGCAATCCGACACCCCGGCTCCTGCTCTCTGCCAATCGGACAATGACCTTCCCCGCCCCGAAGCCTATAATGCCGGCCTTTCGTTCCCTCCTCGGCACTCCGGAGCCCGCATGAACCAGGATCAACTCAAACAGGCAGTGGCTCAGGCCGCCGTCGACTTCATCCTTCCGAAACTCGACGACAAGAGCATCGTCGGTGTCGGCACCGGCTCCACCGCCAACTGTTTCATTGACGCGCTGGCCCAACACAAAGGTGCATTCGACGGCGCTGTCGCCAGTTCCGAAGCCACCGCCGCGCGCCTGAAGGGCCACGGGATTCCGGTGTACGAACTGAACACTGTCAGCGACCTGGAGTTCTACGTCGACGGTGCCGATGAGAGCGACGAACATCTGAACCTGATCAAGGGCGGCGGCGCAGCCCTGACCCGTGAGAAGATCGTCGCGGCGGTGGCCAAGACTTTCATTTGCATCGCCGATGCCAGCAAGCTGGTGCCGGTCCTCGGCGCATTCCCGCTGCCGGTGGAAGTGATCCCGATGGCTCGCAGCCACGTGGCACGCCAACTGGTGAAACTGGGCGGCGACCCGGTCTACCGCGAAGGTGTGCTGACCGACAACGGCAATATCATCCTCGACGTGCACAACCTGCAGATCACCAACCCGGTGGAGCTGGAAACGCAGATCAATGCAATCGTCGGCGTTGTGACCAATGGCCTGTTCGCGGCGCGACCTGCGGACCTGTTGTTGCTGGGGACCAGCGAAGGCGTGAAGACCCTGCGCGCCGAGTAAGGCAAACGCATATTCCCTGTGGGAGCGGGCTTGCCCGCGATAGGGCCGTCACATTCAACATTGATGTTGACTGACAGGCCGCCATCGCGGGCAAGCCCGCTCCCACAGTGTTGCGTGGCGTTGATTAGGGTTGTGCTGGCTTCTTGAACACGTAGAACAAATTCGGCTCGCTCACCAGGTACATCGTACCGTCGTCATCCATGGCGATCCCTTCCGCTTGCGGCACGGTCTTTTTCAGCCCCTGGCGCCCCTTGCTCAGTGACATGGTGCTCAGCGGTCGGCCGTCGACATCCAGCTCCAGAATCAACCGCGACTCGTCAGACAGCGCCATCAAGTGGCCGCTGCGCTCGTCGTATTGCAGGCTCGACAGATCACGCACGAACATCCCGGCATCGCGCTTGGGGTTGTTGATCACGTGCACCGCGTAAGATTTTTCCGGATTGAAATGCGGAAACCCGTGCACTTCATAGATCAGCATCGGGTCGCGCTCCTTGGCGACAAACAGACGCTTGCCCACCGAATCGTAAGCCAAGCCCTCAAAACCCTTGTTGCCGCTCATGTGCACACCAAGGGTCATTTGCTCCGCGTCCGCCGAGTCGAGGAAGGTGGTGTCGTCCTCCAGACGGATCTTGATCAGTCGCTGCTCACGTTCATCGGTGATGACATAGGTGTCGGCACTGATGAACTCAACGGCTTCCGGATCACCAAATCCGATCAAGGCAATGCGGCGAAGGATCCTGCCGTCCAGGGACAGTTCGATCAGTTCCGAGTTTTTATTGGTGACGGTGAACAGGCTTTTGCGCACCGGGTCGAAGGTCAGTGCCGAGACGTCATCATCGAGCCCCTCAATGACTTGCGCCTCCAAAACCACTTGATACTGGTCAAGGGCAATAGACTGCGTACTTAACGGCTGCCAGAGCGTGTGCAGATTGAACCAGGTTCGCTCAAACAGGCGCAGATACTGGCCGACCGCGATCAACACGATCAACGCAATCACCGACAGCATGAGAATCAGGGGTTTGGGGCGGGCAAATCGACGCATTGGAGGCAGGCTCGGAATTAGATCAGGCGGATGAAATATCACGCCTGTCTGAATTGAAGCTTAATGGCCACTTGCCCGCTCCTACAACCGACGCTGTAAATTCCTACAAAATTGTTTCAACGCTGTTTTTCAAAACGGTAAAACAGGTTCGGCTCGCTGACGAAATACAGGTTACCGGCCTCGTCCATGGTCACGCCTTCGGCGCGAGGGATGGTGTTTTTCAGGCCGTTGAAACCGCGCAGCAGCGTCATGAAACTGACCTGCTCGCCTTTTTCGTCGAGCTCCAGCAACAGGTGCGAGTCAGCGGACAATACCAAGGTGTGGCCGGTCCGCGGATCGATGGCCAACGCTGACAGATTGCGAATATCCAGTTCGTCACTGGCCAATGCCTGCTTGTCACCGATCAGCTTCTGGCCATCGCCCTTCCAGGTGAACAGCGCCGGTGGCCGTTCTTCGCCAAGCAGCAACTGCTGGTTACGCGGATCCCAGGTAACGGCTTCGAACGCCTTGTTCTGGTCTTTCGAGAGGCCCAGGTCATACTTGGGGAAGTTGGCGATGTTCAGCTCGCGGGTGTCGGCATCGACCTTGACGATGCTCACCAAGTGGTCACGCTCATCGACGATGGCCAGCAAACCATTGCCCATCACAGTGACGCCTTCGGGGTTGCTCCAGCCCACCAGAGGCATCTTGCGCAACACATCGCCCTGCAACGACAGCTCGACCAGGAACGGGTTTTTGCCCATGACTGAAAACAGGGTCTTGGTCTGGGGATCGTAGGCAATGTCCGAAGCTTCATCCTTTTCCATGCCCGGCAGCGGCTTGGCGTCGATCACCGCGTGATAGTCCGGCAGCCAGACACTCTCCTGACGCTCGTCGGCGCTTTCGAAGCGTTCCTGGAGCCAGAGCACCCCGCGATCATCCCAATGCATGGCAAACGCCAGGCCGTATGCAATGGCGGCCACTAGCAAAAGCCAGGAATACCAACGCAAGGCAAAGCGTGAGCGACGGACAGGTTTGAGCGTGGTGAGCGGTGGAGTGGCCATCAGGGATGCGTTCCAGAAATTCAGGCTAGGGGTAATAGCACAATTGGGATCGGCTCAGACGCCGAAATTCCGGGAATTATCCAGACCGAATGTGAAAAAACCGGGAAATGGCAGCAACGCCTTCCGACCAGTAGGAGCAAAGCTTGCTCGCGATGAACGATAACCCGGTGTGTCAGGTATACCGCCATCGCGGGCAAGCCACGCTCCTACAGGGCTTGGTGCCGACTTAACGGACGCTGCTGGTGAAGCTGCTGGCGCCCGGCAGTTCCAGAACGATTTCGTCGCCGACATTCAACGGACCAACGCCCACCGGCGTGCCGGTCAGGATCACATCGCCCGCTTGCAGGGAGAAGCAGCCGGCCATGTGCTGGATCATCGGCACGATCGGGTTGAGCATCGCGCTGCTATTGCCGTCCTGGCGTACTTCACCGTTGATGGTCAGGCGGATGCCGATGTCAGTCAAATCAGCGAACGTGCTGCCGGAAACGAACGGAGCGATCACCGCCGCGCCATCGAAGGACTTGGCGATTTCCCAGGGCAGCCCCTTGGATTTCAGCTCGGCCTGCTTGTCGCGCAGGGTCAGATCCAGCGCCGGGGCAAACCCGGAGATGGCGTCGAGCACTTCTTCCACACTCGGCTTGGTCGACAAGGGCTTGCCGATCAACACCGCGATTTCCGCTTCGTAATGCACCGAACCACGCTCGGTCGGAATGCTGAAACCACCTTCCAGCGGCACCACGCAACTGCCCGGCTTGATGAACAGCAGCGGCTCGGTCGGTACCGGATTATCCAGCTCCTTGGCGTGTTCGGCGTAGTTACGGCCGATGCACACCACTTTTCCCAGCGGGAAGTGAATGCGCGTACCGTCGACATACTGGTGCTGATAGCTCATTACCGACTCCTGCTTCGTTGGCTCTTAAAGTTCGAAAAATCAAACAGCGAAAATCTTGCCCGGGTTCATGATGCCGTTCGGATCGAACACCGCTTTGACCGCTTTCATGTACTCGATCTCAACCGGCGAACGGCTGTAGGTCAAGTAATCACGCTTGGTCATGCCCACACCGTGCTCGGCAGAAATCGAACCGTTGTACTTCTCGACGGTTTCGAACACCCACTTGTTGACGGTGGCGCACTTGGCGAAGAACTCGTCCTTGCTCAGGTTTTCCGGCTTGAGGATGTTCAAGTGCAGGTTGCCGTCGCCGATGTGACCGAACCAGACGATCTCGAAATCCGGGTAGTGCTCGCCGACGATGGCATCGATTTCCTTCAGGAAGGCCGGGACTTTCGACACGGTGACCGAAATGTCGTTCTTGTACGGCGTCCAGTGGGAAATGGTTTCGGAGATGTATTCACGCAGCTTCCACAGGTTCTGCAGCTGGGTTTCGCTCTGGCTCATCACGCCGTCCAGCACCCAGCCCTGCTCGACGCAGTGCTCGAAGGTTTCCAGGGCGTGGTTGGCCACTTCTTCAGTGGTCGCTTCGAATTCCAGCAGCGCGTAGAACGGGCAGTCGGATTCGAACGGAGCGGGTACATCACCGCGAGCCATGACTTTGGCCAGGGCCTTGTCGGAGAAAAACTCGAACGCCGTCAGGTCGAGTTTGTTCTGGAAGGCGTGCAGTACCGGCATGATCGAGTCGAAATCGGCGGTGCCGAGGACCATCGCGGTGAGGTTTTTCGGCGCACGATCCAGGCGCATGGTCGCTTCCACGACAAAACCGAGCGTGCCTTCTGCGCCGATGAACAACTGACGCATGTCGTAGCCGGTGGCGTTCTTGATCAGGTCACGGTTCAGCTCCAGCACGTCGCCCTTGCCGGTGACGACTTTCATGCCAGCCACCCAGTTACGGGTCATGCCGTAGCGAATCACCTTGATTCCGCCGGCATTGGTGCCGATATTGCCGCCAATCTGGCTGGAACCGGAGGAGGCGAAGTCCACCGGGTAGTACAAGCCATTCTCTTCGGCGACATTCTGCAGTTGTTTAGTGACCACGCCCGGCTGACAAACGGCAGTGCGGTCGGTGAGGTTCACGTCGAGGATCTGGTTCATATAGTCGAACGACACGACCACCTCGCCATTGGCCGCCACGGCCGCGGCCGACAAACCGGTACGACCACCGGACGGCACCAGGGCGACCTTATGCTTGTTGGCCCACAGGACGATGGCCTGGACCTGCTCGGTGGTCTTCGGGAACACAATGGCGGTGGGGGCCGGGGCGAAATGCTTGGTCCAATCCTTACCGTAAGCATTCAGGGAGTCGGCATCGGTCAGCACCTTGCCAGGCTCAACCAGGGTCTTCAGCTCATCAATCAGGGCAGGATTGGTCATCGACAGAACTCTCGAACAATTCATGGTCATCCTGAGAACGCTTCACGTCGCAGGAATGAGTGTTTAGCGGGGCGCATATGCTAGCATACCGACCCCGCAGCATAGTGCCCAACGGCTATTCTGCGGCGACGGCTGTCGTGCCGTCCGGGTCAGCGTCTGCTGGCTATCTCCTGCCATTTTTCTCCGGGATACAGGTTTACGCAGATGAGCAAGACTTCTCTCGATAAGAGCAAGATCAAGTTCCTTCTTCTCGAAGGCGTCCACCAATCGGCTGTCGACGTCCTCAAGGCGGCGGGCTACACCAGCATCGAGTACCTCACAGGTTCTCTGCCGGAAGCCCAGCTCAAGGAAAAGATCGCTGATGCTCACTTCATCGGCATTCGCTCCCGTACGCAACTGACCGAAGAGATCTTCGATCACGCGAAGAAGCTCGTGGCGGTAGGGTGTTTCTGCATCGGCACCAACCAGGTCGACCTGGACGCGGCTCGCGAGCGCGGCATCGCCGTGTTCAACGCCCCGTACTCCAACACCCGTTCCGTAGCCGAGCTGGTGCTGGCCGAGGCAATCCTGTTGCTGCGCGGCATCCCGGAGAAGAACGCTTCCTGCCACCGTGGCGGCTGGATCAAGAGCGCGGCCAACTCTTTCGAGATCCGCGGCAAGAAGCTGGGCATCGTCGGCTATGGCTCGATCGGTACGCAATTGTCGGTCCTGGCCGAAGGCCTGGGCATGCAGGTGTACTTCTACGACACCATCACCAAACTGCCTTTGGGTAACGCTACTCAGGTCGGCAACCTGCACGAACTGCTGGCGATGTCCGACATCGTTTCGCTGCACGTTCCGGAAACCGCTGCCACCCAGTGGATGATGGGCGAGAAGGAAATCCGCGCCATCAAGAAGGGCGGCATCCTGATCAACGCAGCTCGCGGCACCGTTGTCGAGCTGGACCATCTGGCGGCGGCCATCAAGGACAAGCACCTGATCGGCGCGGCCATCGACGTATTCCCGGTGGAGCCACGCTCCAACGACGAAGAGTTCGAAAGCCCGTTGCGCGGCCTGGACAACGTGATCCTGACCCCGCACATCGGTGGTTCCACTGCTGAAGCCCAGGCCAATATCGGTCTGGAAGTGGCAGAGAAACTGGTCAAGTACAGCGACAACGGTACGTCGGTATCGTCGGTGAACTTCCCGGAAGTGGCCCTGCCGGCTCACCCTGGCAAACACCGTCTGTTGCACATCCACGAGAACATCCCGGGTGTGATGAGCGAGATCAACAAGGTCTTTGCCGAAAACGGCATCAACATCTCCGGTCAGTTCCTGCAGACCAACGAGAAGGTTGGATACGTGGTGATCGACGTCGACGCCGAGTACTCGGACCTGGCGCAAGAGAAGCTGCAACACGTCAACGGCACCATCCGTAGCCGCGTTTTGTTCTGATCGCGACGCGAGCGAAAAAAGGGAGCCCTTCGGGGCTCCCTTTTTTTATTTGACGTTGACGGTGATTTTTTCGGACACGATTGGCGGATCGAACGGCATGTGACCGCTGTCGCCCAGTTCGAGCTGCAAAGTGTGCTTGCCCGGTGTCAGTTTTATTTCGGCCTGAGTCTGTGCCTTGCCGAAGTGCAGATGATTGGCATCGTTCGGGATCGGCTGACCCGCCGCCGGCAACTCATCGACATCGATCAGCAGGTGGTGGTGACCGGTATTCTTGGTGACGTCGCCTGCTGGCGCCAGCGCAATGTTCTCGACTGCGAACTTGACCACAACAGTCTGCGGAACTGTCGCACCGTCCTTGGGAGACACGATGGACACTTCGGCGCCTTTCGGTGCAGGCGTGGCAGCACTGGCCAGTACCGAAACGCCCATCAGCAAGCCAGCCAAAGCAGCACGTGACATAAAGGTTTTCATTCTCTTCTCCAGTTTTTCCGTAAAATCCGCGTGACCATGACAACTTCATGGTCAATCGTTGTCGAAGGCATTCGACAACCATAGCAAAGCGAACCTGAATCAGAGGGTCGCTATAAAAAATTCAAAGGAGTGACCATGCGCTTTCTGCCTGGCCTGATCTGCCTGCTACCCCTTTTGAGCCCGTTGGCTCATGCCGAATTGATTGACGACGTAAATGACCGCGGCGAACTACGCATCGCCATTGAGGCGAATACACCTCCATTCAACTTCAAGGAAGACGACAAACTCGCGGGTTTCGAAGTCGAACTGGGCCAAATGCTCGCCCAGGAACTGGATGTTCGGGCCGATTTTGTCGTCACCGATGCCAGTGATCTGCTCAATGGCGTGGAAAGCGGCAAATACGACGTTGCCATCAATCACATTACACAGACCCCGGGGCTGAAGGATCGTTTCGACTTCAGCGAGCCTTATCTCAAGACCAATGCGCAATTGGTCGCCAAGAAAGAAGAGCCGCAATCAATCTTGCTGGTGCAGTCGCTGACGGAAGAGAAGCCCAAGGCGAACCCGGTGGTTGACCTGGCGATTCCATTTCAAAAGGGCAATCCGGCGTTCCATGCCAGCCTGGAAGGTGCGTTGCAACGGATCAAGACCGATGGCCGAATGGAAAAACTGGTGGAGAAATGGTTTGGGGCGGAATCGGGCGCAGCGCCAAAACCCTGAAGACGATCGGTATCCAATGTGGGCGGGCTTGCCCGCTCCCACAGGGGGTTTATGGTGACTATCGGTTTTGGTTTGCCAGCGCCTGGGCAGCTTGCGGCAACTCCAGCTCACTGAACACCAACACTCCATGACGCTTGAGCAACGCCGCCGTCACGCCTTCGCCACTGACTTTCACACCACTGAACGTGCCGTCATAGGTGAGCAGATTGCCGCATGACGGGCTGTTGGCCTTGAGCACGGCAATGCGGATGCCATGTTTTTGTACCAGCTCCAGCGCCTGCTTCGCCCCGGACAGAAACTGCGCGCTGACGTCCTCACCCTCGGTAGTGATCACCGCTGCAAGGCCTTCAAGTACGTCACTGCCCTGCCCGCCCGGGATTTCCGCAGCCGCCCGTGGTGTTGGCAATCCTCCGGCAACTTCCGGGCATAGTGGCACGACGCGCCCCTCGTCGAGCCAACGCTGAAGCTGATCGAATGGCCCGCTGGCGCCGCCGTCGTAGCGAACGCGATGCCCCAGCAGACAGCGGCTTACCAAAATCTTCTGCATGATCAGAATGGCTCGTTGCCCCGGCGCCGGAACCAGCCGGTCAACGACAGGCGCTCCCGGGTCGCCGGCAGGACTTCATGGGGGACTTCACCTGACAGGAACACCACCAGGCATCCCCCGACCGGTACTACATCGTATTCCGCGCTTTCGTCCAGGTACATGCGCAACTGGCCACCATGCTCGGGCAGCCACGCGTCATTGAGATAGACCACCGCCGACACCATGCGCCGATCGTCGTCGCGAAACCGGTCGAGATGCCGAAGGTAAAACGCCCCAGGCGGGTACATGGCGAAATGACTTTCGAAATCCTCCAACCCCAGGAACAAACCGCGATTCATTGCCTCGCGCAGACTGTCCATCAACCCCAGATAACTGTCGCACGCGTCGGCCTGGCCCGGCTCGATCCACTGAATGTGATCGCCGCGAATGCCCTCGCGGACCTCCGATAACGGCCCACGCCCTACCGCCGCCGGGGCCAGTTCACCCTCGGCAGCACGTTTACGGCACTCGGCCGCCAGTGCCCGGGTCAGATCCAGAGGCAGGAAAATATTCTGCTGAGACCAGCCGTTGGCAGCCAGGTCGTCGACGATACGTAACAGCAGCGGGTGATCAGAAGGTATTTGCATGGCGCGCATAGTATTCCTGCGCCTGAAAATCCGACAGAGCCGCGCAGCGGGTTGATACGAATTCTCGACAAGTCCTGATGCCACACGGAGAATAGTCGCCTGCCGACAGGAGTCCCTATGCGCCGTTTGCTTTTCTCACTGCTGATGTTCTGTGTATTGCCCGCCTGGGCAGACGGCCACGACCAGTTGTACAAGGTCGCCGGCTGGCCGGAACAACGCGCGCATTTCAACGATGCCCTTGCCGCCGCGCAAAAACGATACGAAAGCAGCCTGCCACCGGCGGTGTTCCAGGCACTGGTCAATAACAGTAATCAGCGGTTTTCCCCCAACGCCGTGGACCAGCGCGCGCAAGCGCAGCTGCGCAAGAACCTCGTCGATCCAAAACCGGCTTTGGCGTTCTTCCAGTCACCGCTGGGCAAGAAAATCGTCGCTGCCGAATTACTCGCCACCCGTCGCGACCAATTGGCAAAAAACGCCAAGGGTTTGCCGAAAATGCAGGCCAGCGACAGCCGCCTGCTGATTATCGGCCATCTGGCCCAGGCCCTGCCCGCCCGTGAAGCTGGCGCCGAGGTCAGCCTGGCGATTGCCGGTGTCGCCGCCGACAGCCTGAGCTCGATGATCCCCGGCCTGCTCGGCGCCGGGCAGGCGCAGGGCATGTTGAACGGTCAGCGCCAGCGCTTGATGGAGCAGATCGGCAGCGATCTGAACAACACGCTGCTCTACGTCTATCGCGACCTGTCGGATGAAGAGCTGGAAGAGTTCGCCACGTTTGCCGAATCGGCAGAAGGCAAGGCGTATTACCAGGCAGCACTGGCGGCGATCAAGGCCGGGTTGGCGGTGGGGCAGAGTTCTTCAAACCTCGGCCAGTGATCTTCGGCGCCATATAGATCGCCATCGCCAGCAGGCTGGCTCCCACATTGGATTTGTAGACACCGGACCATTGTGGGAGCCAGCCTGCTGGCGATGGGGCCCGAACTATCGCTACAAATTCCTGCCCTTTATCCGCTTGCTCAAGAACCCGAAATACTCCCCGCGCAACACCAGTGCCTCATTCGCCAGATGATGCCGCGCCTCGGGTAACATCAATACCTGTGGCCGGTCGAACTTTGCCCGTAATACCTCAAGGTTGTGCTGCCAATCCACGGTCATGTCCGCCTGCCCCTGCACAATCAATGGTCGACGGTTGCTGCCCGGCGCCGCTTCGATGCGTTTGATCCACTGCGCCAGCGCCCCGACCCAGGCGGTTGGCAGACGTAGCGGTTGCAAGGGATCGGCCTGCAGGAACGGTAGAAAATCCGGATCGTTGGAGTTCTCACTGAAGCGCCGCGCAATCGCTTTGACGAATGGCCGGAGCAAGTAATAGCTGAAGTGCGACCAGCCCCACGCTCGCGGCCGCACCAGCGGCGCCAATAGAATCACCTGCCCTTGCGCCGGGCTGTTCGCCCCGGCATTCAACACATGGTCGATCACGATCGCCCCACCGGTGCTCTGCCCGCACAGGTGCCACGGTTGCGGCAGGTCGAGGGATTGCGCTTCGGCAAACAGCCCTTGCAAGGTGTCCTGGTACTCGGCGAAATCCTTGATGCTCGCCCGCTCGCCACTGGACAGACCATGTCCGGGCAGGTCGCAGGCGATCACCGCAAATTGCTGATCGAGCGCCCACTCGATCACATGACGATAGAGCCCGGTGTGATCGTAAAAACCATGAAAGACAAACAGGGTCGCTTTCGCCTGCTGCGGCCACCAGACCTGGCTGACCACCTCATAGCCGTCGACTTGAAAACGCCCCAGGCCGCGGCGCACGTCGCGCGACGAAAAATCCAGTCCGTAAAATCGCTGATAGGCCTGCGCCTGCGCTGACAACGGCTGACCTTCAGCCAGTGGCCGCAGGCTGGCGCGCAGATCGTTGGGGTCGAAAGTGGCGGGCATGAACGATTCCATTACCTGAAACGGACTTTATGGACCTGCGATATTCATCTGTCGCAGCAAGCATGGCAAGCTAGCCGACCTTCGAGGATTGAACCGATGCGCTCGCCCGTTCGTGCCACCCTGTTTGTCAGCCTGCTGACCCTGCTCTGCGCCGCAGTGCTGTGGGCGGCTTACGACTGGTTCCAGGGGCGCTACCTGCGCGCATTCAGCGAACACACCGCTGTGTTCTCCGGCGACCCGCTGCGTTTACCCGACACCCTTGCCGGACCGGGCGCCATCCGTCTGGTGCATTTCTGGGACCCGGCCTGCCCGTGCAACGTCGGCAATCAACAACACCTCAGCGAACTGGTTGAACAGTACGTACCAAAAGGCGTTGAATTCTATGCGGTGCAAAAAACCGGCAGCCACGGACAACTGCCGAGCAACCTGAGCAGCCTGAAAACACTGACCATCCTGCCCGGCTCCGAACAAGTCCCCGCCAGCCCTGCCGTGGCGATTTGGGACCGCACCGGCAAACTGGCGTACTTCGGCCCTTACAGCGAAGGCCTGACTTGCAACTCGAGCAACAGTTTTATCGAGCCGATCCTGCAAGCGTTAAACGAAGGTCGTGCAGTGAGTGCCACGCACACACTGGCCGTAGGGTGTTACTGCCCGTGGCCTGCCACTACGACTCAGTAGCGACAAACGCCGCAATGCGAATCCCTCCTACGGGCGATGCCTGTTTACGGTGAGCCGTGTTAAACAGTGGCACCAGGGATTTGCTACCACCATAACAACAAGGAGTCACCATGAAACGTAGCCTGACCGCACTCGGTTTGTTGGTCGTCGCAATCGCTGCCGCTGGCGGCTGGTACGTCTACAGCAAGCAGCCGACACGTCAGGGCATGGTGGAGCTGCAACACCTGCAAGGCTCGGTCACCGTACGTTACGACGAGCGCGGCATCCCGCACATCCGCGGCGAAAACGAAACCGATCTGTACCGCGCGCTTGGCTACGTCCACGCCCAGGATCGACTGTTCCAGATGGAAGTCCTGCGGCGCCTCGCCCGGGGGGAGCTGGCGGAGGTGCTGGGGCCGAAGCTGCTCGACACCGACAAATTGATGCGCAGCCTGCGCATTCGCGAACGTGCCGAAACCTACCTGGCCAATCTGGACCAGCAATCACCGGCCTTCATCGCCATGCAAGCCTATCTGGACGGTATCAACCAGTATCAGGACAGCCATGCAAAACCCGTGGAGTTCGATGTTCTGGGTATCCAGAAGCGCCCGTTTACCGCCCAGGACACCATCAGCATCGCCGGCTACATGGCCTACAGTTTTGCCGCAGCGTTCCGTACCGAACCGCTGCTGACCTACGTACGCGATCAACTCGGCTCGCAATACCTGAACGTTTTCGACCTCGACTGGCAGCCCAAAGGCGTGCTGGCCAAGCAACACAACGCCGCCGCACCAACCCTCGCCAACGCGGACTGGAAAGACCTCAACGCCCTCGCCCGCCTCAGTGAGCAAGCCTTGGCCGACAACGGCCTGCCGCAATTCGAGGGCAGCAATGCCTGGGTGGTCGCCGGCAATCACACCAAAAGTGGCAAGCCGCTGCTGGCCGGCGATCCGCATATCCGTTTCTCCGCGCCGTCGGTGTGGTACGAGGCGCACCTCTCGGCACCGGGTTTTGACCTGTACGGCCACTATCAGGCCCTGATGCCTTTCGCCTCGCTGGGCATGAACCGTGATTTCGGCTGGAGCATCACCATGTTCCAGAACGACGACCTGGACTTGATCGCCGAGAAGGTCAACCCGGACAACCCCAATCAGGTCTGGTATCGCGGCAAGTGGGTTGATCTGGTGAGCAGCGAACAGCAGATCGCGGTGAAGGGCCAGGCACCGGTCTCCCTGGTATTGCGCCAGTCGCCCCACGGCCCGATCATCAATGATGCGCTGGGCAACAGCGTCGGCAAAACGCCGATCGCCATGTGGTGGGGGTTCCTGGAAAGCCAGAACCCGATTCTCGAAGGTTTCTATCAGCTCAATCGCGCCGACACCCTGGCCAAGGCGCGCAGCGCGGCCGCCAAGGTTCAGGCGCCCGGCCTGAACATCGTCTGGGCCAACGCCAAGGGTGATATCGGCTGGTGGGCGGCGGCGCAGCTGCCCAAGCGGCCTGCCGGCGTAAAGCCGTGGTTCATTCTCGACGGCAGCAGTGCCGAGGCGGACAAGGACGGTTTCTACCCGTTCAGCGCCAACCCGCAGGAAGAAAACCCGGCACGGGGCTATATCGTCTCCGCCAACTTCCAGCCAGTGTCGGCGACAGGCATGGAGATTCCCGGTTACTACAACCTGGCCGACCGTGGTCAGCAGCTCAATCAACAGCTCGGCGACAAGGCCATCAAGTGGGATCTCGATGCCAGCCAGAAACTGCAACTGGGCACCACCACCGGCTACGGCCAGCGTCTGTTGGCACCGCTGCTACCGGTGCTGCGCTCGGTAGTGACGGATCCTGCCGAACTGAAACTGGTGGAGCAACTGGCGCAATGGAAGGGCGATTATCCGCTGGAGTCCACCAGCGCCACCGTGTTCAACCAGTTCCTGTTCAACCTTGCCGATGCGGCGATGCACGATGAGCTGGGCAATGATTTTTTCGAGACGCTGCTGTCGACCCGAGTGATCGACGCTGCACTCCCGCGCCTGGCGGCCAATCCGGATTCGCCGTGGTGGGATAACCGCAACACACTCGGCAAGGAAACCCGGGCCGACACGGTCAAGGTTGCCTGGCAAGCGAGCATCGCCCACCTCAAGGCCACCCTTGGAGCGGACTTCGCGCAATGGCAGTGGGGCAAGGCGCACACGCTGACCCATGGCCATCCGCTGGGGCAGCAGAAACCGCTGGACCGGATCTTCAACGTCGGCCCGTTCGCGGCACCCGGCAGCCATGAAGTGCCGAACAACCTGTCGGCCAAGATCGGCCCGGCACCCTGGCCGGTCACCTATGGCCCGTCGACCCGCCGCCTGATCGACTTCGCCGACCCGACCCACAGCCTGACAATCAATCCGGTTGGCCAGAGTGGCGTGCCGTTCGACAGTCATTTCGATGATCAGGCCGATGCGTATGTCGAAGGGGTTTACTACCAGGCGCACCTCACTGATGAAGAGGTGACGGCCAATACCCGCAGCACCTTGAAGCTGTTGCCGGCGCGCTCAAAGCAATAGCGGTTAATTGATTGAGCGGACGCCTTCGCGGGCAAGCCTCGCTCCTACGGGATACTGAATGATGTAAATCCCGTAGGAGCGAGGCTTGCCCGCGAAGAGGCCCTTGCTTACACCATCGCCGCAAAGTTCAGCCTGAACTGCTGCGGTGTCACCCCCAACCTGCGATTGAACACGCTGCGCATGTGCTGGGCATCGCGAAAGCCGCACTGCCAGGCCACGGTCTTGAGCGGTGCCCGTGTGCTCTCGAGCATCACCCGCGCGGCATCCACTCTCGCCCGCTCAACGAACTCGGCGGGGGTGATTTTCGCTTCCTTGGCGAACACCCGGGAAAAGTTGCGCGCGCTCATGTTGGCGGCATTGGCCAGATCGGCGATGGTCAGGTCGCCCGTCAGATTGGCCAGCACATAATGCTGGACCATCGCCACCGCCGACGTCGGTTCGGCGTGAGGGGTCAGGAACGGACTGAATTGTGATTGCCCCCCGGAGCGCTGGGTGAACACTACCAATCGCTTTGCCACGTTCAGTGCCACTTCCGGTCCGTGATCGCGTGCCAGTAAATATAGCGACAGGTCGATGCCCGCCGTCACGCCGGCCGAGGTGTAGAGTTCGGCGTCCTGTACGTACAAACGATCGGCTTCGACCCGGGTCGACGGACACAATGCCGCCAGCGCCGCCGCATCGCCCCAATGTGTCGTCACCGTCCGCCCTTCCAGCAAACCGGCCCGGGCCAGCATGAACGCACCGTTGCAGATCGACCCAAAGCGTTGCGCCAACGCGCAGGCATCTCGCAACCAGGCATTGAACGCGGCGCCAAAATCCATCAATGGCAACTGCGGACCTCCGGCCACCAGCAGCAAATCGTAAGCCTGTGACGCTTTGCTGAAATGCCGATGGGCGTTCAGCGCCAGGCCATTCGAACACGCCATCACCCCGTGCTCCACGCCGATCACTTCCAGTCGATAGTGATCTTCGGGCGCCAGAAAGCGATTGGCCTCGCAGAACACATCCATAGGACCGGTGACATCCAGCGACTGAACGCCGGCGAACACCACGATGGCGACGGTTTTACTCATGGTTCGAAACGCCTGTATGGATCACGCTTACTGTGGCAAGAGAGCTTGCTCGCGCTCGACTGCGCAGCAATCGCAAAATCGCCGGATACGATACACCTGAATCTCGGTCGCAGATTTGGGGGCTGCTTCGCAGCCCAGCGGGAGCAAGCTCCCTCGCCACAAAAGCACGGCTACCGCGACCAACCCTAGCCAATCCGGGTCCAACAAGCGAGGCTGGCGCGATATGCATGCTCATTGGCAAGGATCGCAGCCACGCTTCGATTGTTCGCTTGAGGGGCCGCGGACAGACTTGAATCCTCAGCGCCGCCACGGCGCTCACTGTGAGGAATCGTCCATGAGCACCACCATCGCCGGGATCAAAATCCCCGACAGCGCACTGGTCAAAGCAACCACCGAATACATCCGCGACATCGAATCCGACCTGCTCTACCACCACTCGCGCCGGGTGTTTCTGTTCGGCGCGCTGAGCGGTGAGCGCAAGCAACTGGCCTACAACCCGGAGCTTCTGTATGTCGGCGCGATGTTCCATGACCTGGGGCTGGTGGAAGGTTACCGCAGTGACAACGAACGCTTCGAAGTCGATGGCGCCAACGCGGCGGCGGCGTTTCTCAAGCCATACGGGCTGAGCGAAGACGATATCGAGCAAGTCTGGTTGTCGATTGCCCTGCACACCACGCCGGGCGTACCGCAGCACTTGCGGCCGACCGTGGCGCTGGTGACTGCCGGCGTCGAGATGGACGTGCTGGGGATGGACTACGCGGCGTTTTCCACTGAGCAGCGCGAAGCGGTGGTGCATGCTCATCCGCGGGGCGAGGGATTCAAGGAGTGCATCATCTGCGCCTTTGCCGACGGTTTGCGCCATCGCCCGCAGACGACGTTCGGCAACGTGAAGACCGATGTGCTGGTGGATCAGGAGCCAGGGTTCAAGCCGATGAACTTCGTCGAAGTCATCCGCAAATCCCCTTGGATTGCCTGACCGCACATGATCGTTCCTACGCTCTGCGTGGGAATGCAGCCCGGGACGC